>JBEIEO010000155.1:0-7296 GCA_040382895.1 Halobacteriovoraceae bacterium
GAATTAATGTCATCGTAGGGCTTGAGTCCATAAGGATAAAGTCGTACTCGTCCTCTACTTCGTGCATGGCCCTTTTTAGCTGAGTGCTTATTTTTTCGGAATCATCTTTTGAGAACCTGTCGAAGTTTTCAATTGTTCTTCCACCTGAATGAATAAGGTCTACATTCTTTGAGACTGGAATAATGCATTTTCTAGGATCGAAGCCGTTCATTAGAATTCCGGCAGCAGATGCTTCCTTGGAGACGTTGTCCCTCATATTTAAAAGTGTCTGTTGGTTGTTTTGCTGATCGAGGTCGAGAACTAGAGCTCGGCCCTTCTCTCTTAATTTATCAGTTAAGCAGTGAACTACTGAGCTTTTACCTACTCCGCCTTTTTGGTTCATTACTGCAATTTTAATGGCCATTATTTACCCTCGGAATATTTTTTAAATGTATGCGTTGTTCTAATTACATAAGGTTTTAATCATCTTGGCCAATTTTATTTAGGCAACTATTGAAATTGCCGTAGGGGCAATTTCCAGAAATTGATTTCTTTTAAGTGTTTTTGAGTTGGCTCAGGAGTGACATGCAAGGAACCGGAAAGAGTACCTTTAGTGCTTAGCGATGCGTCCGGTACATTTTACATATCAACTTATTAAATTTATTGGACTAAGAATGCTCTCTTACATCAATTAAAACCCTCTCCCAACGAGTTGAGATAGGGTTTTAATTGATGTAAGAGAGCAGGAAGAAATTTAATAAGTAAGTGAGATGTAAAAATGAGTATTGAGATAGAGATTAGAAATAATAAGAGTGAGAGAGAAGTGAGGATGCATCCGACAGAGAGAGATAAGATGGCCGTGTTGTTTTTAGTAGAGCAGGGTTTTGCGACGATTGAGCAGCTATGGAAGGTGGGATGGGGAGACCAAAGGACGGCGTCATATGCGACAGAGAGACTGGCGTTGATGGAGCGAGTCGGATTTTTAAAGAGTTTTAGATTGGATAACTCGCCGCTAAAGATTTACAGGTCTTCGGCCATGGGTCGCTATCTGGTTTCCGGAATTTCCCAGTACCCAATTCCTATGAGTGATCATTCCCAAAGAATTGTCATCCATCAGCTTGAACTTAACCAAGTTCGCCTCGCCTTGGAGTCCAAGGGGGTCACAAGTTGGCGTTCGGCCGAATCCTTAATCATTGATCCAAGCTTTAAAAAACTTGGTGGAAGGCACGTGCCGGACGGGTTTTATGTTTCATCAAACGGAACCAAGACAGCGGTGGAGCATGACCGGACTCTGCGCAAAAGAGAAATGATCAAGGAGAGACTTTCGGATTATCTGGCCGAGCTTATGTCGCCCGATCGCTCCTTTGACCGCTTGGTGTACTTAGTATCTCCAAGCCTTGAGCACATCTATCGCCCGATTTTTGAACAAAGCTTTTCCGCCATTAAGGACAGAACAATATTAATGACGCTTCCCAAATTCCTGGAAGCTCTTTCAGGAAATACCACTCATGAGCAGTAAAAATAATAATTCTGGCAACAATATGGCGGCAGAGATCGTTGAATCCATAGGGAAGGGGCTTTTAATTTTTCTAGCTGCACTTGTTTCGCTGACTGTTACCCTTGCCGTTGCTTTAGGGAAAGAGGGAAAGCTTTTAAAGGAGGAGGGGCATCAGTTTAGTGAAGTCCTTCATGGTAAAGTTCGCTTCCTCTTGGGAATTATCCCCTTCGTTTTGGTGATAACTCTTCTGGCCGGATATATGGAAGTCGACTCACTGACTGACTTTGGAGCGGACGATAATCCTAAAACCGAAGCTGACTTCAGAAGTATTGTGGAGAGAAGGCAGAATGATTATGAGTCGGCCACATACGACGTGGAAGGCAAGAGAAACGAACTCCGGTACGCCAAGGAAGAGAGAAGAGCCATTAAAGAGGATTTTCATGCGGCGAGAGAGGTTGAGGAGCAATCACTTCTGGAGGAGAAATTTTTAAAAAATGAAGAGGTTATTAATAATCTAGGTAGTGAAATTCAAGAGCTTGCACCGGCGTTAAAAGAGAAGAAGGAACGGCTTGCAAATGCAAGGTCTGCTCTTAAAAGATTTAGAAACGGAACTTACCGCAAGCCGATTAATATTGTTTCTAAGTCCGTGCCTCTAAAGCAGAAGGCCGGAATTTATTTTGATTATCTTCTGAAGGGTTTTTTCTTTTTAATCGCCTCCCTTGTATTGTCGTTCATTATTGCCGGTGCCACTCAGTCAAATTCCAATAAGGCATTTAAGAGATTTGAGACGTGGTGCTTGGGATTTTGGGGACTCTTCTCACGCACGGGAATGATCCCGATTGATTACGGAATGACTATTTTTCAAAGATCTAGGAGGACTGAACCGAAAAGCAAAACCAGTCTTTTTGAAAGCAAGATTATGAGGCTAGGTCGAACACCCAAGGCATACATGACCGACAACAACCTGAACTACCACACTCAAGTGATTGGTGGATCTGGGTCCGGGAAAACCAACCTTCTTAAAGTCATGATTGAAGACCGCGTCCGCAAAGGCCATGGAGTGATCTTTTTTGACTTCAAGGCAGACATGGCACTTCAGGACTGGATGACGGGACTTAGTGAGTCCTCAGGGCGCAGAGACGATCTGATGATGGTCTCCATGTCAGACCCGAAAGTCTCCCACACCTACAATCCGCTTCAGTACGGCTCAGAAACAGAGATCACTTCCCAGATCATGAACTCGCTTACGTGGTCTGAGTCCTTTTACCGGGACGTTGCGGAAAGTGGTCTGATGATTATCATCAAGGCGTTTTGTTTTAGGAGGGATCAGAGCGGAAAGATCTTCTTCTTAAATGATCTCTATTCGTTTTTAACGGATGCAAGTGTCAGAATGGATATTTTGGCGGAGATTTTAAACCTGAGTTACCCCGAGAGGTTTAAGTCAGACCTGAGGCGCGTGACTGAGGAGCTCTCAAATAGTAAAAAAGATAATTATCAAGGGTTAGTAAATCAGATCTCCAAGATTATGAATTCTACCGCTGGAGAAATCGTAAGCGGTACTCCAGGGGTTGATTCGGAGTTTAATTTTAAAGATGCCATACGCGAGAGAAAAATCGCTTATCTCTTTATGAATTCACTTAAACTCAAAGAAACCGCCTCAATTATGGGTAAGCTTATGCTCATGGATCTGATGAAAACAGTGGGAAGCATTTATGATGATAGAAGCTTCATCAAGCAACCACTGACCTTAATCATTGATGAGTTCGCGTCTTTTGCCACTCCTGACTTTGGAGAATTTATTGAAAAGGCACGTGGGGCCGGAATAGGTGTCATTGTCGCTTACCAAAGCAGACAGTCACTTAATAGTATCGAAGGGGATCTGGCACTTAAGCTTAATGAGAACACCGCGACCAAAGTGGTGTTTCAGGTGCAGGACTCTGATGATGCCCAGTGGTTCTGTGGGCTTTTAGGTACGCAGAAGGTGGAAAAAGAAACTCATCAAGCCGAAGAAGGATTTTTATTCGGCGATACCAAAACTGGCATGAAGTCGGTCAGAGAAGTGGAGGAGTATGTCGTTCATCCAAACGAGCTTAAGAGCCTTAAGATGGGTCAAGCACTACTCGTCTGCACTAAGGTCGATCCACATTTTTGTATTATGAAGATTGATCTGGCCGAAGAATATAGCTCGGAATACGTAAAGATCAGCAAGGGACAGGGCACCGTCATTGACCAAAGAGAAGTGTCCCAATATCCAACCCTACAAAACAGTCCAGAAGCTCTTCAGCCTCAAGATTTAGTTTAATTCAATACTTGGCATGATCTGGCGGGCAGTTAGGAAAACTGCCCGCCTCTTATCTAGAGGCCTTCGGGCCGACCAATATTTTTACATTTTCCATGCAGCACCTAAAGAAAGTTGCCGGGTCATATTTCTGTTCACCCCATCAGAACCTTTCACCGATTTCAGCTAAATACGTTAACCCCATGTCAAAATTTTTCCTGCCGCCCAAACCTATCACTGGATACTATGACGAAGAAATTAATAACAACACATGGTTTTTAACCATTAGATAATAAACAGGAGATTATATGAAAAGATTATTGGTTGGTTTTCTGACATTAGGGACTCTTTCAGCACACGCATCTATGCTTCAAGTTAACGGGCCACTGGATGCAACACTTTTTGAAGCTCAGGTAAATGAAGAGAAAACCCATTTTGAAACTTTAGGTGATCTATTTAAAGCAGGTTCTCTGCCTAATGTAGCCAAAATTTCTAATATTGCTTGGGCAGGGAGATGCTTTTTCAAAGACAAACAAAATGAACCCACTAATGCTGGATATATTTTCAGACCTAAAAGAAGTGATGCTGGACCGATTGCCGTAAATTCGAAAGCTTATGAAGCATTCTCTTACTGGAAACTTAGTGAAGCTCCTAATTTTTTTGACAAGATGGATATAGAAGAAGCATTAGCTTCTGTGCCAAATGTAACAGCTCAGAATGTTAAATTGAAAACTAATTCGATAGAAATAGATCTTCCAGTTTCTGAAAAATCCAATCTCAAAGTTTCAGGCAAGTATCTTGTTGAAGAAATTTCAGGACCTGATGGTGACGTCGGTCCAGTAGGAAAAATTATTTCTAATGTAAGATGCTACTATTTTATCCCGGATCTAAACGACTAGTCATTGATGTGACTAACGAATCGATGAACGAAGAAAAAGTGATCATTGAGTTGAAAAGCTCGCTTTAAAACTCAATGGTCAATGCAACGAAATCAAAAACGAAGAAAAACCGTCCATAGGACGAATATTTAACATTACTCAAGTGAACGGAGATTTTTTATGAAAAAAGTTATTGTTGGGCTCTTGGCTTTAGGATCAATTTCAGCCTTTGCCGTCGATAGCAATGGGCCTGTGACTGCAACTATCAAGATTGAGGCAGACTCAAAAGAGCAGTGTGAACGTCTACATAAGATGATTTTTGAAGAATCTAGAAGCTACGCAATTGGAGTGAACGTAATTGGCGCACATGTAGGTACTTTTACTTCCGGTATATGTGATCAGTCAAAAATAAGTGTTGATGGGAAGTTTCGTTCGAAAATCACACTTCATTTGGATCAGTAGCACTAGAGATCGAATCAAACTTTGAATTTTAAAGCTAAGAATTTCGATACAACATACTAAAAGACCCGGCCAAAAGCTGGGTCTTTTAGTATCAGATCTAATCTCCTGAAACCGTGCGCACGATAAGGCCACTTACCTTGCAAGCTTGGCCTGATCAGAATTCAGGCTAAGAAACCTTAAGTTCTACACTTGGATCAAGTTTTTCAAGAAGTTCATAGAGCCGATCAATAGTGAAATGTTCAATCCGATATTTTACAATCCAGTTCACTCTAGAGCGATCTACATCAAGCCTTCTGGATAGTTCGGCTTGGGTAATGTCTTCTTTTCCAAGGTAAGATACAAACTTCTTACAAAGCTGATATTTCACTTTGTCTACATTGCTTGCATCTTCAGGCAGAATATCTACGAAATCTTCATCTGATACTGCATCCAAAATGTTTTGAATTTGATTATTGCTAGGATATCTCATTTGATCCTCCTGTCTCTAAAGGCAGTTATAACACCAAGGTATAGAAAACTTTCTTCTAGTAACCAGATCAGTTTATATACTTGTCCCGCATGCCTAATGGTTGAAGCAAAATATTTAAACCCTTCATTTTCCCCTGTAGGAACATGTTTCTCTTTATCTAGATGCCTAACTATAGACTTTATCAGGTCATCATTTATATGATCCGAATGCTTATCCACATGGGGATCAACTATCAGCTTCGTAATAAGCAAACCGTTTACATGGAGAGGGTCTATTTCATATTCACGTCTCATCATGATCAATATACCATAGGTTGCAAAAAAATGCAACATTCGCCAGAATCGTAGGTTTTTAGGAGCAGTCGTAAAGCTTGCTTTGCGACTGCCAAGCTCAACCACCCTACTATGTTTATAAATCATAAATCTTTTGAGCTTATAAATGGTAGAGCCTAGATGGCGATTGAATCTTTCTCGACGAAGGAGAGAACTTCCCAAGTTAGTTTAATTATATCGAAAAGTTTGGTTCTGAAATGACTACCGACGACTTCACTATGCTTTACATACGCCCTACATACATGTCGGCTACGCTTTACATACACCTGTATGTGGAACGTATGTAAGACGTAGCCGGGTCATAGCCTTAGCGTATGTGGGTCGTATGTAGGAATAACGCCAGGGGTTAAAACTTGAAGTGTTCTGGGAATATTTTTAGAATTCTCGACCCTGAATACGAGCTATGGATGATTTCAAACCATCCCTCTTCTTTCATCCGATAAATTGCATCTCTAATGATATTGGCCTTTGAGCCTGTCCTCTTTTCAATATCGTCAGTATCCAGAATGGATAACCATTCACCGTTTTCCTGAAATGCTTTTTCTTTTACTGATAGGAGGATCTGTTTTTTAATCCCCTTCATACAGAGAAACTCTATGTATGAAGCTCTGCGTTTAATTAGGCTACGTTGAACATATGGTTCGGCTACGTCTTGGCTATGGTTTACATACGCTTCAGCTATGCTTCTGGCGTTCCTTTTCTCGGCCTTGACTAGCAGTTTCTCGGTTTTTGATTCTACCTTTGCCCATTTCTTGTCAGCAACTTCCGCTTTTTCTGAACTGGTCAGTGGTTTAGTTTTTTCGCCCACTGTTGGCAATGGGCCGTGCTCCCTGATTTCATCAGTAACATTAGAAAAATCTAAAAAAGATTCTTCGTCATCAAAGCGATTAAGGTCTTCCATCGACAAAAGTGATGAGAGCTTAGTCTTTTTCTTTAAAGGTACTTTAGCGGTTAGTTCCATGCGCTCGTTTCACCTTTGGCCAAAGCGGTTCTCGGAACCTTAGGTGTTCTTTTTGGAATCTCTTCTAGGATCTGACTTACTACCCTGTCGAAGTCTTCAGAAATTCTAGATTTGGGAAATGCTTCGCTTATGAATTTTCTACGAACCTGAGTTGTTTTCATATTCGCAGAGTCGCTAATAGGAGAGAAAACTTTTGCTCCTCCTAATAGATCATTCTCTTCAAGGCTTAAAAGATCCGTCATAACCAAGTCATCTACGTTTCTTCTCTTGTCGTATCTAACAGGTAGGATTCCTAAAATTTCAGCTTTAGACCATGGAACTTTAGAATTTAGGGCCCCAATGAAGTGCATTATAGATCTGGTTGCTGAGAAAGAAAGAATGTCCATATCACAAGGGATGAGGAGGAAGTCGGCATAGCAGACAATATTTTGATGAATTA
>JBEIEO010000156.1:0-7230 GCA_040382895.1 Halobacteriovoraceae bacterium
GATTTTCCCTTCACCCTTAGATAAGATGAGGCGATTTATTTAAGGAACATAACTATGCGCATAAACACCCCTGAAACTAAGGCGACTGAAGTGAATTCTAAATCCAACCCTGCTTATGATAAAAAGCTGGAATTGATTCGCAAAAACAAACTGAGCAAAGCTGATCTCATCTGGTTTTTGAAGAACGGTTATATTTCTCGTAAAACTGATGATGCTGAGATCTCGATGAAAAAGCAGAATAAAGCTTTCTTCCAGATTTCTGGCGCTGGTCATGAAGGGATCCTTTCAGCAGCAGCAAAAGTGCTAAAGCCGAAACATGATTATTTTATTCCGTACTACCGTGACCGTGCTCTTTGCCTGGGTCTTGGTGTAACTCCTTACGAAATGCTTTGCCAGGCCAACGGCAATAACGGCGATACTGCTTCTCATGGCCGACAAATGCCGGCCCACTGGGGAAATGTTAAGCTCAATATCGTTTCGAAATCTTCTTGTACTGGAACTCAGTTCCTTCAGGCATGCGGGATTGCGGAAGCAGGATTGCATTTAAAAAAATCAAAACTAAAAGATTCTCCGGTTTATCATGATCAGGAAATCGTTTACGTCTCTTGCGGTGATGGCACAACTTCTCAAGGTGAATTCTGGGAAGGTCTCACCACTGCATGCGTGAACAAGCTTCCGGTGCTGTTCATGGTGGAAGATAATGGTTATGCCATTTCAGTGCCAGTTTCAGTTCAGACTCCCGGCGGATCAATCTCCGTAGCTCTGGCCAACTTCCCAGGACTTAAGATCTTCACCTGTGATGGTAACTGTCCAGTGGATTCTTACAACACTATGGTTGAAGCGGAAAAATACCTGCGCTCGGGCAAAGGCCCGACTCTGGTTCACGCCAATGTCACTCGTCCGTACTCTCACTCATTATCTGATGATCATTCTTACTACCGCACCAAAGATGATCTCGCTAATGAGGCAGCTCTTGATGTTTTCAATTCCTATCCTAAGTTTCTGACGGAAACAGGTCTTCTGACTTCAGAAGAAGTGAAGGCGGTTCTGGATGAAGCTTCAAAAGAAGTGCGAGAAGCTATGACCAAGGCTCTTGAAACAGCCTGGCCCGCGAAGTCGACGTACATGGATCATTTGTATTCACCAGATGTTGATCCCACTTCATCTGCGTTTGAAACTTCTCCGCAGTTTTCAGGTAAGGAAGATATTCCTCTGGCAACTGCTGTGAATATGACTCTTAAATCTGAGATTAAGAAAAATCCTCTGATGATGGTCTTCGGCGAGGATGTAGCCGATTTTACGGAAGTAGAAAAATATGAAAATCCTGACCTGAAAGGGAAGGGTGGAGTTTTTAAAGTTACTCACGGTGTGCAGAAAGCGGCTAAACCAGGCCAGGTGTTTAACTCACCACTGGCCGAAGCTAATATCATTGGTCGCGCCATCGGAATGGCGATGCGTGGATTGAAGCCAGTTGTGGAGATCCAATTCTTTGATTACATCTGGACCGCTTACATGCAGCTTAAAAATGAAATGGCGACAACTCGTTACCGCTCAGGTGGCGATTTCAAATGTCCGATGGTCATTCGAGTTCCAATCGGTGGTTACCTGCGTGGGGGAGCGATGTATCACTCTCAGTCAGGTGAATCACTCTTTACTCACAATCCTGGTATCCGTGTCGTTTATCCATCCAATGCTCTAGATGCAATTGGTCTTTTGCGAACCGCAATCCGTTGTGATGATCCAGTAATGTTCCTTGAGCACAAACACCTTTACTACCAAGGTTACAACCGCTCAGCAGATCCAGGTGAGGATTATATGATCCCATTTGGTAAAGCTCGCGTGGTGAAAGAAGGCAAGACTGCAACGATTGTTTGTTGGGGAGCTTTAGTTCAGAAGTCAGTAGAAGCGGCAAAGGAGCTTGAGAAAGAAGGTTTCTCGATTGAGATCCTGGATGCTCGTACTCTGGCTCCTTTTGATTTTGAAGCGGTTAAAAAATCTATTTCTAAAACTCATCGTCTCCTGATTTGTCATGAAGAGCATAAAACTTCAGGCTTTGCCGGTGAGATCGCAGCATGGGTGAATGAGAATTGCTTTGAGCAGTTGGATGCTCCGATCCTTCGTGTGTGTTCAAAAGACGTGCACGTGGCCTATTGTCCGGATCTTGAGGAGGTCATCCTGCCTCAGACCAGCGATGTACTGGAAGCACTCAGAAAATTAGTGAATTACTAAGCAAAAAAAAGGGCTCCATTTCGGAGCCCTTTTTTTATAACTTAAAGCCCTTCAGGAGCTTCTTACCTTTTTCTTTCAGGTCGTTGGTTCCGCCCTTCTTTAACTTCTCGATCTCAATCTTAATACGGTCTTCGTTCTTTTTATAAAGCTCCGCCAGATTGCTGAGGCTGCTGAGATTGGCCTTATTACCACCAAGAGCAGACATCAACTCAGCCTTGGGCTTATTGATTTTCTCATCCACCATGGCTTGAATCTGATTCTGAGCATCGGCGATCTTCGCCCCCACTTCACGTTTAAAGCCATTACCCAATTCATCACCGAGATTGGATTTAATATCCATGTTCAAGTCTTTAAAAGTACCGGCAACTGAACCATCAATAGTAATGACTGGAATTGTATTAAGGATGTTGGTTAGCATTTCCTGAGCGAGTTTAGTTTTAGATTCCACCAGAAATTTCGGCTTATTAAGTGCCGAGTTCCAGTTCATCTTAATCTGTTCCTGCTCAAGGCTGGCCGAAATAGTTGTGGTACCAATAGCGTTCTGAAAACCGAATTTTATTTTCTCATCGTTCACAAACATTTTTTCAGGTACCACAAATGAGTTCACCTGAATCAGAGCGGACTGACGTCCCACATCCCGGGTAAAGTCCGCAGTGACGATGGCCTTAACCCCCATAATTTGTGCTGCCGGAAAGTCCCCGCGCATATCTAGCACGATTGGTTTTCCAATGGTTTTAGGTGAAGTGGTCACGTTAGTAAGTTCCCCAGAAACATTCCCGGAATAAGAATCGGCTGTTCCTTTAGAACTAATGGCCGCACGCTTAAGCCAGAAGAGGGGATAACCTTTGGTGATTGGGAACTGATAAGATTTCCCTTCAGCTCTTTTAGGAGGTACCACTTCTTCTTTTTCTTTTTTTTCTGGCAGATACTGTTTCGCCAGGGCCTGATACTTTCGAGCTTTCACTATGTACTCAGCAAACTGACCAGCAAAGAGGTGCATCGCGATATCTTTAAAATCAATCTGCGGAACAGAGAATCGGTTTTTAAGAGAAGCGATATCCTCTTTGACGAGATTTTCGATTTCTTTTGGATACTGAGCAACCGCATTGACTTCACTTTGAAGCTGTTTGGAAGCGGATTGGATTTCCTTGTATTGCTTGTCGATATCTTTCAGAAGATCAGTTAGCTTCTTAATCCCTTGGGCTTGCTGAAGAATATTTTTTTGCTTAGAAATGGCATTCACTTCCGCTTCAATTTCTTTCAGCTTCGAAGTGTCGGAGAGTGTTTTTATTTTCCCATCCCAGAATTCTTTTTTACCTTTCACATCGGCCATCATGGAATTAATACGCTCCTCAGATTTAAGGTCTCCACGGATTTTTTCCAGTTGATCTTTGTAATCGCCACCTTCTAGCAAAGTCACCACATCACCCAAAACGTTTTTTGAGTACTTGTTTTTCACCTGCGCCATCACTTCTAGTTGAAGGGCATCGAGCTTACTCGGTCTGGCCGGTTCCGGTGGAAGAACCTTGCCCGGTGATTTTCTCGGTTTGGCAATTTGGATATTATTGATACTGGCATCATCCACCACAAACTTCATCCGAAGAAGTGCATCCCACACATACTGGAAGTGAATATTTTCAATCTCCAGCATATTGTGTGTTGGGCGTTCTTTATCAGTGATCTGAAGACCATTCAGATCAAATGAACCACGCAGGAAACTGGTATTAATCGAAGCAACGTTAACTTCAGCGCCATTCCCTTGTGTGGCCACGTATTCAATGAGTTTTTTAAGATGGCGATCGAAGTAGTAAGTGAAGTATGCAAATGTGATAACCGAAAGAACCAACACAGGAATGATGGCTTCAAAACGGATAGGACCTTTTTTCTTTACTGGCTTAGCTGATTTATCTTGGGTTTGATTTGTTTCGCTCATATATGCTCTCGCTTAATTCCACTTATATTGATCGTACTTGTGATACCACTGGTAAAATTTGGTAGCTTCTACCACTTTCCAGACTTTCGTCTCTTTAAAGCGTGCCACAAAAATTTCCCGGTATTTAATGATGAAGTACTGGCTGGCGATGAATACCAGTGGAGAAAGTGCAAACGTCACAACCGCTGAGCCCATCACGATGGAATTATGAAAACGAGTAAAGGGAACGATCGGCATATTGTAGAGTGTTGTGAACAAGCCTTGCATCGATTCCATTTCTAAAACTTTGCTGCCTACTGCATGGAAGATAGGATCAAGAAGAAAGGCAACAAATTTAAAGAAAAAAGCAGTTACCAGAGCTGCACCGATCTGGATGCGGAAGAAAAACAGAATTAAAAAAATCACCAAACTGTGAAGTGAAAGAACAGGAGTCATACCCAGAATAAATCCACAGGTCATGCCTGCAGCAAGTGATATATTTCCGGTATCCGAATTCAGTAATTTGATAAAAGAAAACAGCTGTTTGAGTATCAGACCCATGGCTTCTCCTTAAAGTTTATAAAAGTGTTTAAATTTTAGGGGCCGGATAGCTCTTTGACCATAGGAAAGAGAGTAACAATAAGTATGGCGCTTGTTGTTACTCTTGGCTGAGGATTTTAGTTAACTAGCTGATGAATCATAACCTTCGGGACATTTAGAATGCCAGTTCCAGGCATGTGCTACGATGGTTTCCATCGAAGGATAAAGTGGAGTCCAATTAAGCTTAGACCTAATCTTGTGACTACTTGCCACAAGAACATCCGGATCACCCGGACGGCGATCTTCTTCATGAACTTTAATTTTCAAACCGGTTACTTGTTCACAGGCACGGATAACTTCTTTGACGGTAAAGCCACTCTGACTTCCTATGTTGTAAACGTCACCTTTTCCCTCTTGAAGAGAATTCAGTGCCAGTATATGCGCACGGACCAGATCCACTACGTGGACATAGTCCCGGATACAAGTTCCATCCCGTGTCGAATAGTCTGTTCCAAAAATTTTTACGGCGCTACTAGTCTGGGCAGCTTTTAGAATTCTGGGTAATAAGTGGCTCTCGGGCCGGTGATCTTCTCCAATCATGGCCTCCGGATGAGCTCCTGCCACGTTGAAATATCTCAGAATAGTAAAGCCCATTCCATGGGCACGAGAAAAATCCTCAATTGCCATTTCCGTCATCATCTTACTGCGTCCATAAGGATTAATAGGATTTCTAATTTGAGTTTCTTCGATAGGAGTTTTCTCTGGATTTCCGTAGACTGCTGCGGTCGATGAGAAGACCAGTTTGTTTATTCCATTCTCCTTCATACATCCCAGGAGATTTAAAGCATTCGAAAAATTGTTTTGATAATATTTCAGCGGGTTCACTACACTTTCACCAACTTCGATATCAGCTGCAAAATGCATCACGGACTGGATATGATAGTTTTGAAAGATATCTCTCAATATTTTAGAATCTGAGGTATCTCCTTGCACGAAACTGGCACGGGAATCGATGGCTTTGCGATGACCATGAGAAAGATTGTCCAAAACCACAACTGTATGTTTTGTATCGAGCAGTTCTCTTACGGCATGACTGCCAATATAACCGGCACCACCTGTCACTAAAACGTTCATAACTTCTTCTCGATAGGACTGTTAGAGAACTTAGGCCAGCTTTTCATATCCAGGGCCAGACATGTATTTGCCAGATCCAGTGATTCACCGATTACGACATGCATATCCAGATAGCGGTATGTTCCCAGTCTTCCGATAAAAGTCACTTTAGATTCTTCCTGGGCCATTTTTACGTATTGCTCTAACATATGTTTATCGTCGTTTAAGCGAAGTGGGTAGTATGGCGTATCGTTTTCTTCGCAGAGTTTTGAATACTCACGGAAACAAACCGTTTTTTCGTGTTCTTCCCACGGCGTGAAATGTTTATGTTCCGCAATCCTGGTGAAAGGAACATGCTCCTCGCAATAGTTAATAACTGGGTTGCCCTGATAATCTCCATTTTCAACAAATTTTTCAAACTTCAGAGTCCGATATCCAAGGCGCCCTAATTTAAATTGATAAAAGCCATCCATAGGCCCAGACCAAAAGACGTGATCAAAATGATCTTTCATTTCCGGTTCCAGACGCTGCCCAATTCGCACCGTGATGTCCTGATGATCCAGGATCCTTCTGACAATTTCTGTATAACCACTTATCGGTATGCCCTGATACTTTTGGTTATAATAGTTGTCATCATAATTAAAGCGTACAGGAAGGCGCTTGAGAATTGATGCCGGCAATTCAGAAGGTTCAACACCCCATTGCTTTTTAGTATAACCATAAAAGAAGTTTTTATAGAAATCATTTCCCAGAAACTTCATTGCCTGCTCTTCAAAACTCACCGGTTCCTTGATAGAATCGTCGGCCAGCCCACCGACGAAGTCTCTGGCCTCGGCTGGAGACATCTTCTTATTAAAAAACTGATTGATGGTTAAGAGGTTGATAGGTAAAGAAAAAACACCTTTCGCCGTATGTGCTTTTACTCGATTAATGAATGGTTCAAATTTTCCCCACCTATTGATGTAAGTCCAAACATCTTCACGGCTGGCATTAAAGATATGTGGGCCATATTCATGGACCATGACTCCGGTTTCCTCATCTCTTTGGGTATGACAATTCCCGGCGACATGTTTCCTTTCGTCGTAGATAGTAACTCTGTATTTTCCACTTTCCACTAATTCTCTTGCCAGGACTGCTCCTGCGAAGCCTGCTCCTGCAATTCCGATGTGTTTTTTCATATCGTTGCTCCTTTACTGGACTGATTCAAGTTGTAAAAAATATCTCGTTAATGCGTCTTCAAGACTGGGTAGTAGAGCCCACTTTTCGCTTCTCAAAACACTATTCATGGGTCTTCTCGCCTTGAGATTCAAATCTGCTAATCTTCTTTCGATGATTAGGGAATGATCAAGTTGTTGCTTACTGGAAGCTGACATAGCCGCGATTTTTGCAAACTCCGCCCAGGTTACGGCACCTTGATTCGTTAGATGGAGAATCCC
>JBEIEO010000157.1:0-7217 GCA_040382895.1 Halobacteriovoraceae bacterium
AGAAATGTTGGCCCCTTTTCAGAAGCGCTTTGCCAGCTCTTCGATGAAAGACTCTATTTCCTGACTCTTCTTATCATCTTTCTCACAGATCTCTTGCTTCTCGCCTTTCATTGTTAGGCGAAGCGTTACCTCACACTCACCTTTCTTGCTCTCCAGCTCGTACTGACACTTGAGGAAGCGGGAGGCGAAGTCTTTATCCAGTTTCAAAGCATCTTTACTGGAAATTTTGCGAATGGTTTCATCATTTTTCTTTTTCATGCGAAGAAAGTAATCCTGACTGGCGGTGCGCTCCAGAAGATAACTCTTCTTGTTGTCTGGAATTTCCAAGCTAAATAAAACGAAATGGGAACGAAGATCCGCAGAACTTTCTTTCAGGGGTTGCTCGTGGTGCTGAGCCGCAAGCGGAAGCAAGTACAGGAAGCTAAAGATAAAGAATAAGATTTTCATATCTCTCATTCTCGCATGGTCTTAATGACTTTCATAGAAAAGCTTACTAGTATTGAGTCATGCTTTATTCCATGATTAAACCTTTGCTTTTCAGCCTTGCGCCTGAACAGGCCCATGAACTTACTCTGACTCTGGCACGCCTGAGTCCTACTATCGGAAAACTCACCGGCTCACCAAGTCCTGAAGCTTTAAGTCTCAAAGTCGGTGGACAGCAGTGGAAAAATCCCTTTGGTCTAGCTGCCGGTCTGGATAAAAACGCTGAAGCACTTCCTTTTTTCGCAGCACAGGGATTTGGTGCCCTGGAATGCGGTACCATCACCTTAAAACCCCAAATGGGTAATTCCCGTCCTCGTCTTTTTCGTTACCCCGAAGAATCATCCCTCCGAAATGCCATGGGCTTTCCCAATGAGGGGTTACTGCATATTGCTCCCCGACTGGAAGCTTTTGTAGCTGACACTGTTTTAGGTGCGAACATCGGAAAGAATAAAGATTCCACACCGGAAGAAAGTATCGATGAACTGAGTGTCATGATGGCCACTCTTGAAGATGATGTGGATTACTTTGTAGTGAACGTTTCTTCTCCCAACACACCGGGACTCAGGGCCCTGCAGGAAGCAAGCTATTTAAGCGAACTTTTTCACGAACTAAAAAAAACGTCCCATAAAGATCTTTATCTGAAAATTGCTCCCGATCTGGACGAGACAAAAATTCGCGAGCTGGTTAAACTTGTGAGTGACCTAAAACTTACTGGCATCATCGCCACCAACA
Organism: Halobacteriovoraceae bacterium; assembly: GCA_040382895.1. Classification (GTDB taxonomy): domain Bacteria; phylum Bdellovibrionota; class Bacteriovoracia; order Bacteriovoracales; family Bacteriovoracaceae; genus Peredibacter. Next base: position 1,216 of record JBEIEO010000157.1, read on the forward strand.
CTACCATTATGCCTGAGCGAGGGATTGGTGGAGTCTCCGGAGCGTTGTTGACGGACAAGGCCCGCAAAGTGCGCCAACTCATCCTGAATGAAAAAGCTCCCATTGAATTAATTGGCGTGGGGGGAATCTCAAACTTTGAAGATGTGAAAAACTTCTGGCGGGACGGAGGCAAGGCACTTCAGGTTTACACAGCTTATGTTTACCAGGGACCGGCGTTGTTAAAACATCTTCAAGATCAAACCATGAAGATGCTGAAGAATCATCAGCTAAAAAATCTTGAAAGCTTTTTTGCCCACTCGATAAGTGAAAGACAGAAAATTCTAAATCAACCGGTGTAGTGACCGACGTTAGGCTGAATGTTTTTTTCGATGTAATCTATGATCATGCTTGCGATATCCAGTCCGGTTGAAGTCTCAATTCCCTGAAGGCCAGGAGATGAGTTCACTTCCAGCACCAATGGTCCGCGGGATGAGCGCAAGAGATCCACTCCGGCCACATTCAGCCCCAAAGCCTTAGCTGCATTAACTGCGACGCGGGCCTCTTCTTCAGAAATCTTTACCGGAATAGCACTGCCTCCGCGATGAAGATTGGAGCGAAACTCTCCTTCCTTGGCCCTTCTCATCATACTGGCAACCACTTTATCTCCGATGACAAAAGCGCGGATGTCACAGCCGTTACTTTCTTTGATAAATTCCTGCACCAAAAAGTGCGCCTTCATCTGACGAAGTCCATCGATCACTGATTCAGCAGCTTTCGGCGTTTCGGCCAGGATCACGCCTTTACCTTGTGTACCTTCGATGAGTTTGATCACACAAGGAGCTCCACCTACCATCTCGATAAGTTTACCGGTCATTTTGGTGGAGTGAGCATAGGATGTGGTCGGCAGACCAATGCCAGAGCGCGAGAGAATCTGCAGGCAACGAAGCTTATCCCGAGAGCGCGTAATCGATGTGGATTCATTCAGTGAATAAGTTCCCATCATTTCAAATTGTCTTAAGATCGCAGTTCCATAAAAAGTAATCGAAGCACCAATGCGCGGGATGATGGCATCGAACTGATCCAGAGATTGCTCTCTTAGATGCACCGTCGGTTTAGCGGAAGTTATATTCATGTAACAGCGAAGAGGATTTACGACTTGCACCTGATGGCCTCGTGAGAGAGCAGCTTTAACCAACCGGTGAGTGGAGTAAATGCGCGGGTTTCGAGATAGAATACCAATCTTCAAGCCAGACCATCCTTGATCGTTCTAGATGTAGATATTCTAACTTTGAACTTAGTTTTTTAACACCTTAATGAGATCCTTCAGCCAATCTCCATATTGTTCTTCATAGTAACGGTCGCAATCTAATCGCCGCGCCATGCGATGCCCGCCATGTTTGGACAGGTACTCATCGAAATCTTTCCCACACTGACAGAAATGCGGATAGTAGGGATCACCTAAACCGATCACGGCAAAACTTAAGCATGACAAATCCAGCTCATCACTGAATTTCAAAAAGCTCATCCATTCAGAAGCATTATCGGGAGCTTCACCGTCACCATAGGTACTGGTGACGATGAGAATTTTGTGCATCTGAAATATTTTTTCTGGCTCGATCTGACCCATATCATGCACTTCACTCTCGATGCCGGCGTCAGCGAGATTATCGCTGATGACACTGGCGAGGTTTTGGGCATTACCTGTTTGTGAACCAAAAAGAATCTGAATCATCGACGAATTTTGACAGCTTCGTAGCCGGCCTTTTTGATAGCTCCTTTGATTTCAGCATCAGAAATTTTCTTTCCTTTCACTTCTTCAAAGCTGGCCTTTTTATTCTCAAGACTCACGCGAATGTTTTCAACTTTATCCGTCGTTTTGAGTTCTTTGGTAATGGCCTCCACACACATTCCGCACGTCATGCCATTCACATCGACTTCGATTCTGGCGGCGAAGACAGAGAGGGAGAACATTAGAGCAAAGAATAGATATGCAATTTTCATAGGTTATCTCCTAAATAAAGAACGTAGTTTTTACAACTTAAGGCTTTTGTCTTGGGGCGATTATAGACGATAAGGGGTTTATCGGGTATACCTCGCCCTATGAAAAAAGTCGTTTGGGACCGTCTAGGCATCGCTTTCTCATCTGTCTGCGTTGTTCACTGTATCATGGTGGCCTTCATCCCGCTATTTTTCCCGGTCATATCTCAATTCACCCATGCCAGCTGGATTCATATTGTCGTGGGCTTCTTCATCCTTTTTACTTCTCCCCTGGCGTTCATTCCTGGATACCGTAAACATGGACTCAGCTGGATCATAAAGCTCGCCACTGCTGGTCTGGTGCTGGTCTTTGCAGGGATTTTATTGGAAGATAAAGTCTCAGATCAAATGAGCCATGGGGTTTCGATATTAGGAAGTTTATTTCTGGTTTTTGCTCACTTCAAAAATCTTCAGCACTCTCATCGTCATCAGCATCAGTGCTGCTAATTGCTCTCGTCTTTTTATTTTCTTCTGTTACATTCGCCGATCAAAAAACCCTTCCACTTTGGGAAGCAGGTGTTGGATTCGTGCCGTTCAATACAAATCATTATCGCGGCTCTTCTCAGGATAAGTGGTACTTTATTCCCTTCCCTGCCTACGTGGTTCGGGGAGAAAAAGTTGAAGCTGAGAATGGCTACATTCGCAGCCACATCATGCGATTTAATAAAGATCTGGTTCTGGATCTGAGTTTTTCTTTGGGCCTCAATGTCAGCAATGAAAACAAACTCAGAAAAGGCATGCGGGAACTTGATCCTACTTTTGAGCTGGGCCCTATTCTTCGCTACTATCTTTGGAAATCTCAGGATGAAAATCACTTCCTGAATATTGAGATGCCTTATCGCGCCGTCTATGGCACCGACATGACTTATCTAGAGCATGTTGGGTACTACTCCATTCCTTATATCAATTTACTATCTAAGGGAACTGAAGCGACCTGGGGATGGGGTTCAGAGATCTCAATTGGACCACAGTATGGCTCCAGTGGATTTCATAATCGCTTCTACGCTGTGGACTCTCAGGATGTGACCAACCGACGACGCTACTATCATTCCGTCAGTGGATACTCGGGGACACAATTTGTGGCGGCTTTGAATAAAAGAATCAAAGACGTGCTGATCATTCCGTTCTTCCGTTACGACTACCTGGATGGCGCTGTTTATAACCAGAGCCCGCTCTATGAGTCACCTCACTACACCTTCTTTGGTGTGAGCTTGGTGTGGTTCTTTGCTCACTCTAAGGAAATCCAGAAAGCACCGACGATGGTGAAATAATTCCAGACAAAAAAAAAGCCCTCTTTCGAGGGCTTTTAAATATCGAATGTAATTTGAGGTTACTTCTTTCCGTATTTTTTCTTGAAGCGGTCAACACGGCCTTCAGTATCCATCACACGCTGAGTTCCAGTGTAGAATGGATGAGAGCCAGAAGAGATATCAACTTTGAAAAGTGGATACTCTTTGCCATTAACAGTGATTTTATCTGTAGTCTTAATAGTAGATTTTGTGATGATTTCGAAGTCGCAAGAAACGTCTTTGAAAACAACATCTCTATACTCTGGGTGAATACCTTTTTTCATACGCTTATCCTTATAGTGAACAATATAACAAAATTAGTTCTGGAAATTTACCGATAGCGGTGCCTACTGTCAACGAAGTTTTGCTAAGTTTTGAGTCTTTTGCTGTGCAGCAAAAGACTCTGTTACTTCTTGTTGGCGGCTAGGACAATGCTGGCCAGTTCCGCTTCAGTCATCTTCTCAATGACCTTCGGATCCCGCTTATCTTCTGGAAGGGTAATATTCTTAGTCCCCACCTTGATGTAAGGACCATATTTTCCATCCAAAATGGAGGCTTTTTTCTTAAGCTTTGCCACCACGCCGAAGTCTTTCAGCACTTTCCCACCACGCTTTGAAGCACTCTTCTCTTCATTGAGAAGCTCCAGGGCCCGCTTCAGATCGATGGCAAAAAGATCGTCCTCTTTTTTCAGAGAACGAAAGTTCCCGTCGTGCATAACATACGGTCCGAAGCGACCGTTATTGGCCATGATCGGTTTTTTAGTTTCAGGATGCAGACCTAGCTCACGCGGAAGCTCAAGAGCCTTTAATGCAGCTTCCAGCGTCGCTGTTTTGGGCTCCATACCTTTCGGCAAAGAAGCGCGTTTTGGTTTTGGATTTTCTTCCGTCGCCTCACCCAATTGAAAGTAAGCTCCATACCGGCCAACCAGGCAGTAAACATTTTGCTTGGTCTTTGGATCTTTTCCGATCGGAGTCGGACCTTCCGAAGAGTTCTTCAGAAGCTCTTTAATCTGGGCCGGATCAATATCGGCCGGAGCAATATCTTCAGGAATAGAAGCGTGAACTTCTTCCTTGCCCGTTTTCTCGACCACATAAGGTCCGAAGCGTCCAACTTTGATCTCCATAGCTTCACCATTTTTGGTGATGTAGATCGTGCGGGATTCATCAGGTTTAATTTTCTTATCTTGCTCTTCAACTTTCTTCGCCAGCCCTGCTTTGCCCTTATAGAACTTAGTCAGATACTTCAGCCAGTCTTCCTCACCGTAGGCGATCTTATCCAGCGACTCTTCCATGGAAGAGGTGAAAGAATAATCTACCAGGTGCTCGAAGTGATTCTCAAGTAACTGAATCACGGCCATACCGGTAAAGGTTGGAATCAAAGCGGATCCATCTTTTCTCACGTAACCGCGATCAAGAATTGTTCCGATAATCGATGCGTAAGTCGAAGGACGACCTACTCCTTCTTTTTCCAGAGATTGAACAATAGAAGCTTCTGTGAAACGCGCCGGTGGCTTGGTTTCATGCTGAAGGGTATTGATGGTAACGGGTTTAATCACATCACCTTTTTTCAGAACCGGAAGAATCACTTCCTTATCTTCCAGAGCCGCTTCCGGATCATCTGATCCTTCCACGTACACTCTTAAGAATCCTGGGAAAAGAATGCGTGTACCAGAAGCTGAAAATTCAGCGTCGCCAGCTTCAATTTTAATGGTCATCGAGGCCTTCTCAGCTTCTTTCATCTGAGTGGCCATCGTTCGCTTCCAGATCAATTCATAGAGAGAAAGCTCACGACCTGAAAGGCCGGTTTTATCTGGATGAGTGAACTCAGAGCCTGCCGGACGAATGGCTTCGTGGGCTTCCTGAGCACCTTTTTGTTTAGCCGAATACTGACGAACTTCCGGATTGAGATAATCTTTTCCGTACAGCTTCACCACCATCTCGCGAGCAGCATTGATGGCTTCCTGAGAAAGATTGGGTGAGTCAGTTCTCATATAAGTAATGAGACCTTCTTCATATAAACGCTGAGCCGTTCTCATGGTATCTTTTGAAGACATACCTAGCTTACGGTTAGCTTCCATCTGTAATGTGGAAGTAATGAATGGGATAGCAGGTTTAGAGTTAAAAGTTTTCTCTTCAACAGAAGTCACCTTCCAGGCCGAAGTCTCAATGCTTTTCTTGAGGTCTTTGGATTTTTTCTCATCCAATAAGACAACTTTTTTATCCTCGATGAGTTTCCCGGTGAGACCATCAAAGTCCTTACCACCGGCCACACGAGTTCCTTTCACAGAAGTCAAGCGGGCCTCAAAGACAGACTTCTTCTCTTTTTCCGGGTGAACATCAGCTTTGATGTCCCAATAAATAGAGCGAACAAAGCGCATGCGCTCACGTTCGCGCTCGACGATCATTTTCAGACCGGTCGACTGAACGCGTCCAGCTGACAAACCAAAACAATCTAATCCTTCTTTAGGGTATTTCCCGCCCCAAAGATAAGGAATATCCTTAAAATCAAAAATCGATGGTTCTATCTCTGTTGTAATTATCATCGGTTATATTGGTCTATAATTAGTTTTAACACTATTCACATAAGGTAACTCTGGGAATATGTCAGGTTCAAACACTTTAGAAGGAATTTGATTAAAAACAGCATCTACTGGAGAGCGACAGGTAAAAACTACTGCTCCTTTTTGTAAAACATACG
>JBEIEO010000158.1:0-7215 GCA_040382895.1 Halobacteriovoraceae bacterium
CCCTGGGAAGACTGTATGGATATCTCCAGCAATCTGTAGTTTAAAGGATGCTACATGCTGAGAGAAAGTTCCGTGACTGAAGTGATTCTTCCCATGTACGTCCGAGGCGATGGCGCCCCCAACTGTTACGAGGGAAGAACCGGGAATGACCGGTAGGATCCACCCTTTCGGTAACAATGCTGCGAGAATTTCGCCCATCGTAGCTCCACACTGGGCCTTTAAGATTCCCATCGATTCATCAAGCACAAAGAAATTGTTCACCGCGAGACTTCGCACTTCGGAGTGAATTGAGCTATCTCCATAGCTCTGCCCATTCCCCCGAGCTAAGCCCGTGCAGCTTTCTTCTACCAGGAGTCTTGAATGTCCACCCCAGCTTTTGATGAGACTATACTTCATAAATATCTCGCCAGCATGAGAACTAATAACTGTAGAGATGCGCAAATAAGGCTGATGGGATCTTTAAAGGCCATAAGCATGGTATCGTCTGGCATTTTCGACTGATGGGAAAGATGCCAATTGCGCATAAGCCAGTAGAGAAGAATAAAGCAACTGAACCAGAGAAGCTTTGGACTTGAGTATAAAAGAGATGCCTGCTCATTTTGAATGTAGAAAGCCAGGATAAGAACTGAACACACACCACTGGAGATACCGAAACTCATCAAGAGGGGTAAATCATTGGCGGAGTAACTACGGGCCATAGGAGTATCTTTAAGCTCGTTGTAGCGCTTCAGGTGCGCAAGACTGGTGAAGATGAAGACCGAGAAGGCCAGCAGCCAGGCGGACGGCTCAATCTGAGTCGCGAAGGCCCCGGCCAGTATCCTCAGAGTGTAGAAAACTGACAGAAGCAAGACATCGACCATCGGGAAATGCTTGAGCTTCCAGGAATACAGGCCCGTAAGAATGAGATAGACCGAGAGGATCAGCAGATAAGGCCGGGGAAGAAAACTTCCAATTCCGAGGGCACTCAGAGCTAAAGCTCCAGCGAGACTTAATGCCTGCGCTGAAGAAAGTTTTCCAGAAGCCAGTGCCCTGTGTTTTTTTTCCGGATGATTTTGATCTGACTCACGGTCCCTCAGATCGTTGAAAAGATACCCCGCAGAGGCGGCTATCGAAAAGCTGAGAAAAGCCAAGGCCAGGGCCGGGAGATGATAGTATTCCGAGTATCGGTGGGACACCAAAAGTGGTACGGCCAGAAGAAGATTCTTCACCCAATGGGAGGGTCTGAGACTGGAAAGCATTCCTCATTATAAAAAAGTCAGGAAGGAATTAGCAAGGAAAGGTGCCTCTTTGAGAGAGAATAACTTTTACCTATTGTATTGATAATTGTTACTACTTTTACCAATCTCTTAAGCCTCGTATTGGTTTTGAGGTTTAGCTACTCATAACCAATGGGAGGAATCAGTCGAAGAGTGTGGTTAATTTCCCAGGCCTTTGAAGCACATAGAAGCTATTGGTGATTTTAAATCACAGGATTCCCCAAAAAAGGCTCAGCTTTTTGTCCAAAGATTAATTAATTCAGTTGATCGCCTATAGGACCTTCCACTATCCGGACTCTGGTAAAAGAATCTCCCAACTTAAAGCAATTCCTAGTACAAGTGTATCGCATAATCTATCAGACCACCGATAAGCAAATTGATAAAACACTCTCTATTTTGAAAGTTTTAAGTTAATTCAATGGAATTTTTAATTCGTAAGGTGAAAGAAAAGTTTGATCGCCATTACCGAGAATTTTAAAACCTGAGCCCCAGCACTTTACCGTATCGTTCTTTAATAAGGCGCAGGAGATACCATTATCCATCTCAGTTGATAAAGCATCACTCACCCCAGCAACTAAATGAGCATCGGAGGTTCGATCTATATGAGCACCTAAGCCAATTTTCCCATTACCATTAAAGCCCCAGCATTTAACTTGTCCACCTTCTAAGACTGCGCAACCTGATTCTTCATGTGTTCGACCGCTTACAACATTTCCTTCGAGACCCTTAACCGGCTTAAATGATTCCTTATCCATCTCGCAGAGAACTCGGCCTGTATTCAAAATAAAACAGATTCGGGTGTCACCGCCCATGAGTTTTTTTACCGGTTCCAAGTTCAGCTTCTTGGCTTTCGGCTGAAAGTTACCCCAGCGCAAAACTGTTCCATCATCTAAGAGAGCTGTGAAATCGAGAGGGGAAGCTTCTAGCTGAATTACCCCATCAGGTAGTATGACGGGGATTGCTTCGTTCGTTCCCGAATAGATGGTGGGAGTGGCCCAATTATTTCTACCAAAGCAGTAAACTTTTCCATTGATCAGTTGCATGCAAATTGTATCCGATATTCCAGCGATAGATTTTGCAGGGGCCGGAAGTTTTACCAGAGAAGGTTGAACTTCCGTTTTTTGTGCCTCATCCGTGGCTCCCGGGACTTTGCCCCAGCACTTCACCTCGCCAAGTGTGGAAAGTGCACAAGAAAATGACAGCCCTATAAGTACATCTGCGACGGCAGGAAAAACATCAATCATTTCGGGACCGGAGTTGGGCAGAAAATATCTACCAGGTTTAGATGAATGTCCACCCCAGCACTTCAGCTTGCTGTTTGCGTCAATGATACAAGTTGTATGCATTCCGAGGCTGATTTTCTTTATTTTCGTCTGGGCTGCGCCATATTGACTTGAGACGAGAAGTAATAAAATGAAGACGATAAATTTTTTCATTTTTAAATTCTTCTTTTGAATAATTAATTAGTAAGTTCCATTTGAAGGTTACAGGACTGAATCTTCCGTGACTGTTTGGTAGTGGCAATTAATACAGCGGGAATACTCTTTCGATTTAGATTTTTTGCTTCCTGCTTCACTTTGAGCTGGAAGTATTTTATTTGTTCATTACCTGCATCTATAGTTTCAATAATAGCCCAGAGCTTTTCTTTGATTGGAAAGGCCGGATAGAAACTTAAGACGACCGGATCTTCCGCCATTGGGCTTATCACCAGCAAGCCTTTCTTACAATTCAAGAGTTCTGTACTTTCCTTAAAGTCACTCTTTGCGCTGGCAGACTTCAAAAGAGCATAAACCAACTCCATCCGCTCGTGTTCGTCCTTGGCATATCTATGCTTCGCGATAGCCTTAGACCAATTTAGAGCCTCTTCTTTGCTGTAGTTGTATTTTACATACTTGTATAAAAGCGGAAGTCCCGGTTTATCGATCAAGGGAATCTTGAAAAGTTCAAGGTCCAGGGATCGCATTGTAGCTTCGCGAGAGATAAAGGAATTGTGCTCTTTATCGGCCTGGATCTGCACATCTAAAACGGCATCACTAACTGGAACTACGTTGTTTGTGACAGGTATATGAGTAGAGCACCCGACTGAGAAGAGAGCTGAGAAAGCGATTTGGATATATTTCATTTCTTTATTGTAGAAGATTTTGAGATGAATCGACTTTTTAAATAACCCGAAGATTTTGCTCGGATTTGACTAGAGGAAAAATTGACTGGATTAAAGGAAGGCCCCATCAGGTACAAGGAACCTAGACCAACAATCAAAATAAGAAGGTCATGACCCCATTAATGCGTGAAATGATCCTAGAACTTAAAAATGAGCGGCCCGCAGGTTGTAAATTCTTTTTTCATCACAAAGGCAAAATGCTCCGTTATCAGATGATTCGCGAAGAAATAAATAAAGCGCTGATTCAAAAGGAAGCAGGACTGGATAAAGCACGGGCCATGCTTTCGCACTCTTCAGCAAGCCAGACCGAAGGCAATGCAAGACTGGATGTGAATGAAAAAGTAACGGGAGTTATTTTACGTGTGGAGAAACTTTTTGCAGAGAGTGTAACCAAAGACAAATTGTAGTGAATTTTTAGTCAGCATTATTAACAATTTAAGAGCGTAATACATAAAAAAAGGGAGCCCCTGCTTGGCTCCCTTCTGAGTGCTTAACAGTCTTAAAAAAAACCCATAAAAATCAGAGACTTCCCTCGAAAAACAAGGTCTTATTCTGATTTTTCCATTTTGGCATTTGTTGGCTATTTTGGGCCGTCTTTGGCAAAAGTGTAACCAAATTGCAACCATCGACTGACTTACTTTTCTGGAGTGACCCCACCCCAATAATTCTTAGGTAACTCGCAATCATCTTCAAAATAAGCCTTACATCTACTACCTGCCTGTAGCCGGATAAAGACAGATGAAATCACTTTTTCGGCCTTAAACGGCATTTTATAATTTCTTAGAGTTGAGTCTCTCATATGCTCCTCTACTGGACTAATCCCAACGACACGAACAGAACCTGCTTTTTCAAGAATCTTGAAATACTCTTCTTTTTGAATTCGACATTCTTTTATTGAGAAAGGCCTCCTGCAATAGAAGAAATAATATATTCCTTGATCAAGAAGATTGAAGCTTAAATAGGAGGTATTGTTTTTATGATGTTCAGAACACTCAATCTTTGAATTCTCTTTGGATATTTCGATATCGAGGAAATGCGATGTTCGCTTATGTACAACGGCAAATGATGGTAGCGAGACTAAAATGAAGAATACATGTGAAAGAAGTCTCATTTTTTCTTCCTCTCTTCTCTCAACGTTTTGTGATGGCCCTTTATCTCGCTCACTATACGGTCAGTGGTTTTGTCTTTACCAATATCTTTAGTTAAACCTTTATATTCAAAAATTGCTTCTTCCCAGCTAACTTGTCTCTTCACCCTTTTTTCCAAAAGAAATTTTTTATGATGGAGCCATCTGATTCCTGCGGCGACATTTGTCACAGGTTCACGACTTTCATCAACTGTAAGTTCGATGTGATGGTTCTTCAATTCACCCTTAATATTCTGAAGAATTTTGCGCGTGCTCTCTGTTACCTGAATCAATCCTCGGGCATCACCACTAGAACTTTTCTGATCTTTAGGTGTTTTAAAACTGGATTCTGTGGCCATAAGAGCCTTAACTAAATCCGGTGGAAGAGGCTCATCAGGCTTTAAAACCTCATTCCAGAACTTCGTCCATCCAGCGATCAAAAGATCATACTTATTTCCATTAGGAAAACCTAAGGGATCATTTACGGGCATGGCATTAGGATCAGAAGTTAATGAACCGAAATGAGTTTCGGCCATCAATTTTAATTCATCAGCATGATAGAATTCAGATTTTGATTTTTTATTCTTACGACAATGACCGTCATGATCAGTAACATTCCCTGAACGCAGGTGCTTGGGATGACGTCTTACCCAATGCTCACCAATCGGACACAGGCGCCAGGGATGGTATTTGGTTGTAACATCTGTTGAATCAAAAAATGGGATTTTAAATACTCTCGAAGCTGGAACGATTTTACCTATCACATCGCTCCAACGAATAAGCCTTAAGTCGGGTTCACCAGTTTTCTTCTTAAGAAGAAATTCTATCTCTTTTATTTTTTTAGCATCTACTTTTTTGCGTGTTTTAAAAGGGATGATGGCTTCATCCTTTGAAGTGCTTTTTCCTTTTTTAATGAAATAAAAGGAAATCTTATCGTCCTTACCAAAAAGACTTTCTAAAAGCTCACCAATGATTTCTTTTTTATCTTTCACTGACATGACGGTCACCTGTTAAGAGCATGATTCTCAACCATAAAAGCAACGTAAACGTATTTTCTCTACAGGGCACCATTGTGCAAATAACTGTCGAGTGGTTCGAACTGAACATCAACACTTCATACACTTCTACATTTCAATAAGTTAAACCTCTTTGTTTTTCGATAAAGAGCTACCAAAGTGCAATCGTTGACTAATACATAGTATTATGTAATACTATGTATTACGACTCGGACCTTTAAAGAGACTCCTACATTTACAAAGAAAGTTGAACTAATAGGAAGCTCCGAACTTTTAAAGTCCATTCAAGATGCCATCATGGAGAATCCAAACATTGGGGATACCATCGCTGGCACAGGTGGATTGAAGAAATTTCGTACGCCAGATCCATCACGAGGTAAAGGTAAGCGTGGAGGTCTGAGAGTTATCTATTTGGATCTAGCAGATAAAGAAGTTACTTATTTGCTATATCTGTATGGAAAAAATGAGGCTGACGATTTAACCGCTGCCGAGAAAAAGGCTTTCAAAGAGCTGGTAAGCAAAATCAAGGGAGAGGACAAATGAAAAAGAAACGTATTGCAAATGACCTATTACAAAGTCTCCAAGAAGCTGTTGCCATGAAAAAAGGTGAACTCAAAAGCCGCGAGACTACTCGTAAACTTTCAAGGCCGGCCCCTAAATGGTCAAAAAAAGATATTAAAAAGCTACGTGAAGAAGTCTTTCACATGAGCCAACCCCTATTTGCCTCCCTTCTGAACGTAAAACCGGCCACTGTTCGGGCGTGGGAGCAAGGTCAAAGAACCCCAGACGGCGCGGCTGCGAGGCTTCTCGAAGTGCTTTCTAAGGAAACACATATTGCAGATGACCTGGCCTCCTGAGAGAAACACTTAAAAACCGCTTTAAATGCCTAACTCATTTCCTTCCTAACCTTTTTGCTGTCAAAATGTCAGAAATGAACGGTTGAATCATCCTCAAGCATCTTCAGGATATGAAACTTCTTGTTTCATCCGATTCTACAAGATGCAATTTTGACAAACAGCTAAAAGACTTCTACTCGATCTTTAACTGGTACGATGAGGAGATCTCCCCCTTCCCTAATACAATTCGGCGCAAGCACTTTAAGGCCAGAAAAATCAAACCTGTTAAGAGGACTAAAAAAGACCTTCCACCGGAGGCCCTACCAGAGGTCGGTGCATTCAAGAGTAAGAAGCTTCGTTATCTTATGCTCACTCAGTTTCTTCTTGAAGCAAGAATTGGTGAGGCCAGTGCTCTTAATGACCAGACAGTCGATTTCAATCGAGGAACAATTGATCTGAGTGAAACCATTGTCTGGATCAATGGAACGCTCCATCATGTCAAAGTAACTTAAACCAATAATCCCAACATGAAGGTCATGACCCCATTTATTCGTGAAATGATCCTTGAACTCAAAAATGAGCGACCGACTGGGTGCAAATTCTTTTTTCATCACAAAGGCAAAATGCCCCGCTACTAAATGATTCGTGAGGAAATAAATAAAGCGCTGATTCAAAAGGAAGCAGGACTGGATACAGCACAGGCCATGCTTTCGCACTCTTCAGCAAGCCAGACCGAAGGCAATGCAAGACTGGATGTGAATGAAAAAGTAACGGGAGTTATTTTACGTGTGGAGAAACTTTTTGCAGAGAGTTTAACCAA
>JBEIEO010000159.1:0-7139 GCA_040382895.1 Halobacteriovoraceae bacterium
CATGCTCTTTATTTTTAGCGAGGGTGTCTTCCCAGTCACAGCCAACTGACAATCCCATTTCTTTTACCGAGAAGTTACCAATTACATCAGTTTCAACTTTTGGAGTTTGTCCTGGCATAAAAATGTCTAGTTTGCAGTCATTGCCACGGGAATTTAGATTTTGAACAGGGATGTAGCTTGAAGTTGTTGAGCAACTTGAAATCAGAATTACGGACGTGAGGACTAAAAAGAGTGTGAGTATTTTCATTAGAAAATTATAGTTAAATAAATTAAAAAAGCCCAGTGGGTTAAACGGGGCTTCTATATTCATTGGAGCCAGAGGCTCCATCAGAATCAAAATGGGGTGGCAGTCGATCCTGGAGACAAACGTATACAAAAGCCTATTTCTGCCACGGCCTTTACTAGTCTAAGTGTTTGTAACTTTAGTACATTTTGTTATTATTCAAGAATAAAAGGTTACGTATGAAACAGGATGAACCATTCGATTCAACAACAAAAAGTAAGGCTCCACCATCGAATCTTAAGTTCCGCATCGTTGATAGAAATGATCGTGATGCGATTACAACTCTCATGGCGATTCGTAATCCACTGGATGACCTATCTCAGATTTCTGAAAAAACTGTTAAGGTAATTGATCTCGTTTGAGACCGAGGCTTTTTTTATTTCAAAATCATTTACCGACACCTGAATTGACTGGGGCACCCACTTAAGAGGGCTCGATTTAGTGCCAGAAAGAACTATCTGTTAGGACTTAGGACTATTTTTCTTTCAGGAACCAGTAGACACCTTTGATGTCTTCTTTTAGCTCCGGAATGATAAACAGAAGGGCTAGTTCATCTATTTGCTCTATCATGCCGACAACCCAGGCAATGTAAAACAGCCACTCATTCGGCTCATAGAAGAAACAAGGAATAATAAACAGACTGGCCGTTAGTGCCGATAGTTTGGCCGAATACGTATGGAAAGCTGTTTCGCGTCTAAACTTTATAAATGAAACAACTGGCTGTAGGAAATACAGAATGATTAAGATCCAGGTCTCCCAAATGTGCGCTTGAATAAATTCAGGATATAACCAAACGACACTAAAGAAGCCGGCGAGCAAAAGAACTGCATCGCCAATGGAGTCGAGTCTGGAACCTATCTTAGAGCTAACTTTGAAATATCGAGCTGCCTTTCCATCCAGGTAATCGGTTGCCATGCCAATCAACATGATGATTCCTGTTTCAAATTTCAAACCAAGAAGGGTTGTAGCAACTACAAAAGGAACAGCGATCATGCGTGAGCAACTAAGCCAATCTGCAATGTTTAGTTTTTTCAATTGATTAAGCATAAGTATTCTTAGACTAAATTAACAGTTATCAAGTGTCAAAAGAGTTTAAATCCTACTGTTTGAAGTGCTATTATTAAGGAATGAATCACTCTGACTCTCACTTACAAAGAACACTTGGTCCCGTCATGCTTTGGGGCTTGGGTGTGGGCTACGTTATCTCCGGAATGTACTTCGGTTGGAATCTTGGGTTACCCGCAGGTGGAACTCTGGGGCTGGGGATCTCCACGATCTTCATCTCGCTCATGTACGTGTTCTTCACCTTCAGCTACTGCGAACTCGCTTGCGCGATTCCAAAGGCTGGCGGCGTATTTGACTACGCAAACCGCGCCATGGGTACGGATTTGGGATTCATTGCAGGAATTGCCCAACTGATCGAGTTTGTGTTTGCACCGCCAGCGATTGCTTTTGCGATCGGTGCTTACTTCCACGAATTTTTCCCGAACCTCCCGATCATTGCAATTGCTACCGGAGCTTTTGTGATTTTCACATCCCTCAATATCTTCGGCGTGAAGGCAGCTGCGCGCTTTGAGTTGTTCATCACCATTTTTGCTGTGCTTGAATTGCTGATATTCGCAGGCGTGACTCTTCCACACTTTGATTCCTCTCACCTCGCCACCAATGCGCTTCCAAATGGAGTGACCGGAATCTTCGCTTCCATTCCATTTGCGATCTGGTTTTTCTTGGGCATTGAAGGCGTGGCAAACGTGGCGGAAGAAACCATCAATCCACAGAAAAATATTTTAAAAGGATTCGGCTGGGCGATCTTTACTCTTGTGGTTCTTTGTATTCTTACTTTCGTTTCTTCGATCGGCGTGAACGGCTGGGAAGCAATCGTGTATCCGACTCCGGGTGCTGCTCCTTCAGACTCCCCACTTCCACTCGCACTTTCTCACATTGTGGGTAAAGATAATTATCTCTATCACTTGCTCCTCACGATCGGGCTTTTCGGACTCGTGGCATCTTTCCACGGAATCATTCTGGCCGGGGGCCGCGTGACTTACGAATTCGGCAGAGTCGGATACTTCCCGAGAATTTTAGGTGAAACTCACCCTAAATTTAAAACTCCAGCCAAGGCACTAGTCTTGAACATGATTGTAGGAATAGGCGCTCTTCTCACCGGAAAAACCGGCGAAATCATCACGCTTGCCTGTTTTGGTGCGATTACGCTTTATATCTTCGGCCTAATAACTTTCTTCATTCTCCGTAAGAATGAGCCGAATCTTCCACGTCCGTTCGTAGCTCAGCTTTATCCATGGGTGCAGATCTTTGCGCTCGTCGTGGCGATAGTGAGTTTCATCTCGATGATGATCTTCAACCTGACGTTGGGGTTGATTTATCTCGGCGTAATGCTCGTTGCCTACCTCTGGTACAAATTCTTTATCGGTGATGCAGAGAAAGAGGCTGTGGCCGGTTAACTCTACTACATATCTTTCAAAATGGTTGGGGTGCAAGGATTTGATTATCAGTGTTCTGGAGTTTAACCAGCAGAAATAAAAAAGCCCCGTGGGTTAAACGGGGCTTTAGTATGTTTCACTTCTTTCGAAGATCATCACTTAAAAATGGGGTGGCGCTCGACACTGGGGACAATCATAGACAAAGTACTGCATCTGCCACAATAATCACTTAACAATTACAAATACTTATTAAGTAGAAAGGTCCGTAGAACTATGAATTTCATTTACGAAGTAGGATCTCTAACTTCTCCTGAATACATTAATTTGCTTAAATCTGTTGGGTGGAAGCTCGGTTCAAATTTAAATCTAGATAGTGTTGATGTCGCACTTCAGAAAACTTCTTATACAATTGTTGTCAGAAGTTCAAAAGGTGAGGCTATTGCAGCAGGTAGAGTGTTCTCTGATGATTTAACAATGACGTTTATCCCCGATATCCTCGTCAAACCTGAATATCAACGGCAAGGGCACGGAAAGAAAATTGTCGAAATGATTAAGAGTCGATTTGGACACACAATTTTTTTCTTTGGAAGTCAGCAAGAATCATTTTTTGAAAAACTAGATTTTAAAAAAGGGATGCCTTCATTTACTGGTCGTTTTTCTGCAAACTCTTTTTTTGATTGAGCACGCTTTAGGGAATAAAAAAAGCCCAGTGGGTTAAACTGGGCTTTAGTATTTTTCACTTCTTACGAAGATCGAAACTGAATTTAAAATGTGGGGTGGCATTCAATCCTGTAGACAAACATATACACTATCAGATTTTTGCTACGGCCATTTCGGCTGAAAGTGCTAAAAGTATCATGTGCTTAGCGCTTTAAAACCCATGAGGATTGTACCTCGCTGGAGCTTTTACTTCTCTCCCCAAGTCACAAAAAAAGCATCCATAATCAGACCTTCTGGAGTGGCTTGCAACTCTGCTTTTGCGCGTTTGAGTTTATCTATTGGGAAATCTGTTAAATAACCCTCTGAAGCATCGCCAAAATAAAACTTCATCAGATTATCGCAGACTGCAGTGTAGCGTTCACCTTCGTTATCTAAGGCGAGAACAGCAAAAAACTTTGATCGAACGTTTTTAAAACCAGCTAGCTCTAAAGCGGAGGGAATTTTAGGCCCAAGACAGATATCGATTCCTTCTTTAAGAGCATTAATTCCCCAATGTTGAAGAGCTTCTTGAAAAAATGGCTTAGATGGCTCACACACAACACCGGCATCGTATGGTTCAAAGGCGTAAAATATTCCTCCACTTTTCAATACTCGATGGGCCTCTATTATCGCATTTTTCCAATGCTTACCCATTGACCACAACACTAGTTTAGAAAAAACCAAATCAAAAGAGTTGTTGGCTTCATTGAGTTTGGTCGCATCTCCAACTGCAAAAGTTGTGAACTCACTCCCGTAGGTTCGTTTTGCTACTTCAATTGCCGTAGATGATAGATCCACTCCATGATACTGAATGATTTGATTTGCCTTACGCAGTCCTGACAAGTTAGCGCCTGTGCCGGCACCTATTTCCAAGCAAGTCCCAGCCGTATGGGCTAACTCTAGTAATAATGGGTCCTCAAATAGTTTTGACTGTAAATCGAGTCGACCCATTTCGGTAATCGAATGCCCTAGGGGATAATTAACCTCAACGTTCATAGTGCCTCCTGATAAAAATGGTCATTGATCTCATCCAATCCAACCTTCAAGGCATTCAGAGCTTCTCTAAAATGCTGTTCTGGCTTTAACAGTGAAAATCTTATATTCATGGTGTGAGAATGCTCCTCCTTCGCCCAATAAAAATTTCTTCCTGGAAGCAGAGTCAATCCTTTATTTTGAAAGTACTCAGCGAGAGCGAGATCGGACTCAAAACCTCCAGTGATCTGTACCCATTCCACACTTAACATCGATGAGTGAGAAATGGGATCTGGTCGCAAGATAGAGTCTTGGATCGCCTGACGAAAAAGTTTTCTACGCTTGCTTACTTCATCCCAGATGGTTTGCTGAAGCCCAAGCTGAGCCGAGGTTTTCAAAAACTCTTCCAACACGGCCAAAGAGAAGGGCGAGATACAAAGATAGATCTCGTCATAAATGACTTCCATCGCTTGCTTCACCGATGGTGAGTAAAATATAAGACTCGCCTTCATGTCGAGCGTAGGCCAAACCTTACCAGTGTCCTCGATGGAGATGAACTTCACTCCTGAATCGATGAGAATCTGATACTGGTCATAACTTTGGGGAACAAAAAATCGAAACGTATTATCAAGTAACAAGGCGATGTCATTGGTCACGCATGTTTCAACAATCTCTCTAAATTGCTTTTCAGCAAGAACTTGGCCCGTGGGATTATTGGGATTTACCAAGAAAAGCGCATCTATATTGGCCTTCTCTATAGTGTTCGCGATGTCTTGATGTAATTCCGTTTCTTGGATGGACACGGTGACGACTTCTCTTCGTACTAGCAACAAATGCAAATTGTCGAAAGTTGGCTCAAGTAAGCCCACTTTAAATTTCATCTGTCTACACCATGCTGCCACGACATCGATGGAATTAGATGCCGTTGGGCAGATTCTAAAATGAGAGTAATCTAAGACTGCTGGCGACTGAGATAGGACAGCAAATGCATTACGGTAGAGGCTTTCCTGGGCCTTGACCCCGATGTGGGCTGCTTTGTTCCATAGATCGGGCAAGCGTTCCAATATAGGTTGAAATGCATTTAGGTCTTGGTAAGCATGCCCATCGGCGAAATTAAATCTGCTTTGTAGACCTAGGTTTTCAATGTCTGTAAGAGTGTTTTTCATAGTGCCCTCCGGTTAAGGGCATTTCTAAGACTTAAGCTAAAACAAGTAAAATTAATTGATTTATTGTATCCATTAATATAATTAAAATAAATGAGTCTTTCTTCTCTCCAGCTTGAAGCTTTTTTTACTCTAGCCCAATGTGGACAATTCACCGTAGCGGGTAAACGTTTAGGAATTACACAGTCGGCCCTATCTCAAAGAATTTCCAATCTTGAAGAAGAATTGGAAACAACTCTATTCATTCGTCATCGGACAGGGCCCAAGCTAACAGAGACTGGACTTGAGCTCCTTCGCTATTGCCAAGCAAAGAATAGCTTAGAAGCTGAGGTGATGACACGAGTCCGAACAAAATCTAAAAACGAAGTCGGCGGTGTTTTAAGAATAGCGGGCTTTTCAACTGTGATGAATTCAGTCGTACTTCCCGCTATCGCTCCTATACTTAAAAAGCATCCTAAAATACAACTGTCTTATCACATAGCGGAGCTCGGTGATCTGAAGTCGATGCTGAATAATGGATCGATTGATTTTTTGATATTTGATGAAGAGCCAACACAACATGGAATTTTAGGACAGTTTGTTGGGAATGAAAATAACGTCCTCGTAGCTAAGAAAGATGAACAGGTTCCAAATATCTATTTAGACCATGATGAGAATGACCAAACCACTTTTCGTTATTGTAAAGCAGCTCATATCAAGGGCAAGATTGAGCGCCATTTTGTAGATGACGTTAATGGTATTCTTACGGCTGTTAACCTAGGACTAGGTAAAGCAGTCTTACCCATGCATTTACTTAAAACACACAGGGATCTTAGAGTGATCAATCCGAAGGTTAGTTTTACTACACCGATATACCTTCATTACCATCAGCAGCTTTATTATTCTCAGCTTCACCAACTAGCGCTTGAGGCATTATTGCAGAACATTCCTAAGCATCTGTAGTATTTTTGATGGCCAATGGAGGGAGTAGATGTGTTTTAGGTTGTCGCCGGTTCGTAATTACACTATCTCGGAAATAAAAAAAGCCCCGTGGGTTAAACGGGGCTTTAGTATGTTTCACTTCTTTCGAAGATCATCACTTAAAAATGGGGTCATCAATCGACCCTATCCCCAATTATTTTCCGCCAGCCAATATCTTAATGATTTCATGCCTTTCGGAAGATGCACTCTACAAGAACAAGTTTTTCCTCCATCAAAAATATGTTGTTGAGGGCTTATCTTGCGAGGAAATTGCAACACAGATTTTTTCCGCCAGAACGACTGTTTTGAAGTATCTCAAGATACATGGAATACCTGTTAGAGAGGTTGGAACAAACCAAAAAAGAACACGGGGATTGGCTTATGGCCAGAAGGTCAAGCAAAGAACCACTGCAGAGCACAAGAGAGAGCAGGAAGCCATCCTGAAAATGCATGAGCTTCGGGAAAAAGGGTTTAGTTATTGGAAGATCGCTGAGGTATTGAATGCCATGAAAGTCCCTACGAAAACAAGGAAAGGAAAATGGCATTCAAGGACGGTTCAGGCCATTTTATTAAAACATTAAGATGTTTACCACAACCCAGGCACAGTTCCCTTAGGTGAAG
>JBEIEO010000160.1:0-7103 GCA_040382895.1 Halobacteriovoraceae bacterium
TCCCAAATTTCAAACCGCAAGTTGGAGAATACCTGGTGATACTGATTTGTCTAGAATAACTATGAATAAGTTTGATGCAATTTCAAATTTTAGAAAGTCATATGATGAAAGTCTAATTAAGGATTGTTCAGAATGCACAGAAATAGTTGATAGATTTTATTCATCCTATGCTAGTAAAACCAATTTAAACGATTCTGAATTTAATGCACTTAAGGATAAAGTACAAACCTGCTTTCTTCAAAAGGTTTCGGCATGTGGTAAGAAGATGGAGAAACAGCTAAATACTTTGGCAGGTATGGGCGAACCAGGCGAAGGGCCATACCAAAATGGGGACGACTCAAAATGGATAATTAGTACAGCAAAAAAAGGCCCTTTCACTCCTGAATTTCAGGAATTAACGCCAATCCCTAATGGAGATGTAATCTTTCGCTACAACAATCTATATGGAGTTAAGGACAAGAATAATTTAGTCTTTATTTATCCGAAGTATGAGAAAATCGAACACATTAATTTCAAAAATTTTTCAAGCTCTGACATTTAATCAAGATATTAAATAAAAACAAAGCGTTGAGGTCGTTCCCAGATCTTGTTTAAAGAATCCGGAGTCCTCCCTCAATTAGCTCCCCCTAAGTGATCACTAATTTGATCAAGGCTTGGCATATATTAAGTTGATTAAGTTAAAGCACATATAGAATTGAGACATTTGCCTCATACTCGCTATTTCGTCCCTTCTTTACTATTGGGCTCTTATTAAGACGGGAATTGTAGCCTTCATAGTTTATTTCGCTCAAGACTTTCCATCTGTCAGTTAAATCAATTCGTGTAAATAATCCTGCACCAACTGCACGATGCCCTGATTTTGCCGAGTGCTGATTATAGATTGAGCTTTGAGATTGAGAGGCCGTGACTCCAAAATCTCTGTTTAAGAAAGCTGAGCTTGCCCAGGTTGACCATAAAAGAAGTTCAAAATCCACTTTTTTAGAGAAGCGAGGAACTCCTAATCCGACTACTGCAATATGAAGCTGGCCAATATCCTTATCTCCCACCATGGATCTTCCACCAACCCAAACGTCATAATCACCGACTAAGGAATATCTAGCTTCAATGACTCCCATCCATTCATCCTTAATATTTCCAAGCCCCTTTAAAAAAGACGGGTCGTCACTTTCTTTCCGGCCATGTTCGTATCTCGCAGCTAAGCTAAATAAAAAGTCATCACTGGCAAAATGCCGGATCCCATTCTCAACTCCTTCAATAAAAAACTGGGTTGATTTTGTAGATAAGTGAAGCATGGCCACAGGCTCCAGGGCCGTCTCATAATTCTTGGATGCATCTGACTTACCCCCATGCTCAAAACCAACTCCCAGTGGTAATGCCCATCCCTTTTTACATGCAAAATTAAGCAAAGACGGCATATCAGGAGCACAACGTTCAGCATGGCCCTTTAGCGAAAAAACAAAAGTAAGGAAAATAACTAAACACATAAATGACTTCATCACATACTCCTTTAAAATGACGATTTAAAAAAATATCAATAAATCATAGAAATCATGTGAAGGTTTGAACAAAAGGCAAAGATTTTGAACGAGTGGTTATTCCATTGAATGAATTGAACTCAACAATCTCCTGCTTATTGGAAGAATAGCATTGTTTGACATTGTCACGGTTCGCATTTTTTTATCAATTCGTACAATATGCTTTTTCGCAACCCAGATCGATCTGTGGATTCGATATCCATAATCTACAGCAAACGAATTTATCGCCTGGGTTAAACCGTAGTGGATTAGTTTACTACCGAGAGATGTTGTCACCAGAATGTACTGTTTTTCAGCTTTTATAAAAATCACATCAGTACCGAGCTCCTTAGGAAGAATCTCTAAGAACGTGCCAATAATCTCAGGAGAAAGTTCTCCATGTTCAGAGGGGACAGCAGTTCTGACAAGATCATGAGTTATTTTAGCGGGCAAAATAAGTCCAAAATACCTCGGCGACTTCATGAGTAACCAACAAATGACAACTGAGGGAAGAACATTGCCAAATTCTTCAACTATCCCATGGAAGGAAAGGTAGGGGCCTGGATCTGAACCCAGAAATACATCTATAAAATAAGCAAAAGGGGAAAAAAATAATGATCCAACTATGCCTTCTAAAATTGAAAGCACCCAGAAATTGATTTTAAGCTTTTGACGTAAAAAAAGATGAGTCAGAATAAGAAAAACAATTGCAATAACAATAGTTGGTGTCCAAACGAAAAAACTCTGGACTCTCGAGCCATATGAGCCAGCTGCCCCCAACGAGGAAAAAATCAATGCAAAAACTAAAGATGAAAAGGCAACAAAATGAGAATCGGGTACATTCTTTGGTGCTAGAGTTAGTTTAATCTTTTTCATTTTCTTCCCTAAGACCATGCCACAGCCATCGTTTTAAACTGATAAAAAAGTAAAAAAATAATCATCAAAGAAGTGTAGGGAAATGTCAAAAATCCCATTGAAGAAGTGTGCAACCTTTGAGTTTCCTATTTTAGCTCAGTAATCATTTATTGATAATGAGTCGGGCCCCGCGCCGAAAGGTGAGGTAGGTCCAGGCCCATTGAAACAAAACAAAAATTCGATTCTTAAATCCGATCAAATACCAGATGTGAACCACTAGCCAGGCCGTCCAGGCGATGAATCCATGCATCTGGAGTCCCTTGAACATGGCTACCGCACGAGATCTGCCAATCGTTGCCATCTGCCCTTTATCAACATATTTGAAGTATTCAGGGAGCGGGCGGTGGTTAATTTTCCTTTTTAGATAGCGGGCAACGAAGCGACCTTGTTGCATGGCCACCGGGGCCAGACCGGGTAAAGGTTTTTTATCCTCACCCCATTCATAGTGGGCCTGATCACCGATGACAAATATCTCCGGATGAGATGGAATTGCCAGTACCCGGTTGACGATAATCCTTCCTTGTCGGTCTAGTTCTACATCCAGTTTTTTATTCAGAGGATTGGCCGCTACACCAGCGGCCCATAAGACAGTAGAAGTTTCGATAAATTCATCTCCCACTTGAATTCCAGTTTCACTCACATCCATCACAAGTGAATTCACTCTGACCTCTACACCTAATTCAGTTAGTTCTCGAGCCGCTTCAGCCGAAAGCTCCTCAGTCATTGTCGGAAGGATCCTGGGTCCTGCTTCAACTAGAATAATTTTTGTTTCATGGGGCTTAATATGATCAAAGTCTTTAGTGAGGCTAAACCGCGTGATTTCTCCCAAAGTTCCGGAAAGCTCCACACCAGTCGGCCCTCCGCCAACGATAACGAAAGTCAGATGAGGTTTTTGTTTCTCATGGTCTCTTTCTCTTTCGGCTTTTTCCAGTGCGAGAAATATCTTTCTGCGGATCTCAGTGGCCTGCTCAATAGTTTTCAGACCTGGAGCGAATGGTTCCCACTGAGGGTAATTGAAATAAGTATAAGTGGAACCACATGCCAGAATTAGGTAATCATAGTGAATCTGATTGGCCTCAGTGAGAATCCACTTGTCCGTTGTATTTATTTCCTCCACCTCACCCAGCAAGATCTCAACATCCGTTGCTGGGGCCAGAAGTGCTCGTAATGGATAAGCAATTTCTGCGGGGGAGAGACCGGCCATGGCAACTTGATAGAGGAGTGGTTGAAAGAGGTGATAATTTCTTTTATCGACTAATGTGACCTTGAACTGATCATTCGCAAGGGATTTCGCCGCTGCTAATCCTCCAAATCCACCACCAACGATGACAACGTGAGGTTTATTCATTCCTGAATAGTAACTTAGCGTAGAAAGTCGACGCTACCTGCGCCCTGTCGAATGATTTCCGGAGCGCCGCTGGTGAAATCAATGATAGTGGTTGAGTGACCAATAAACTCATATTCTCCTGGGTCAATCACCAGATCTATTTGGTTACCAAAGTAATCATCAATTAAAGCGCCATAGAGTACTGAACCATCATCTTCCATCTCCAGCATGTCATGAGTGAGATGCGTTGAGATGACAACATCGCCATGCACTTCTAGCAAGCGACGACACAATGGCTTCGGTGGGAAACGGATACCGACTTCTTTATCAATCTTGGAGGCTTTGAGGTACTTGGTAATTTTTTTCTGCGCTTCAAAGATAAAAGTATAAGAACCGGGAATAATCTTTTTTAAAATTCTGAAAGATCCATCATCGATGAAAGAAACTTCCTGAGCCTTCTTGAAGCTATCGCAAAGAATAGTGAAATGTTTAGTGTTGTCCACGTGGCGGAGACGATAGAGTTTATCGACGCCTATTTTTTGATAAGGATCCGCTACCACGACCCAGTTAGTTTCAGTGGGAAAACAAATAAGCCCCCCATTTCGCAAGATTTGGGAGGCTTTTAATAATGTGCGGTCGTCTGGATTGTGCTCGACGACGTATTCAATCATAGTTTAGTGACCAGAAACGCTCATTTCTCTTCCAAGAGATTTTGAACGACGCTCGAAGAAGTTCTGAGACTCTTCGCGCTCTGATTCCTCTTTGCACAGGATGCACATTTCGGAAGTCGGGCGAGCAATAAGTCGAGAATAGGTGATAGGATCGCCACATTCATCACACATACCATATTGTTCGGTTTCGATCTTACTTAAGGTTTTCATGATTTTTTTGTAGTAGAGGCTTTCGCGATTCGAAAAACGCATATCAGCAGCTAGCAGGATATTATCGTTAGCAGAATCTACTTCATCTTTAGCACCAGAAATAGAACTGTTCTCGTACTCACTTTTCTTGAGTTGAAAATTCGTTCTAATGCGCTCCGCTTCAGCTAAAAGTTTGTCTTTAAGCATTGTAACCTGCTTATCTGACAAATGACTGTTTAGTCGAACTGACATCCTTAGTTCTCCTTGTTACAGGGGGCCACTCTTGCCCGGGGTTACGTGTGTAATGTGTTCTGAAAATTAAAACAGGGGATATTTTGATTGCCAACAGTTTCCGATGCTACAAACCCTCGTATTATCTAACATTTGCTTGCAGGATTGAGAGGCAATGTAAGCCAAGAATTAAATCACGGGCACATATAAAGGATTCCTGAGAGAGGGAAATCCAAAACGACGTTTTTTTGACACTCTCAACCTTGTGCAAAAAACGCAAATTCTCCTCTGAAATCGTTATTTCACGTTCTATAATGTGATGACTTTCACAAAGGCGATTTATGCAGACTCCACTTCATCCTTCTATCGTTCATCTTCCTCTGGCACTCACTTTTATAATGCCGGCATTAGTGCTTATTTTCGCTCTGATGATTCGCAAAAATAAGATGGCACCTCATGCCTGGCTCATCATTATAGGGCTTCAGTTAGTGACAACTGTCTCTGGCTATGTGGCCCTCGAGACAGGTGAAGATGAAGAACACCAGGTAGAAAAAGTGGTGGATAAAAAGATTATTCATGAGCACGAAGAGCGAGCTGAAGTATTCGTCGGGGCAACAGTAATAGCTCTGGTTTTGTCGGTAGCAACCTTCTTTTTATTAAACAACATTCAGTTTTACTTACATCTGACTATTGCGGCGATCAGCATGGTAAGTTGCTTTCTGGCTTACCGCACAGGGGCCAGCGGTGGTGAGTTGGTTTATCGGCATGGAGCCGCAAGCGCCTATGTGCAGATTCAGGATAGTGAAAGTCAGGGAATTCTTCCGACTACCGGAATGGACACTTCAGAAACGCCGATATCAACCGAGGAAAATGAAAGTCTAAAAGCTGATGACAACGACTACGGAAATGCCGATGAAGGCGAAGAAACTGAAGAAGACAAGCAAGAAGACGATTAATTATTTGCGAAAAATAAAATACACGGCACCAATTAAACAAAGAGAAGCATAAATAAAGTTCCGGTTCAGCGGAACTTTCATAAAATAGATCGCAAAGAAGCAGAACACCACCATGGTGATCACTTCCTGGATAATCTTAAGCTGAGGTAGTGAGAAATAAGTTAAGCCGATACGATTGGCCGGTACCTGAAAACAGTACTCCAAGAGTGCCACTGCCCAGCTAACGCCAATCGCAATCCATATGGGCTTTCCCGCCAGCGTTTTCAGGTGCCCATACCAGGCATAGGTCATAAAGATATTAGAAAGCAGCAACAGTCCGATAGTCTTGATCATGGCTTTAACAACTCATCAACGGTTTGATTGAACTCTTTTTTCCAGGTTTCA
This sequence comes from Halobacteriovoraceae bacterium, assembly GCA_040382895.1. Classification (GTDB taxonomy): domain Bacteria; phylum Bdellovibrionota; class Bacteriovoracia; order Bacteriovoracales; family Bacteriovoracaceae; genus Peredibacter. Next base: position 6,188 of record JBEIEO010000160.1, read on the forward strand.
AAAAATTCACCGGTGCTTGGACCATTGAAGCCTGCATGGACTTTTACCACCTCATGCTTTCGATTCAAGAAAATAGTGGTAGGGAAAGAGATGAAATTTTTTAAGCCCTGAATTTTGTCTGCTGGCTTATCTTCCGAAGTCGATCCAGCCCTAAGAATAGGATATGGCACTCTAAGTTTATTCTGAACTTTCAGCAGTTGAATCCTGGCCGCTTCCTGGCTCAGGCTTCGTTCAAAGGCCAGGGCCACTATTTCGATGCCGCGCTTATTATTTTCATGATACCAAGGGATCAGGTAATTCATCTCGTCCATGCAGTTTGGGCACCACGAACCATAAATTTGAACGATAACGGGTTTATTTTTAAACTTCGGGTGAGTTAAAGAAACGCTCTGGCCTTTTAGGTCAGGGAAGATGAATCTTAGTTGAGGAAGTTCCGTTTGTTTATAGGCATCCGGTAAATGAGCTTTTTCATCTTTAGACCCCGTCACTTTAGTTAGGGCGTTTGAGGCGATTTCTCCTACCAGTTTGCCATCCTTGATTGTTCCGCGGAACACGTAATTATAGACTCCATCAAAACTGGCGGCTTCGAATTTATCTTTTTGAACCACACCTTCCATGTATCGATAGTCACCAGTAGGAGTTACTATGCTGCCGGTGAGAACATTACCTATTTGCTTGAACACACCGACCGCCGGACTTTTTTGATCATTTTCATCCATCAATTCCAGAGTCCATTTCCCATTCAGGTCGATGGTCGATTTTTTCATTTTCTCTGGGTAACGCAACTTGTAACCGTAAGCACCAACGACTGGTGTTTTAACCTGGGGATTTTTGTTTTTACGAATCAGATGGCCAACAAGAGAATTTTCACCTTGCTGTCTTAATTCCATCGTCAGCTCATAGGTCTGGAGAGGAA
>JBEIEO010000161.1:0-7098 GCA_040382895.1 Halobacteriovoraceae bacterium
CCTTCGGGGTTGACCCAAACTTTTCCAAGAGAATCCAGTTTAACAACATCGTTTCCTGATCGCGGCGGTTTCGGGAATTCAAAATTTATCGCCTGTTCTTCCGGCATTACTTCGATTCGTTCAATTTTATCCAGCTTTTTAACCCGCGACTGCACTTGAGCGGCATGGGAAGCACGGGCGGCGAATTTCGCGATGAACTCTTCTTCTTTTTGTAGCATGGCCTGTTGGCGCTCTGAACTTGCGATCAGCTGCTCTCGACGAATATCCCGCTCTTTTTCGTAATAATCGTAGTTACCGCTGTAGACGGTTATGGTTTTATGATTCACTTCCACAATTTTTTTCACCAGACCGTTCATGAAGTCACGATCGTGGCTGGTCATAAACACAGAGCCTTTGAAGTTTTTGAGCCATTCTTCAAGCCAGACAATAGATTCAAGATCAAGATAGTTTGTAGGCTCATCCATAAGGATGAACTCTGGTTTTTGAGCAAGAACTTTGGCCAAGGCAATTCGCATTTTCCAACCGCCGGAAAATGATTCAACCGGACGCTGATGTTCATCGGGCATGATTCCCAGACCAGTCAAAACTTCTGCGGCCTGGTGTTCGATATCGTAACCACCAAGTTTTTCAAACTCCATCTGGTAGTCACCCATCTTTTCCAAGAGCTCATCGGAATAGTCACCGGATTCAAGGGCCTGCTCAATTTTTGCGATTTCTGTTTTTAAATATCCAAGTCTTGGGTTCCCATGAATAACTTCTTCAAGGGCACTGCGACCTTTAAGTTCACCCACATTCTGAGAGAAATAACAAATCCGCAAACTCTTAGAGTAATCAACCGTACCGGAATCCTGGCGCTCTTCACCCATGATCAGGCGGAAAAGTGAGGTTTTACCGGCACCATTCGGTCCTACCAGTCCGACTTTTTCACCAGGACCAATGAAGAATGAGCCATTTTGATAGAGAACTTGCCCGCCATAAGACTTGCTTAGGTTTGAAACCGTGATCATGAATTCCTCCGAATGGGCCCTAGATTAGCGGATTTGCCTTCCCAAGTCCAAGAGATTTTCGTAATATACGAAGCCATAAACGGAGGCTTTGTGGAATTCAATCTTATTGATAAACAACAAGAGTTTTTGAAAGTGTTGGAAAAGCAGGGAAAAAGCTTTAATACCGTTAAAAACTACAAAGCTGACCTTCAGTGCTTCAATACTTTTCTGATTGATAAACAACAGCACCTAAAAATCCGAGCATTCACTTCCACTCAGGTTCAGGAATACTCCCAATATCTCGATCAAAAATATGGTTCACCAAATTCCGTTCGCCGCCGGGTACAGGCCCTGAGATTATTTTTTGATTACCTTATGGTGCAAAATCTGTTTCACGAAAACCCGTTGAAACAAATGGCGGTTTCCCCTAAGGTACTAGATAATCCGGAACCAACTCCATTGAATGAGGTCATCAAGGCCTATCAACTCCTCAAAAAACGCGTACATGAAAGTGAAGGTCTGACTCAACTGGTACATGCCAGAAATGTCATCATCTTTCATCTCATCTATGGAGCCGGTCTCAAAGTTTCAGATATCGCTAAACTGCATTTCTCGAGTGTCCTGAAAGATCAGAAAGGTTATCGCGTGATGGTGGAGCACCCCAAGCGTGATCCGTATTCGGTACCACTGCCTCAGGTCTTTCATGCTGATTTCCAGTTTTATAAATCTCACTATCTGCAGTTCCTGAAAAAAGAAGAACTAGAAATTGAAGAGCTGCTCTTTAATGCCAATCCTTACAGGATTCTGGCAGGTGGACTTTCTCCCCGAGGAACAGAATTATTTTTTGAAGAGCTCAGAAAAAATCTCAAAAGTGATATGACCGCAAAATCTCTTAGACAGTCTTGCATTTTCAAATGGCTCAATCAGAATATCAATCACACGACTATCAAAGAATGGTTGGGTGTTACGCCTTCTTACTCTCTGGAGCTTTACCTGGAAGAAATGAAAAAAGATCCGGCAGCAAAAGTCTTTAAGGACTTAGATCATGCTGACCACTGAGGATTACATTCGCAAAACCCTTGAACTTGCGCGACTAGGTCAGGGCAATACCTGGCCCAATCCTCTAGTGGGTGCAGTGATTGTGAAAAATGGCAGGATCATCGCAGAGGGCCACCACCGAGCTCATGGGCTTGCCCATGCCGAGGTCAGTGCCCTGGAGAACTGTGTAGACTCCCCGGCCGGCGCAACCATCTACGTCAACCTGGAGCCTTGTTGTCACACCACTAAACTCACACCACCATGTGCTCAACGTCTGATCGTCGAAAAAATTAAAAAAGTCGTAATCTGTAATCTCGATCCGAACCCGGCCGTTAACGGAAAAGGAGTTGAGCTCTTACGTGCCCACGGAATCGAAGTTGAACATGGGATTCTCGCTGATGAAGGCGAACGGCTGAACGAAGCTTTTTTCTATGCTCAGCGAGTGAAAAAGCCCTTTGTTCATTTAAAACTTGCCACAACTCTGGATGGAAAAATCAGCATGCCTAATGGCGAATCTCATTGGATCACCAATGAAAAATCGCGCCAATTGGTACATGAGATGCGATCACTTCACCAGGGAGTGATAGTGGGAGCCGAAACTCTCAGAAAAGATAACCCGAAACTGAATGTGAGATTGCCAGATTATTCCGGCAAACAACCTTATCGCATTGTCTTTACTAAGACTGGGAATCTATCTGCAGAAGCTCACCTCTTCACCGATGAGCTGAGGGATAAAACGCTGGTGTACTCACAAAATAAACTCAACATTGATTTTCCTTCGGCTCAGGTAAGAAATATTTCCGAAGCTTTGCAGGATCTATTTGAGAAAAAAATGATCAACCTGATGCTGGAGGGCGGATCAACTCTGGCCTCCGCTTTTCTCTCTGAAAAGTTAGTCAGTCGTGTTTCGCTTTTTATGAATACGAGTTTTATGGGTGAAGGCAAATCGGCATTAGAAAACTTTGGCCTCACTCAATTAAATCAACGCCCACGCTTAAAACAAATTGAAAGCCGCTGGATTGAAGATGACATTTTCATAACCGGTCGGCTGGAATAAGGATTGGTTATGTTTACAGGACTCATTCAGGAATTAGGCACTATCGTTTCAGTCACTCCCAATGCCGAAGGCAAAGAGTTTGTTATCAGGGCACCGGGACTCATCAAAGACATACAGATCGATGACTCTGTGGCCACAAACGGATGTTGTCTGACTGCCACCAAAATTCAGGGAGACACCTTTAAGGTCCAGGCCATCCATATGACCCTGGAGAAGACCTCCATCGGGTATCTGAAGCCCAACGATAAGGTGAATCTGGAGCTCTCGTTAAGACCCCATGACCGCCTGGGAGGCCACTTCGTTCAGGGGCACGTGAATGCTCTGGGGAAAATTAAACAAATTAAAACGATGGGTGAAAACTGGGAGATTGAAGTGAGCTTTCCCAAGGATCTTCGTAAGTATATGATATCAGAGGGGTCCGTCGCACTGGATGGAATCAGCCTCACCATCGCCCGCTTGACCGCTGAAACTCTTACGGGAGCTATCATTCCCCATACGCTAGAAAAGACTACACTCGGCACAAAAAAAGTTGGTGATCACCTTAATATCGAGGTAGATATGATCGCCAAATATATCGAGAACTTCCTGCGCTTTGACAAAGATTCTAAGCGTGAGGAATGGGCCAAAAATTTTTTTGATGTGAAATATGAAGACTGAAAAATTACGATCATTAGACACTATCGAAGCAGCCCTCGCCGATCTTAAGGCCGGGAAGATGATTATCGTGGTGGATGATGAAGATCGTGAAAACGAAGGTGACTTCATCATGGCCGCTGAGGTTGTAACCCCAGAAGCCATTAACTTCATGATCACTCAGGGTCGGGGTCTGGTTTGCGCGCCAGTCTCAACCGCAGTGGCCCGGCGCCTTGATCTTGCGCTGCAGGTGCAGGCCAACACTGATTCCATGGGAACGGCCTTCACTGTTACTATCGACGCTAAAGAAAAAGTCTCTACCGGAATTTCTGCCTCAGATCGCTCTCACACTCTCAAACTCATGACTCATGCAGAAGCTAAGGCTTCTGATTTCTCTCGTCCTGGTCATATCTTTCCGCTCATCGCTAAAGATGGCGGAGTGCTGGAGCGCCAGGGACACACCGAAGCCGCCGTGGATCTTTCTAAGATGGCGGGCTTTGCACCGGTAGGTGTGATCTGCGAAATCATGAATGAAGATGGCTCAATGGCACGATTGCCTGAGCTTTTAGTGCTGGCCGAGAAGCATAATATGAAAGTGGTTTCAATTGCGGATCTTGTGGCCTACCGTAAACAGCATGAAACTCTGATCTCCACCGTTGAATCGATTCCGTTCCCGACAAAGTTCGGCGAATTCCAGATGTATATTTTTAAATCAGATGTCCTTAAGCAAGAGCACGTTGCGATTGTAAAAGGTGATCTGGCTTCCTTAAAAAAACCAGAAACTCTGGTGCGTGTTCACTCGGAATGCTTCACCGGAGATATTTTCGGAAGTTATCGCTGTGACTGTGGTGAGCAGCTTGCCTCCTCTATGAAAATGATCGAAGAGAAAGGTTCCGGGATGGTGATTTATCTTCGTCAGGAAGGCCGTGGCATTGGACTCTTCAACAAAGTCAAAGCTTACCAGCTTCAGGATAAAGGCATGGATACAGCCGAAGCGAACCTCCATCTCGGCTTCCCGGTCGATCTTCGGGACTACACCATGGCAGCCCAGATCCTTCGATACTTCGAAGTATCCGGCATGAAACTCTTGACCAATAACCCTCAAAAAATCGAGGGGCTTAATAAACTGGGCATTACCAACATCGAGCGCCACCCGCTGGAGATGGATGCTAACCAGAAAAACGCTCAGTATCTTTTCACCAAAAAAGTGAAGCTGGGTCACCTTCTGAAACAAAATCTTTTTAATCAATAAGCGAGACGAGTATGAAAATTGAAGGATCATTGAATGCATCGAGATTGAAAGTGGCCATCGTTTGCGCGCGCTTCAACGAATTCATTACTTCAAAACTTTTGGGTGGGGCCATCGATTGCCTGGAAAGACACGACATCGATAAAAACAACATTGATGAAGTCTGGGTTCCAGGTGCTTTTGAAATTCCAACCATCGCTCAGTCTTTAGCTGAAACAAAAAAATACGATGCGATTATCTGCCTGGGTGCCGTAATCCGAGGATCCACTTCTCACTATGATTACGTTTGTAACGAGACGGCCAAGGGTATTGCACACGTCAGCCTTAAAACCCACGTCCCTACCATTTTCGGCGTTCTGACCACAGACACGATCGAGCAGGCTATCGAGCGTGCAGGAACGAAGGCTGGTAATAAAGGTTGGGATTCAGCCATGGCAGCCATTGAAATGGCCAATCTACAAAGAAAAATCAGAGGATAGAAAATGATGCGGGTATCCTGCGACGTCGCAGGATACGTGCGTTATAGAGGAATATCAGCAGCTTGCTTAGTTTCGATGGTATCTTCCACCATGGTTTCGGTTAGATTATTGCTCTTATTCCCAATGATATAGTTGCTAAGGATAATTCCCAGAACGATGGCAGCGGCGATGATTAATGGCTTTTTCATACTTATTCTCCCTATAATTCGCTGCTCTAATATCACAAAAAGCAGAGAATCTGAATAGCTCGCGCAAAGATTACCTGATTTAGAGCCTTTAATTCTTGCCATAAGTGGTGATTTTCATTTATAACTACCTCCACACTTTTCTAATGCTGAGGAAGCAGGCTCCATAGGAGAAGTTAATTTTATTTTGTTTCCTGCTAACGCCTAAAGGAGAAACTTATGGCAAAAATCGACATGGGGCGCTCGCGCTTCAAAATTCAGCGCCGACTTGGTGTTGAACTTCCGGGTCTTGGTAAGGCCGGAGCTCTAGAAAGAAAACCGTACGGTCCAGGCCAGCACGGTATGCAACGTAAGAAGCTATCGGACTTCACTGTTCGACTTCTAGAGAAGCAGAAAGTGATGTTCAACTACGGACTTCGCGAATCTCAACTACGTAACTACGTTAAAAACTCTAAGAAAATTAAGACAGCTTCATGGGTTGATACCATGATCGTTGCTCTTGAATCTCGTCTAGATAACGTTGTTTTCCGTCTTAACTGGGCTCCATCAACTCCAGGTGCTCGTCAGCTTGTTTCACACAAGCACATTAAAGTTAACGGCAAAACTGTTAACGTTCCTGCTTACCAGGTTAAGCCAGGTGATGTTATCGAAATCACCGATAAAGGTGCTAAGTCTGGTAACTATCTTCAAGCTAAGCAAAAACCACGTATCTCTTCAATTCCAGCTTTCTTAACAAAAGAAGCTTCTGGTGAGAAAGAGAAAGCAAAAATGGTTGCAAAGCCACTCGCTGAAGACATCCCGTTCGCTTTCGAAAAGCGTCTCGTGATTGAATACTACTGGAAAGTTAAGTAATCAAAAAAATGAAGGGCCCGGAAACGGGCCCTTTTTTTTATTCAATTTCTCGGATCAGCTCCCGGACAATCTTCAACATCTGCGGATGAAATAAAGCTTCCAGGGACTCTGTTCTTTTTATGAGTTTAAACAACTCCTCCCTTAAAGGATGAGAGAGATTGTCCAACTCACATAACACCACTTCCTGTTTCGCAAGAGGTGTCGGCCAGTATTCAGAAATAACGTTGAGAACCGAAGGTAGATGGGACGGCTTCAAAATCCCACCTTGAAGAATAAAACGATCCTCCAGCGTGCTGCTTCCTAAGAGCAAGTCCTCCAGATAAAAAGTCCCCTCTACTTCTGCCTGAGATTGCTCTACCAAGGCCAGCGGACTGATCATGCGAGAAGACAGCTTAAGTTCTTCCAGTAGTTTCAAAACCTTCATAAAATGGGAGTCAGGAAAAAAAGATGAAAGCTCCAGATTCAAGCAGATCTTACTTTCACAATTGGCAGCTTCTTTTAAACGGGAGGAGAAAACTTCAAAGGAGGAAATACCTTCAAGATATTCAATGAAGTAGAGCTTCGCGGATGTGTTTTGTTGAAAATGCCATCTCGTTGTTCGGGCCTCCTTTAGCGGCAG
>JBEIEO010000162.1:0-7012 GCA_040382895.1 Halobacteriovoraceae bacterium
GGTTGATATCGATGCCGCTAAAAAGATTCTAGAAAAAGACCATTATGGTCTAGAGAAACCAAAAGAGCGCATCATGGAATTCCTTGCGGTGAGAAAACTTAAGCCAGAATACGATGGTACTATCCTATGTCTGGCAGGCCCTCCCGGTGTTGGTAAGACCTCGCTTGGTCATTCAATTGCAAAAGCTTTGGGAAGAAAATTTTATCGTTTCTCTCTCGGTGGGATGAAAGATGAAGCTGAGATCAAAGGTCACCGCCGTACATACGTTGGAGCAATGCCAGGAAAAATCATTCAGGCACTCAAACGTGTAGAAGTAAATAATCCAGTCATCATGCTGGATGAGATTGATAAAATCGGAAAGTCTTATCAAGGTGATCCAGCGTCTTCACTTCTGGAAGTTCTGGATCCTGAACAGAATAAGACCTTTATCGATAATTATCTTGATGTGCCATTCGATCTTTCGAAAGTACTTTTCATCGCAACTGCTAACTACATTGGCGAAATTCCGGAAGCTCTTCTGGATCGTATGGAACTGATTGAACTCTCTGGTTATACCATCGAAGAAAAACTCTCGATTGCTACTAAGTGGGTTATTCCGAAACAACTTAAAAAACATGGACTGGTGGCCAAAGAGTTCGCTCTTTCGACAGTGGTATTAAAAGCGCTGGTTTCTGACTACGCTCGTGAGCCAGGAGTGCGTGTGATGGAACAGTTGGTAGCGAAACTTTGTCGTCGTGCTGCACTTGAAAAAGTTTCTTCTAAGCGTTTCAAAAAATTCTCACCGACCGTTAATGATCTTGAGAAGATCCTTGGACCGAAACGTTTTGAATCAGATAAGGCGCAAAAGCCACTTTCTCCGGGTATCGTAACAGGTCTTGCCTGGACCGCCTTCGGTGGAGACATCCTTTTCATCGAAACAATTCCTCTGAAGGGTCGAGGCTTTAAGCTCACTGGTCAGCTGGGTGATGTAATGAGCGAATCAGCGAACCTGGCCTACAGCTATGTGAAGAGCATTCTGCAAGCCCAGATTGAAGCTGAAGAAGCGAAGAAAAAGCCTGTGGTGAAGAAGAAAGCTCCTTCTAAGAAAGTAGAAACTCCAGCTGCGATTCAATCATCTGCTGTACCAGCACCGAATGCTGAAGAAGCAACCGACTATCTGGCCAAGCATGAGATCCACTTGCACTTACCTGCTGGTGCTACACCAAAAGACGGCCCATCTGCGGGCATCACTATGGCATTGGCCCTTTATTCTCTAGCGACTAATCAAATGGTACGTGGAGATGTAGCAATGACAGGTGAGTTAAGTTTGACTGGTAAAGTTCTTCCCGTGGGCGGAATTAAAGAAAAAGTATTGGCCGCTAAGCGCGCTGGTATTAAAACGATTATCCTTCCATGGCAGAATGAAAAAGATCTGAAAGAAGTTCCTGAGCGCCACCGTAAAGGTATGCACTTTTTCCCGGTAAAACATTTTGATGAGGTTCTGAAAATTGCTCTGAGGAAGGGTCCAGCTAAATAGAAATAAAAAAAGCCACCGAAAGGTGGCTTTTTTATTTGTAAACGATGATAGGTGAAGATTAGAACTCGTCTGAGTCGTATTCGCTCTTCAGAGTGTGCTTAACTTTACCAGCAGCGATTTCACGGAGAGCTGTAACAACTTCTTTGTTCTTGCTCTTAACCGTAGAATCATCACCTTCACGAAGCTGTTTTACACGTTTAGCTGTCAGATGAACTAGCTCATAACGGTTTTCAACATGCTCTAAACAATCTTCGACTGTGACTCGTGCCATAGTTACCTCTTTAAGGGATAAATAGAATCTCCATTTTTAAAAGAGTTAGGCTCTTCTGTCAAAGGGAGTTTATTGATACATTGCTTCAATTGCATTTAAATAACGCGCCGAAACTAACTTTCTCTTTATTTTGAGAGAGGGAGTCAGGAAATTCTCGACGGTAAATTCTTCGGGCAAAATGCTGAATTTCTTGATCGTCTCAAACTGCGCCAGGCCCTGATTGATCGTATCTATCTCTTTGCCAATGATCTCTTTTACTTTTTCATGGCCGGAGAGTTCTTCCAGACTGCAATCTGTTGGTAGTCCTAATTCCTCTAGCACAGGCAGAAAGCGCTCTTTTTCGATGCCAATTAAGGCCGTGAGGTACTTTTTCTGATCCCCTATAACCACGATATGAGAAATATGTGGCTGAGTTTTGGCCATGTTTTCGATCTTCTGAGGAGCTATAAATTTTCCTCCACTGGTTTTGATCAGATCTTTTTTGCGATCAGTAATTTTTAAGTATCCATCAGGTGTAAATTCCCCGATATCCCCAGTGTAAAACCAGCCATCTTTGATGGCCTCTGCGGTAGCTTCAGGGTTTTTGTAGTATTCCTTTAGCATAGCTTCGCTTTTGATTTTAATTTAACCATCAGCTGCAAAAGCAATTTGAACATCACCTAAAGGTCTTCCTACGGATCCTGGAACTTGTTTGGTAAGAGGATTCAAACAACAAGGCGCAATGGTTTCAGTTAAACCATATCCCTCTAAAATAGTGAGATTAGCATAACGAAGGAATTTGATAATTTCCGGTGACAGAGGTGCTCCACCGGAAACGAAGTAACGAATTTTTCCACCAAAGCGGGCATAGATTTTGGAGAAGACTAGTTTATGCGCTAATTTGAATTCGACCAAATCCACTGCCGAGGGAGAGCGATCTTCGTCAATTTTAGAGAAATAGTTCTCTGCGACCATTTGGGCCCATTTAAAAACTTGTTTTTCAACCAGATTACCTTCTTCAACCTGAGCCATGATTTTGGCATAAATTTTTTCGAAAATTCTAGGCACGGCAATCATAATTGTTGGTTTAACGATTTGAAGGTTATCGACTAATTTATCAATCGACTCTGCGTAGACGGCTTGCCATCCAAAAACTAAGGGTAAGAGAGAATCACAGCGACCAAGCACATGTGAAAGAGGAAGAAAAACTAATGTTCGATCATTAGCTGTGAATGCCCCTTGAATTGTCTTGTCCACGTTTAGTAGCATCGTCACCAAAGCATGATGAGTGATGACCGCACCTTTCGGTTCACCGGTAGTACCTGAAGTATAAATGATCGACGCATATTCTTCAGGCAATTGGTTATTGATATGATTCTCTAAGAGATCCGGATTGGATTTTAATTCCTCTGCTCCGATGCGAAGGAGATCTTTGTAGCTGAAGTAGGCACAGGCATTGCGAAACTTCTTAATCGTTTCTTCTGGAAGCTCATAGAGCGAGATCACCACTTTCAGATTCGTCCAGTTATGCATAACCGGAACAACCTTTTCCATTTGTTTATCATTTTCCACAATCAGTATGGAGCTATCAGAGTGTTTGAAAATGTAATCGATGTCATTAGAAAGATAACTTGGATAAACGGGAACCACGCAGGCCCTCGAGCAAAGGATGGAAAGATCCAGAAAATGCCATTCTTTGCAAGTCTGGGCCAGGATGGCAACTTTATCACCAACGTTCATTCCGGCTTTATTCAGAGCTGATGCTAGGACGTCCACAGTATTGCGGTATTCGCGAAATGACATATTTTTAACTTCACCGTTCTCTATCCAGCCGGTGGAGTACTTATCCAGACTTCTTTCTACGCGATTTCTAAAAATGCGACCTAGAGTACGTGGTCCTTGTATCATGGAAAATCGATCCTTTTTTCCCTATCAGGTAAGAACAAAAATTAATGTCTCGCAGGATGATTGAATCATTCCTGGTCCTTAGACTAATTTAGCATGGCCATTGCCTTGCTGTATCGGCTGATATGAAGACAGTTATTATAGTTTCAAAATGTACCCGTATGATCAAGCTCAACCAATCAGAATGCTGGTATGAATTTCACTTCAAGGGAGTCTGCGCAGGAGAGGCTTTACGTAAAGTGCTCCTAAGAGGAAGGAAGGAATTTCAAATTAAAAAGGGGGTGGAGTACCTGATTTATGTTCAATTATTCTCTTTTGAGCTGGGTGTACTCAAAGGCTCTATCCTGAGAATGAAAATTTTGAGTGAATGTTGGGATCGCTCTTAGTCAACGTTTATAGAGACGTGATCACCCACCATGAACTGCGGCAATTCAAAGATAGGGGTGTTGTCTTCTTTTTCGTATTCGTTAACCATGGCGATGGATCCTTCATCCGAAGAATGAATGACTTTTAGCTCGCCGATTTTGACTTTGTAATTTACCCGTTTCTTATTATCATAAGGGTTTTGTACCGAGATAATTCTGAAGACATCGAGCACACTATTTTTCTTAACACCCTGACCGGCGCCCATATTAACGTAATAATTCTTGCGGACAACTTCATCGTCATGACCCATGGATAAATCCTGAGACAAGCTGAAGATCACGTAAGAACGCGCGAAGAGTGAAGGTGTAAAAACTAAAAAGAACAGCAGGGTAAAAACTTTCATCGGATGCCTCTCAAAGGATCGTCCTGGTTACTTATCGGACGCCTTCAGAATTATTTAATATGCCCTTAAGGATTGCAGGTTAATTAGGTCACATTGATAGGTTGGGTTCGTCGGGCAGGGCCCTTTAACAAAGGTTCCTGAGAAATTTACCCGGTATTTTATCGAACTCGTATCATAGGACAGGGGCGCTACATTTATTTGTTGATGAGAAAGTGCCTGGATGTAAATACTGGCCTCATTAGATAGTACACCGATTTGCGAGTAAGAATTTCCATACATTAGACTCGGAGTTGCACCCACAACACCTGGAGCTGGTATGGATATAACGCCATTATTTTCAATGCCATAGGGAGAGCTGGTTTTGATATTTTGCTGACGTTGTTTTTGTTCATTTCCACAGCTAGCTAGTGCCAACAGTGAGATGAGAAAAATTGATTTCATGAAAGAAGCCCCCATTTCAGAGAGCATTTCGGTATTAAATTGAGTTACTTTAGAAGGTGAGTTATTTGCTCTGCTATTTACTCTCAAGCTTCAGGTACTTCAGGTTGTTGTAGATGATATCCGAATGCATATAGTTCTTCAGATGCTTGTGAGTAAGCACGTAATGACGGGAGTAATACTGCATCACCCACGGAAGTTCTTGGTTCACGATGTCTTCCATTTTATTCATTAACTCAAACTTCCGCGTTCCATCTTCCAGATGAGACGCTTCCTGAAATTTTTTTTCAAAATCTTTATTCACAAAATTGAAGGAGTTTTGTCCGGGCGGAAGATTCATTTCACTTAAAAGCTGAAGAACGTTTTCAGCATCCGGATAATCCAGCACCCATCCACCTTGCCAGAACTGGAGTTGGCCCTTGCGAGCTTTTTCCAGAAATCCGGGGAAAGTGTTGATAATAATTTCCACCTGAACATTTATGTTGCGGAGTTCTTGCTGAATATATTCACCCATCTGACGACGACGTGTATCTGATCCGCGTATATCAAATTTTAAAACAGGAAGGCCTTTGCCATCCGGAAAGCCGGCTTTAGCTAGATACTCCTTAGCGAGTTTCAGGTCATATTTATATGGCAGATCGTTGCCTGGGTTATAACCGGGAATACCTGGAGGATAAATAGAATTAGCTTTCTGGGCCGTGTTGTAAGTGAAAAGCTGAATGTATTTATCCATGTCGATAGCATGAGCAATTGCCTTACGAAGATTCAGATTATTTCCAATAACGGAATCTTTTAAGTTAAAAGCCAACCACCAGTAACTTAATGTTGGTGTTACTTGCAGATCAATGTTCTGCTGAGCAATTTCATCTTTAAGTTTTCCTTCGGGTGTGAGGGCCACCTGGAAATGATCTTTTGTCAGGTTGATAAGATCAATTTTCTTTTTCAGGAAGTTTAACCAGTCGGTCTGAGCTTCTTTAATAACCACCAAGCGTACTTTCTGCACAAATGGTAATTTTGCGCCGGCATCTTTTAGCATGCCTCGCTCCTGAGCCCAGCGATCACCGTCAGATGGGTAGATGCTGTTGATGTAGTCATTATTCTTGATGAACTCCACACCTTGAGTGGCATTGAAGTTAGTCATGATAAAAGGACCAGTGCCCACCATCTTCTGTGAGAAATCGTTATTAAATGCACGTATGGCTTCTTCTGGCATGGGGGCCGTGAAGTTCAAGGCCATGGCATAAATTAGTTGCGGATAAGGCGCTGTTAGGTCAATTACCAGAGTCTGATCATCCGGAGCTGAAAGACCAGAAACTGATTCCGAGAAAAATTTATTCAGGTCACTCTGAACTTTATCTTTCCATTCATTAAGCCCTTTGACCTTTCCATCAAAGAGCCAGAATCCACGAGAAGTTAAAGTCCCGGCAAACGCCAGACGCTTGATCTGGTTAATGAAATCTTGAGCCTTAACTACGCGTCCTTGCGGCAGAAATTCAGCAGGATGGTATTTAATGCCTGGTTTGATTTTGAAAGTGTACTTCAATTTGTCGGCTGAAATTTCCGGCATGTTTTGGGCAAGAAGAGGTCTCAGCGAATAAGGACGCTTCAAGTAATCAAACTCAAACATTGGTTCATAGGCTTGTGAGACAGGAACGGCACAAGTGGTATCAAAGCACGAAGCAGTATCAATGGTAGAGATTTCACCAGGAAGAGAAACTTCAAGCGTATCTGACTTATTTCCGCCCTTAGTACAGGAAAAAATGGTTAAAAGCAGGGCGAGTAGGAAGATTTTCACTTAAGAGCTCCTTCCATTGCTTTAAGTAACTCAGCTGTTTTAGCGGCTTCACCTGAGCCTTGGGCGTTGTCAGGTTTTCCTCCACCACGTCCGGCCACGATCGGCATAACATGTTTCAGAACTGCTGAACAATCGATCGAAGTGTTGGATTTACTGGTCTTCATGATGAAAGAAATTTTGTCACCTTCGACAGCATATAAAAACAGAACGCCCTTCGGAAATTTATCAACGTAAATGTCGCCGAGCTTACGCATGTTGGTTTGGTCAGCAGAAGAAGCTTTAGCAACAGTAAGAGTTAAACCATCTTTAATTGTACGCTGGTCATTAAAAAGACTCTGA
>JBEIEO010000163.1:0-6849 GCA_040382895.1 Halobacteriovoraceae bacterium
CTCAGTTGGTAGAGCAAAGGACTGAAAATCCTTGTGTCCGTGGTTCGATTCCGCGACCGGGCACCACTTTAAAAAGCCACTCTCACGAGTGGCTTTTTTTTTGATCATACTTACAAAAATAATAAATTCGCACCACAGCATTCGCTGGAACTGCCGGGACTCGGTGAAACTCTCTTTATTCGGGATAATTAAATCCTACATCAACTTCTAGAAAAAGAGTTTCTATGAAAAAAATGCCGGCCATGAAGGCCATTCTGCTTTCTTCTGTACTAGCCCTTAACGTTTCAGCTGCTTTCGGTAGAGACAAAATCGTTGGTGGTGAACCTGTTACCAATCTCGCTGAAGTACCGTACATGGTTTCTTTGAGTGGAGTTTGTGGCGGAAGTATTATTTCTGCGAAATGGGTTCTGACTGCTGCTCATTGTGCTGGTCACTTTTCAAGTGTTAAAGCAGGCGTGCTTAACCTAAGAGATCAAGGCGTAAATATCAAAGTTAAAAGAACGATCAAACATCCAAAATATAATTCTTCTACAATGTCTCACGACTACGCTTTGGTTGAACTGGAAGAAGCGATTGATTTCAAAAAAACAAACTTGAAAGCTGTGAAACTTGCCAATATTAAGTTCGAACAGGATGGTTATCAGGATGAAGGTCTTGATTCAACTGTTTATGGATTTGGTAATCTAGCTTCCGGCCGTCCAAATTCAGGAAAAGGTCTGAACAAAGTTGTGGTTCCAATTGTTTCTAACGAAACGGCCAATAGGCCAGAAGCTTATGATGGTCAAGTTGATGAAACGATGATTGCAGCTGGCTTTGCTAGCGGCGGGAAAGACTCTTGTCAGGGCGATAGCGGCGGACCAATGGTGGTTTTTGATTTTCAGAACGAGCCAGTTCAAGTTGGTGTCGTTAGCTGGGGTGAAGGCTGTGCAGCCCGCAACAAGTATGGGATCTACTCAAAGGTTTCTTTCGTGGCTGATTGGATCAAGTCAACAATCGCAAAATAATTGTTTAATTTTTACCTCTATCAAAGAGGGCTCCAGTAATGGAGCCTTTTTTATTTCATCTCCAGCCGCTGCGGACTATGCTTGCAGTATGCCCAGCTGATGTGCTCGAAGATGGATTTGCTGTAACTCGGCTTTTCAGAACAACCTGATGATTTTTCATTTGGATTGTCAGTAGGAAGGTTGTTTTTTTGCTGTTCCGGGGAGGCGAAGGTACTGAAGTCATTTTTTGTTCTTTCAGTGATGTTTGCCAACTCTTTTTTTAACTGTGATTGACGGTAGTTCTTACATTTCTTTCCTTCCAGCGGATCACAAAGAGAATTTATCACAGGCGAGTCACTGAGAGTTATCAGCCCTTTTTTTAGTAGTTCAGGCAGAACAGTTTCATCCAGGTGCTCCATGCATCCTGTCTCTGTGTCATTCATGCTAAGGAAACCTTTGATGATTTCTATTTGTTTTTTTAGAAGTTCTGCCAGTTTGGTTTTTTCCAGACGACATTCATCCTCCCCAATGGGCTTTTCCTCACAAGCGACAGCGATTTCCCAGGCTGAGCCACCTTTATCAGAAGGATGTTCACAATCATTAACGATTTCGACTTCAATAAATTTTCTACCTCCCAGGGAAGAAAGCGGAAATTCTTTTTGGACCATTTCCGAGGATGATTTGCAACCAGTGTCCAGCAACACTGTATTGCCGGATTTTAGAATCACCCGATCAGGAATAGCATAGACATCGTAACTAAATTTGAAACTCTGGCCGATGGCATTTGCCATGTTGACACTAAAACTTTTGAGATCATCTGAACCCGATGCTCTGACATCGCTACAACTTTCGGCAGCTTCACCGTTTTGAACTTTTGTTGATTTCGCTCCTTTGGGTGCCAATAAGCGATTAACAGCATGAATATCAATGACACTTCCCCAAAGATTTTGGTTACCAGCGCAATGGCTATTTACTCCCTGGAAAACTGCAAACTTTCTTTGCAGATCGAGACTGGTTGATAAAGCATCAATATAGTCTCGTCTGGCATTCTGCTCTTTTTCAAAGGTGCTTTTATGAGTTCTGATGGACTCACGATAACTATTGAGGAAGGGATGTATCTCAGTGCACTTTTGATTTTTAAGCATGGTATCGATCAGCGCTTCAATTTCATTGTTATTGCTCTTCCACTTTTTCTCCATGCTCACTGCATCCTGTGTTTGTCTCTGATCACAGGCCTCTTTACCCTTAGGTCTTTGGGGTAACCACTCTTCAGAGTAGTACATCCCTTCAATGTGATAGCCTGGTAAATGACAGCCAAGATCTGCATCCTGAGCTGGAGATACTGCAGTCACAAGTGTGAAAGATATGGTAAGGAGAAGCCTGAGCATTCAGGGATTATAAGTGGATGAGGATGAGGTATGAAAAAACGACGCAACTATATAATTACACAGAAGAGATGTGCCCAAAAAGAATGGCAAAAAGGCCGGTTTTCCGGCCTTGGTTTGTTAATAGAAAAAGAAGCCTTTCGAAGAGATTTTGTATCTGCGACCGGGAACTTCCTGGAACGAGATTTTTCCATCATCATGAACGTCTTTCACTCGATAATTAGTGAAAGGATCAAGTGAATAGATAAATCCTTTTTCATCAACCGAGTAGAGTTTCTCCGATTCACCTATCTTCGCAAAAGAAATCACATTAGCTTTTCCTTCTCCATAAAGTTTGATCTTTGAAATCTTTTTATCCTTAATAAGGAGATTTACAGTCTCCAGTGGTACTCGATTGCCACCTTCCTCCATAAACATTTTATCCTGACTGTGTACAACTCTTGCAAAGGATGAAGTGGATATCAAAAGAAGAAAAGTAATGAGTGTAAGTGCTGTCTTCATGGTTAGATCCTATGGGTAAAGGTTTATCACGACAAAAATGCCCCATGATTATTGCCACATTCGTTAGAACAAGTGAGCTTAAATTTACATGAATTTCAGGCCTTGATTTGTGCTGTTGATACTTCATTATTGATACTCAAATCATGCCGCAGAGTGGATAACCTTATCTTTTATATCAGCAAAAGGATTTTTCTCTTAGCTTTGGGTAGAATTCTATCCTAGTAAGGGAGGATCTATGCAGTTTGAAGACAAAACCGATCAGCTCGTTCCAGAAGTAACTTTTCGCATTCGAGAAGACTATCAATGGGTGACTAAACACACAGATGATTTCTTCAAAAATAAAAAAGTTGTATTGTTTGCCTTGCCCGGTGCTTTTACTCCCACCTGTTCTTCAGTGCATCTTCCCTCTTATAACGATTTATACTCAGCTTTTAAACGGAACGGAATTGATGATGTCATTTGCCTCTCCGTGAACGATAGCTTTGTGATGAACGAATGGAAAAAAAAGGAGCGAGCTCAAAACATAACCATGCTGCCGGATGGTAACGGGGAATTCAGTCGCAAATTGGGTTTCCTAGTTAATAAGCAAGAGATGTGTTTTGGTGATCGGAGCTGGCGTTATTCAATGTTAGTAGACGATGGAAAAATAATAAAATTGTTTATTGAGCCAGAAGAAGAAGGGGATCCATACGGTGAATCGAGCGCTGAGAAGATGCTTTATTATCTGAATCCACATGAACCTTTGCCGGAAGCGATAACGATCTTCTCCAGAAGCGGTTGCATTTACTGTGCTAAGGCTAAAGAACTTTTAGATAAAAATGGGATGCAGTACGAAGAACTGGTCCTCTTGGAAGAATACACAATAAAGACTCTCAAAGCCGTCTCAGGGCAAACGACCTTTCCTCAGATTTTTATCAATGGTGAGCATATTGGTGGAACATCGGATCTGGAAAGATTGATTGATTATCGACATTCCAGTCATCAGGTACAACAACCTCGGGATGTTCTTTAGGGTCTCTGTAACTCAGGATGTTCACCCGCGCAGCTTTTTACCTGTTCCCGAGTTTCTTCTGAGATGGAAATATAGAGTGGAAGTCGTTTGAATCCACCATGGATGAGTTTTTTATTTGAATCATAAGCAGCAATTTCCAGGAAATAATCTCCCACCAACGAATTCCCTCCGTTAAAAGAGCTTGGAGTTAGTTCTATCAACTGTGACTTTTCAGAATAAGGAGTCACTTGATCGATTGGGATATCAAACGGCTTATTTTCTCCCCGGATGGACATTTTACTAATTCTTCGGTCATGAGAGAAGGCAGGGCAATTGAAGAAACGAAAACGTTCTGATGGATAAGCAGCGGCATAATACACTTTGAGACTCACGTTCTTTGCAGCTCCTGCGTACTGGCCTCGAAGAATCTTCTGGGGTTTGAAGGGGGCATAGAGTGAACCAAGATCCTGTCTCTCTGATCCTCTCTGAACAATGAGACGAATGATCCAGGCATTAATACCTTTAGACTTGTATATATGGTCCAGATCTTCTTCATCGATCTTGGGCATCTCCACCAGAAAACTAAAACTTTGGGAAAGCGTAACTTCTTTCTTCTTTCCGACAAGCCATTCAATTTCGTTGAGATGTGAAATATTCATTTCAGCATCACTCACTCTCAATCCCATAGCCTCTTTGGTTACGGAGGAGTATTTAGTGCAACCAGTAGTAAGTAAAACAGTCAGGAATAATGCTTTCATGGCCCAATCCTTTTCCTATAGTTATGATTATAGAACAAAATTTTCAAAGGGAGATAATGATGAAGTATTTAATGCTTTTGGCAGTTGTTGCTTGCGCCAGTAAGAATCCTGGTCAGTTATCGCAAAAAGCTAAGGATCTGGAAGTCTATGCAACCAAACCGACCACCTGTCAGGTTGTAGGAAAAATTGTTGGTACCGATGAAAATGGAAGCACAGAGCTTGCCACTAATCATGCTATGAACCAGGCAGCTGAAATGGGGGCTAGTGGAATTTTTGTTAATCAAGAAGTGCCAAATGGAAAGGCCCGTGCCGTTCACGCTACTGCTTACAATTGTAACTAGAATTTCGCCAAAAACTCATCAAGAGCATGCAGGCTGGAGAAGACTTTTGCTTTTTTCTTCTCCAGTTCTGTCTTTAAGTACGGCTTAACGTTTCCGCCTACCCAGAATTCCGGATCAGTGGTCAAGTTCTCTCTTACCACTCTCAAGTAATCTTCAAAAGTGGTGTTACCGCTGATCTCGTGTCTCGTGGTTCCGATCAATAAAGCTTTCGGGTGAAGAGCATTCGCTGCTTCTGCTAAAGAAACGGCCGGAAGATTTGCACCCAAAAAGATAAACTTAATTCCGTAGTGAACACAGAGTAGGGCAGATGCGAGAATTCCAATTTCATGCATTTCTCCCTCAGGAGTGGTGATTAAGACTAAGTCATTTCGCTGGAGCGTTTTTTGATAATGTAATCCAATCATCTGACCCAGGTGAAATGAAACAATCGCACTCAATGTATGTTCCTGAGCGATTGTTAATTCATTTCTTGAGACTTTGTTTCCGATTTCATGGAACAAAGGGATCAAAATGTTCAAACACAGTTCTCTAGGAGATAAAATATTTTTAGCCTTGTCGAGCTCATGAGAGATGATATCAAGTTTATAGGCGGCCAGTGCGAGGTAGAATCCACTAAGCATCTTCTCAACATCGATTTTTTCATGATGAGGAGAAACCACGTGGCGCTCTACATAAGGCCTATGCATGAGCTTGGAATAGATATCTTTTAGTTCAATTAACTGCAGATGAGCAATCTTACCAATGCTTTGACCAATCTCTGTGAGTTTGTAGAGAAGAGCGAGTTTTTCAATATCGGTTTCAGAATAAAGACGATGCTTATTGTCTCCGCGCTCAGGAACTACTGCATTATAACGCTTTTCCCAAGCCCTGATGGTTGCTGAAGCGACGCCTGAAAGTTGAGAGGCAACCTGGATGTTGAAATATTGCATTTCAAATATATTAACATAAAGGGATCTTTAAATGAAGTGCTCCTTATGTCAGAATCAAAGTACTCAAAGGACTCATTTATGACGAAAGTGCCTACTATCCCAGTGAAAAAAAGCATTGAATCCAAGTCTCATCTGAAAGGAATGGCTTCTTATCAGGAAATGTACCAACGTTCAGTCAGAGATCCAGAAGGCTTTTGGCTTGAGGCAGCAAAAAATATCGATTGGTTCCAATCTCCCAAAAAAGCCAAATTAGGAGATTTTAATCGCGTCAATTACTCTTGGTTTGCTCAAGGTAAGTTGAATGCTGCTTACAATTGTCTCGATCGCCATTTGGAAAAGAAAGCCGATAAACCAGCAATCATCTGGGCAAAAGATGAGCCTGGAGAGTATCACTACATCAGTTATCAAGAAGCTTATGAGCACGTCTGTCGACTCGCCAATCTTTTAAAAGCTCATGGAGTTAAGAAAGGCGATCGGGTTTGTATCTATCTACCGATGATTCCGGAACTCGTTTATTCGGTTCTGGCCTGTGCCAGAATAGGTGCCATTCATTCTGTAGTGTTTGGCGGGTTCAGCGCAGATGCTTTAAGAGGTCGAATTGAAGATGCTGAGAGTAAATTCATCATCACGGCTAACGAAGGATTGCGTGGTGGAAAAGCAATTCCTCTCAAATCGATTACGGATGAAGCTGTCGAAGGCTTATCCTGTGTTGAAAAAGTTCTGGTGGTTCATAGAACTTTTACCCGTGTTCCAATGGAAGCCGGAAGAGACATCGTTTACGAAGAGGAAATTAAAAAATATCGTCCGGTAGCACCTTGTGAGGAGATGGATTCTGAAGACCCCCTTTTCATCCTTTACACTTCCGGTTCTACTGGTAAACCCAAAGGTGTGCTTCATACCACCGGTGGTTACCTTACCTATGCAGCTTTCACTCATAAATACGTTTTCGATATCCATGAAG
>JBEIEO010000164.1:0-6849 GCA_040382895.1 Halobacteriovoraceae bacterium
AGCGCATTAATCCAGAAGACGATCGCGTAAAGGCGGCGGTACTGCTGGAGAATGTAGAGAGCCTAGAGTTTCAGTTTTGGGATATGGATCGTCGTAAATGGGAAACAAATCTACGAACTATACCTAACGGAGAGAGTCTCCTTCGTGGTGTGAAGATTATGCTTACCTGGTATGACAGTAACGGCATCAAGCGCTCAGCCGAAAGAATCTATCGCAATCACTGGCCGCTGGAGATACCGCAGGATCAGGCCGCTACGGCCAACCGAAATACCACGAATACCAACAACACAAATAATACGAACAACAACACTAATAACGAGAATACTGAAGATTGAAAAAGCCACAAAGTGTTAAAGACATTCAGCATATTCTGAATAACCAGCGTGGTGTGGCACTGATGCTGATTATTACCGCCATGGTTTTCCTGATGGCCATCTACGGTGAATTTACTTTCGAGAGTAAAATCAGCCGTATCAAGGCCACCAATGTGATGGATCGCTCTCAGGCAAAACTCCTGGCCGAATCAGGGCTTCAGTTGGCGATGGCCCGTCTGAAACTTTATAAGGAAGCTTTCAACAAACTGGAAAGTAATTCGGCTGCCAAACAACAGGTCCCGGCACAACTCCTCAACCAATTATGGGAGCTCCCATTCATCTTACCTATTCCCGTTGGCAAAGACGCCAACATTGCTTTTAAAGATACAGTAAATAAGTTTCAGGAAGAAACTCTCCTGGATGGGCAGATGCGAGTAACCGTGAGTAACGTTTCCAATCGCATGAATCTCAATCTCCTGCGTTTTGATACGGCAAAAAAAATTGCGCAAAACCAGAATACCAACAACGAAAACAACAATAACGTTGAAGAAGATCCAAACGACGGGATCATCGACACCAATCCCACGGCTATCAATGATAACGTTTCAATTGATCAGAGCTTGTACTTTTTGCTGAAGCGTCTGGTGGATGAGAAAAAAGAAAAAGATCCGGGCTTCGAAGACCGGTACGCCGATATTAACTACCAGGTTCTAGTGACGAATCTGAAATACTTTATGTCTGATTTTGGAAGTCTTATGACTGATCCACTGGCCGGAGAAGCTGAATCCACCTACCAAAGAATTCCACTCAGCCCAAAGTTCGGGCCTTTGTCCTCTGCTTCCGAACTCTATGCCATCCCGGGTTGGAATGATGAACTCATCGAACTTATACAGGGTGAATTCAGCGTCTATCCATCGGCCCAGATCGATCTGAATAAGCTCACCTCAAATATGCTGCGGATTTTAGTTCCCACCATCACTGAAGAGCAGATCCAGTCATTTTTTGAGTACCGGGATAATCCGGAGCAACCTCGGTTCTTTAACACCATTGGAGATTTCCAGAAATGGGTGGTGGATGTCGAAAGAATCGTTGGAGAAGCTCAGTTCAAAGAACGCATTGAAAAATTCACAAAGGCCGGTATCACCTTCGGCTCTAATCCGAACTTATTTAAAGTGATCTCAGAGGGAATCTATAACCGCTCCACTTATACCCTGGTGGCCTACGTTTACATGCCAAAGATCGAAGCGACCAATACTAATGCTACCAACAACAATACGAACAATAACAACAACACGGCAGATAACAATTCGACCAACAATACCAACACTAATACCAACACCAATACCAACGCTAACAACACTGAGCAATCCACTCAGCTACTTGAACCACGCATCATAGAACTTCAAATCAATTAGTTGATTTATCTGGGATTATTCTCTCAAATTCAGTTAAAATAACATTATGCATGTATTAGCCATTGATGTCGGATCCTACAGTGTAAAGTATGTTTCCTCTTTCGTTGATAAAAGGAGGGTTACTCATGTAGATATGAGCGAGATTATCATCCGCGATTATCTGGATGATCATCCCGACATGCCGGAGCTAGAGGCAAAAATCAATATCGTCAAAGATATTCTGGATACTATGGCCCGCCCTGATAGCCGTATTCTTTATCAAGTTGAAAATGAACTCATGACCACGCGTTTTCTCACTCTACCCGTAAAGAGTAAGAAGAAGGCTGAGCTCATGCTGCCATTTCAGCTGGAAGAAGACATTCCTTTTGCCCTATCAGAGATCCACTATTCTTACCGCATGGAAGGAATTAAGAACCAGCATTTCGCACTGGTTGGTCTTTTACGGGAAAATGCTTTCGAGACTTTCTATAATCTGATTAAAGAAAAAGAAGCGCTTCCTAACATCATGACCACTGAAGCGAGTGCTGTTGAAAATTACTTCAACCAGAACGCCATCGCTGGCCCATTCTGCGTTCTCGATATCGGTCACAAAACTTCGAAAGCCTATTTCTTCTATAATTCTCGACTCATCGTCACTCACGTCAGCTACATGGGTGGGCAGCATATCAATGAGATGATCGCTCAGACTTACAAAATTGAGCCGGATGAGGCCATCATTTACAAGCACCAGAACGCCTTCCTACTGACAAGTTCCCAGTACGATGAAGTTGATGATGCTCAGAAAGAATTTGCTCATGCCATGGATAAAACCTTCAATGCCCTGATCACTGATTTTGCCCGCTGGAAAATTGGCTTCAAAGTCAACTACGGTCTTTCGCTTCAGCATGTGTTCATCATGGGCGGAACTAGTAACATTAAAAACATCGCCAACTACCTGACAGAGAAATGGGATACCAAGGTCGTACTGCTAGAGACTTTTGATAAAGTCGAAGGTGAGAAAGTTGACCTGAATCCCAAGAATAAATCTAAGTTCGCTCTGGCCAATATGATGGCCCAGGGAATGAAGCGCAAAAATCGATTCCTGAATCTTCTGAATGGACGATTTGCTCAGGCTTCAGCCGCTGAGATTCCACTCCACTCTTTTGCCTTTTTAGGTGTACGTGTTGCCGCTGTCGCTGCTGTACTTTTAATTTCTTTACTGGCAGAAAGATTTTTTATCGAATCTGAAATCACTCAAACCAACGCCAAACTGACTTCCGTTACTAAGAACGAAGTACTGGCACTCAATGGACGACTTCGTCGTGCCATGGTGGCCAATCCTAAACCCGTACTTGATTCCATGATTAAACGTCAGCGTGGTGTTCGTCAGGAAATCTCTACCATCCAATCAGCAATGCAGATTAAAGCACTCTCTCCGCTGGTAGTGATCTCAACTCTGGCGGCTTCTTCTCAGGCCACCATGACTGAATTCAGCTCTAACGACATGGGTGAAATCAAGGCCACTTTCGTCGCAGATACGGCAGATGAACTCAACAACCTCAAAGCTCAATTTGAGCGTTCTCCACTCAATGATGTGCTGGTTGAAATTGATACGAAAAAACTGGAACTAAAACTCTCGGCACTGGATAGTTAATATGGAAGAACAAAAAGCACTGCCTCTATTCCGTCGAATTGACCAGGCTATCTTTGATAAGATTGATAAGTTCAAACAAACTCCAAACTACAATCCAATTCAGGATTTTTACAACTCTCTGGAAGAAGAGCAGCAGAAACTTTTTAAAGGTATCGTGATCCTTTCGATCTTCATACTCCCACTCATGGCTCTTTCGATGATCTGGTGGCAGAACGGTAACTACAAAGAAGATCTCGCTCTTCGTCGCAATCTTATTTCTAAGGCCAACGAAATCATCGGACAATCCCAGAGTCTTCAGGAAATCACCCCCCAGGTATTTTCCGGCAATCCGATCGATTCCGAGAGTATGATGACCAGCCGACTTTCTTCCCTGCTTTCCTCAGTTGGTGTGGATCTGTCTAAAATTCAGGTTTCTGATTTTTCAAGTGATACTATTTCCAGCAATGTTCTTAAATCAGAAGCAAAATTTGCGTTCACCAACGTTTCAACAGACGAACTGGTGAATATCATTTCAGCCATGATGCAAAGAGAGAAATTCCGTGTCTCTTCGATTGAAGTGAAACGAAATAACGACAGTAATCTTTTGGGCGGCTCTTTCCAGGCCATCCACTACAGCTCATTCTCACCAGAAGAAGGGGAAGAATAATGGCCGTTGTCGCTACCGAGATTCAGTCGCTCAACGAAATTAACTACAAGAGTAAAATCAAAATCATTCTCATGATCCCTCTGGTCTTTATTCTTTTTGTTTTTGCCTTTTTGAGTTTCTATCCCGTCGGTGACAAAGTTAAAGGCCTCATCAAGGGTGCTTTCAAAGGTCAGGGCTGTAATCCGGATTTTCGTTCTATCTCGATGGAATGGATCATGCCTAAAATAGTGGTTGCTGATCTGACGATTCCTGCCAGCTGCATGGATCGTGCCGGTGCTCCTCTCAAGTTTTCTTATCTCACCATCAACTATCACCTCATCAGCTTTGCACCTTTCGGACTTCCCTTCCGGATCGACACTTCATTTGAAGGCCAGGAAATTTCGTTATATTTCGTTCAGGGAATCACAGGCCAGACCATTCGCCTGAAGGACCAAACACTGGACTTAGCGCGCCTGCAGCCGATCATGGGCGACAGCGTGAAGCTTGCCGGTAAGGTCACCGTGGATATGAGTTTGGGGATGGCCAAGCAGGCAATCACAGAATTAAATTTGAAAGCGCAGTCTAAAAATTTCCAGATACCTCCCCAAAGCATTCAGGGCTTCACCACTCCTCCACTCAAAGTGAATGAGTTTTACCTTGAGGCAAACACAGAAAATCATCCGCGTATCAAAGTGGAAAAACTGATTCTGGGTGATACCGATTCTCCGATGCGTGCAAACTTCAAAGGCACCATCGATCTGCAGGAAGGAAACACCAGCATGTCTCCTATGAATCTTACCGGTGAAATTGCTTTCTCAGATAACTTCCGCCAGGCGCTTCCTCTCATCGATATGATGTTTCAGTCCTTCAATCAGAAAGACGGGTTCTACCAGATTAAAATGGGTGGAACTTTAGGGCAGCCGAAGCCTATGAGTCCTTAGGACTTACCAGCTTCGCTTGTGTTTAATATCTTTGATCAGATTGAGTGATTCAAGTAGTACGTTACGTACCACCACTTTATCCGCACCAGAATCTCTCATCGGCGTGATTTCATCACCATTCATAGGATTGGTGTCTAATTCAATATCGCGGTTTTTAATCGCGATTTTCGCCTCAGGGATAGTCATCTTTTCATCGAATAAGAGCTTCTTGATTTTGAAGATCGCCTCAACATCCTTGCGGGCATATAGCTTTTGACCTGAGTCAGAAGTGACCGGCGCAATATCATCAAACTCTGTTTCCCAGAAACGAATAACATAAGGCTTCACCCCCGTGATGGGGGTGAGCTCTTGAAATTTGAAATTGGATTTATTAGGAATCATGAGAAAACGATATCAGAGACAATGACTATTCGTCATTGTCATCGTCATTATCATCGTCGTAAACGGTGTCATCTTCATTATTGAGGAATGAGCTAAGTGCACGAGGCTTGGCTTCCTTGACTGGAAGTGCCGTGTTCTCATTTCCACTCTCATCCAGACGATGAGCATATCGCTCAGTAATGTCTTCTTTAAGAATCTGAGAAGGTTTAAAGGTTAACACTCGACGTGCGCTAATATTCATCGCTGTACCCGTTTGTGGGTTACGACCGATACGCGTCGCTTTATCGCGGATTGAGAAGTTTCCGAAACCGGAAATTTCACTTTCTCGCCTTTTGCCAGTGTGTCTTTGATCACCTTAAAAACAAGATCTACTAACTCAGCTGCTTCTTTCTTCGAGAAACCAGCTTCTTTGTAGATCCGCTCTACGATGTCTGCCTTAGTCATGCTCATTGAAAATCTCCCATGAAGTTTCAAAAGCTTATCGCCAACTTTTTTAGAATTATTAATAGGTTAGCAGTAAACAGAATACTTTCAAGAGAAAAAAAATCACGCTTTCACGCGATTTCAAGTGTTTAAGCTAAAGGGATAGTCATAAGTTCTTACAATTTTTAGGATATAAATAAAAAAAGGCTACCTTTCGGTAGCCTTTCTCAGAATATGAATAGGAATTCAGATTACTTCTTAGTCGCGTCGTAGATGGCTTTGAAAGCGTTGAAATCGTGGATCGCAAGCTCAGAAAGCATTTTACGGTTGATAGTGATGTCTTTTTTCTTAAGACCATCAATGAACTTCGAATAAGAAGTACCTAGCATACGAGCACCAGCATTGATACGAACGATCCACAATTTGCGGATGTCACGCTTCAATAGACGACGACCGATGAAAGCGTAATGAAGAGCGCGACGAACTGTCTCAGAAGCATGCTTATACTTCGTACGACGGTCGAAGTGATAACCCTTCGCTAGTTTTAGAACTTTGTTTCTACGTTGACGGGCCTTAAACCCTCTCTTGACTCGTGCCATGGTGGCTCTCCTTCTTCGTTCTCAGGGGGGATACTATCCTCTTTACCCTGTTTCACTACTCTCAAAGTTTATAAAATTGGAGCCAGAGGCTCCATCGGAATTAGACTAGGTATGGGATACAAGCAGCTGCATTGTTGTAATCAGCTGGGTTCACGTAACCTGGAGTATTTTTATCTTTTTTGGCCTTCTTAGACTTGTTGATTAACAAGTGACGAAGGTGAGCCTTCTTATACTTAATTTTACCAGTTGCTGTAACTTTAAAGCGCTTAGCAGCTGCACGCTTGGTCTTCATCTTGGCCATATATAGCTCCCTACAGAAAAAAAATGCACTCTTTTTAGAGTGCATGAAATTAACACGAGAAAATTAAGAGATAAAGCGTTTTTTGAGGTTATTTACCCTTCTTCCCCGGAGCAACCATAGCGATCACTCGATTTCCCATGAATTTCGCCGGGGCTTCAATAACCGCCCCTTTATCGAGAACTTGCTTCACAATTTCGTCAAACTTTGCCAAACCGAT
>JBEIEO010000165.1:0-6829 GCA_040382895.1 Halobacteriovoraceae bacterium
GGGAAAAGACTTTTAAACCTGAGACTCGACTGGCCCTGGCCTGTGCCTTTGGCTTCGTGCTGTGTCTCTTTGGGATGAACCGGATTACCGAATTCATTTATTTTAATTTTTAATATGCGCTTCATTACTGCATTTGCCCTCACCAGTTTTCTGCTCGCTTCCACTGTCTATGGACTTATCCTGGCGGTGGATCCATACAATAAGTTTGGCTACAACGTTTTTGGCTTTGAAACCAAAGCAGTGGATTTTGCCCGAGAAAATAAGTTCAACCAGGTTGAGCACGCCAAGAAAAACTATACCGCTTTTCTTATGGGCTCAAGCTCGGCCCATAGATATCAGACCAAAGAACTGAATCGACTGACGGGGCTTGTGTCTTATAACTACTCAACTCAAAGTGCGACTCCAGAAGATTACATCGCAATGACGAGACACATCTTCACGAAGTTTAAACCGAAACTTCTTTTGATCTCGGTGGATTTTGAAGTCTTGAATAAGAACACTAAAACCGATGATATGTTCTATTCCTCTCCGCTGAAAAACTATCTCAAAGAAGTCCCGGCCGAAGAACTCTCCACCGGTGTATTTAACAATAGCTACCTCACCCTTGAAGCCATCGGGGATTCTTTGATGGTGATCTGGGTGAATCTTTTTGGCAAGGCCTCTCACGCCTATTTAGAAGATGGGGACCACGTGGTGGAACCAAGTCCTAAAGAATTGAAGGTGAAACAATTCAGCTATCCGAATTATGAGTTTGATGAGAAACGAATTGGCTATCTACAGACGATTAAAAAGATGGGCGATGAGCAAGGCATGAAGATTATAGTCTTCACCTCTCCTCTCTCGAGTGAACATGTGGATCGCATCGATGCGAACTCAGAGTTAAAAGTTAAACACGCTCAATTCAAATCCCAGTTAGTTTCGATTTTCGGGGAGCTCTACGATTTTCAAAATAACGGTAATCGTCCTTACAATTCTCTTCGCTACTTCCGTGACTCCAATCACCCGACCCATGAGTTTTCAACCATGGTGCTGCAGCGGATTTTCGGTCAAGCCGACCCACAAAACCCTGACTTTGGTAAGCTGCTTAAATAGTCTGTAGTACTTTTTGGATGGCGATATCTTCCGAGCACTTAAAATGCCCCAGAGGACAGGCCTTGTAGCCATGGAGTCCACAAGGACGACAGCTTAGAGCATTACCTACGTCCACTACCACCGAGTCATCGGCAAGCGGAGTATAACCAAACTCTGGGACGGTTGAACAAAAAATCGCGGTGGTTTTTGCGTTCACACAAGAGGCCAGATGCAAGGGAGCTGAGTCGTTGACGAATACTCGTTTCGCTTTTTGCATGAGAGCAGCAGAATCAATCAAGTTCAACTGGCCACACAGGTTTTCGGTGTTGGGGATATCTTTGCGGATGCGGTCACACAAATCTTTATCAGTTGGGGCACCAATGAAGATAACTCTTCCGAGTTTGGCTAGCTCTACTGTTAGTTCCCGATACTTATGTTCACTCCAGGCCTTGGTAAACCATACAGAGGCCGGGGCCACCACAAAGTAGTCGCCACTTGCATGAGGTGCGACTTTATCCAGATGCTTTTGCTGGAGCGGTAATTCTGGTTTGTAAATTTTGGAGTTATCCTCAATTTTTAAAGTCGGCTCAGCTTTCTGCAAGATCTGCAAATTTCTTTGAACCTCATGCCAGTTTCCGGAGATGGATTTGTGGGGAATGAGGTGATTCACTTTGTGGGTATAGAAAAAGCTCAGAGGATTTTGAGCAAAGCCCGCTTTGAAGGGAGACTTCATCAATGCCGCCACCAAACCACTATTGAAGTGACGGTGAAGGTTGAAGACCATGTCGAATTTAATACTTCGAAGTTCACCGATGAGCTTAAAGAGATTGCGGGTCTTACCGCCTTGTTTGTCCCACACCCAGACCTTAGTGATGGTAGAAAGTCCCTGAATCACAGATTCATTGCCCTTCCTTAAAAAAAAATGGATCTCGGAATGTGGGTACTGGTCTTTGACAGCACGTGCAAAGTGGCTAGCCAGGATGGTATCCCCTATGAAGGCCGTCTGGATGATAAGGATTTTTTTCGACGTAGCGTCATTCATAAGATAAGATTAGCATATTATTATGGAAAAAATCACAGCGATTATCCCCACTTTTAACGAAGAAGTGCACATCAAGGAAGCCATCGAATCGGTGGCCTGGTGTGATGAGATTATCGTGGTGGACTCTTTCTCAAAGGACCGCACGGTCGAGATCGTAAAGTCCTTCCCTCATGTGCGTTTGCTGGAGCATGAGTACGAACACTCAGCTGCGCAAAAAAACTGGACCATTCCCCAAGCTTCACATCCTTGGATTTTTCTTCTGGATGCCGATGAGCGCCCGACGCCTGAGCTAGTGACAGAAATCAAGGATGTAGTAAAAAACGGCACCAAGTATTCTGGCTTCTGGATCTATCGTCGCAACAACTTCATGGGCAAAAGAATCAATTACTCAGGCTGGCAGTCAGATAAAGTGATTCGTTTATTCAAACGTGATGAGTGTCGCTACCAGAATAAGCATGTGCATGCGGAGATTGAATCTAAGGGTGAGATCAGCATTCTGAAAGAGAAGCTGATTCACTACACTTACAAAGACGTCACATCGTATTTAAAGAAGGCCGATCGCTACACCACTTGGGGTGCCCTGGATCGCTTTGAGAAATTTCAAAAACAAGGTCGCCAGATAGGAATCGCCTACATTTTCTTTCGTCCCTTTGGACGGTTCCTACGTCACTACTTCTGGCGCCTGGGAATCCTAGACGGTACTCACGGTTTCGTGGTTTCAGCCTTGGCAGCTTATAATGTGTTTATTCGCGCCGTGAAGATCTGGCGCTTGCAGAATGGTGAGAAGATCGAAGATCCGTTTAAGAAATAACGCTCAGAATATCTTTAAAAAAATAGATAAAGAATCCGACCTTCGTACCCAAATAGACAAACTTAAATAGTGATGCTGTGTTTTTCATACGGCGCCGATCATATCCAAGTCCCGGACAGGTATGGCTAAATTCTCTCTGATCTGGTAATTTTTACGCTCAAACCAAGGAAAGCCCATGAAACTTCAAGAACTTATCTCCCAAACTGAGCTCGATATGAACCTTCATCATATTAAGGCATTCTTTCTGGGAATCATGAGTGCCGAGAAGCCTATGCCGTTTAAGAAGGCCATAGAAGAGATGCTCTCACAGACTCCCGAAGCTCTTCCGATTCTAGAAGTTGAGCTGCAGAAACTTTGGGATGAAGTGGCCAAAAATAAGCCCGCTGAATATCAGAATTTCTTTCCTGCGGCGGTGGATACCAATAAGTTTCTAGAGCAGGCCAAGGATCAGTTGGATTTTTTCCTTACGGCTATGAGCTTATCCGGTACCAATCCAGAGACTTGTAAGAACGAAGATCTCGCCGATTTGATCGATGAGCTTGAAGATACGGTGATGGAGCTTGATGAGTACCTCGCGGATCCAGCTGAGAAAGCCGAAGGCGAAGAACTACAGGAGATGCTGCTTGAGACCTGGCAGGAGTTTGTGAGAGTGGCCAAGAAGGACTAAGAAACACTCTTTAATCGTTGGAGACCTTCAAGGATAAAACTCCTCATCAAAACTTGATAAGGTATACCTTTTTTTTCAGCGATCATTTTCAACTCTTCAACGATTTCTGGAGGCAATGAAACACTCGTTGGCATCTTCCTTCCAATTTTTTTAGAATTCAAAACTTGCTCTTCATCAAATTCGATTTCATCATATTCTGGCAGGGATTTAGCAAATCGCTTTTTCATATAATTCCTTTTCAATCTGATTCACTGACCGAGAACTAATTGGCCTAATTCTGTTTTCTCTGATGGTGAAACAGACAAATAATATTTGACCGGTCTCTGCTCTACCAATCATTCCGTACCTCGATTCATCAACCTTAGGCTGATACTGTTCACCAAGAGCTAGAAGATTGGTGTCTCGAAAGCTACTTTCAACCATGTGATTATCAACTCCGTGCTTACTAGCACTTTTAGTGGAGTTTCCTTCATCCCAGTCGAAAATGAATTCAGCATGGGATTGTAGAAATTCGAGCAGCCATAATACAAAACGAAACTTTGCCATCAGCTAATTACTTGGTAGTGTACCACACTACCAAAATACTTTCAATGTTAGTATTTTCAAGTGGTTAAATGAATAAATTTCATTAGTAGAATCTATCTCTCTAACTTGTCACTCAGGAAGAAATTTGATGGTTATAATAAAATCATTTCAAGAACTCTTAAGATAACGACGATTTGATTCAAAACAGAACTCCATTAAATACACACTTTGCGGAATTAATTTAGTTAGGTCCTATGCCGATAAGTCAGCATATGAGCACATTTGAACTTATGGAAATTATGTATAGAGAAATTGAGAGGATCGAAAATTCTCGAGAAGCTAGAAAAGTTCTAAGCAATATTTTCAACATTGTACTTCGTGAAATTGAGGATGAAGGGGTTCAGTTTACTGCTGATGAGTTAGAAAAGCGACTGCAGCCTTATCTTAATGACTTCATCGAAGCAGCTAAGAAAACAAATGTAGCTTAAGCAAAAGATTGGAACACGCAATCCGGACTCTTTGAATACACTTCCTTGATCCAAGCAGGCTTCAAGATATCATCCTTCTGATAACCAGTAGCGAGATAAAGATTTTCGAAACCAAGGCTATAGATTTTCTCTGACTCAAGCTCTCCCCTGATACCCTCTCCAAGATGTGAATCAATATAAATTCGTGAGTCCTTACTTAAAGTTGTAGAAGCCTTAAGAAACTCATCAATAGAATGAAAAGCTTGGAAGATAAGTGCTTTATTTTTGCAGTAATTGGCCCAATTCAACCTCACCAACTTATCATCATCAATCAGAATGATTGAAGTTTGAGATGAAGAGATTTCTGTCATGCCAATATCCCCTGTAACAGGGACGTAATTAACTAGTGATTTGGGAAGAAGCTTAATTCCATTTTTAAGACATCTCTCTTGAATCGATTGCTCCTCTGAGCGGGCAGTAACCAAGACGCTGCTGTGGGCATGATTTAGCTTTAAGATAGTATCGATTCCATCATAGTCTCTATCCATAAGTTCGAAATCGCTAAGGAGGAGAAATTTCGGTTCCAGGGTGTTGTACTTAGAGAGCATTTCTTTAACTGAATATATATGCTTAATTTTACTCTTAGCATCCTTAAGTCGATTCGACCAAACCTCATGGAAGGCAGGATCATCGTCCAAAATAATAATCCGGTCGTATAAGTCGGTGTGAATCGCTTCAAGAAATGTAGAAGGAGCTTCAGATTTAGGTAAAGTAATCGTAAAAGTGGTTCCCTTTCCCACTTCGCTCGTGAATGTAAGGGTTCCGCCCATTGCCTCTATGTCAAGTTTTGCATTATGGAGACCAAGGCCGTTACCAGTTTTTTTGGTGGTGAAGCCTTTGGTGAAAAGTTTGTTACAGAGGTCTTCAGGGATACCTGGTCCATTATCAGTGATACTAATAATGTTATTATCGAAATGAGATTTAAGCTCTATTTTGATTAATCCATCAGGAAGAATTAGTGTCTCGGCAGCATTATTAACTAGATTTGAGATGATACCCTTAAAAGCTACTCTATCTATTTTTGAAAATGTACCATATCTATTCGATGCAAAAGAATCAATAATAGTGAAATTATTGAATCGATTATATTCAATAATTTTTTCTGTAATCACAGATGATAAAACGCCTAGCAGCTCCTCGCTCTTGTATTCAGCACCTATACCCACACTCTCTTTATGTTTTTTTAGCAAATTAAATGTTATCTCTTCGATCCTGCTTATACTCAATTGAATTCTTTTTCTGGTAGAGTCAGGGAAATACTGCATTTCCTCATTAAGACTCTTTAACACCTCTAGTGGAGAGCGGATGTCATGTGCGGCCTGGGTAGCAACTTTGGCAACTGCTTCAATTTTCACTTTCTCAAATGCTTGCTGTTGGCTTGCTTTAAGTTTCTCCACAATTGAATTAGTGGAAGAAACAAGGGAATTAATTTCAGAGAACTGACTATCCTCAGATTGCTTAATAAAATCACCTTCTGTAATTCTTGTTAAGTTTTTAAGGAATTGGTTAAGAGGTGATAAGATTCGACCAATAAAAAACTGATAAATAAGTGCATATACAATTGCTAAAACGGCTAAGGTTCCAATCAAAATAAGAATATTTTCATGTATCCATGTAGAAACAGCAGATTTAAGAGGGCCTGCACAAAGTTGCGCCTTTGAAGAAGCATTGACAATAACTGGACTACAGATAAGTTCACCAAGCTCCCCCTTGGGAACTATTCTTAAGTTTACATTTTTTGAGTCAGGAGATTTAATACGAGGTCTTAAACGATCAAAAGTACTTTCTAAAAGAAGATTATTAACTTTTCCAACAAAAAACCCAATTACATTTCTATTTTCATCATAAATTTTTGAGGCAACAAAGAATCCAGACAGAGTACCTGCCGTAAACTTCACAGCATAGTTTATGTCTGTTGATTTTTCTTTTGATAATTCTTTTGCAACGTCTTTAAAACTCTGACTAACTTCCATCAAAGCAATCACATCTTGTGAGCCATTGCTTGATGCAAAAAATTCGTATTTTGAATCAAGTACTATTAACTTCTCAAACAATCCGTACTTCGCGTTTGATGAAGAAAGAAATGTATTTAAAGCTTCTGGTCGGTTAAATTCTATGGACACTTTAGGTAGTGATAATTGTGCAAACAAGTTTAAAGTGTCGAGTGAACTATTGATTTTGTAACC
>JBEIEO010000166.1:0-6768 GCA_040382895.1 Halobacteriovoraceae bacterium
CAGAGGTTTTGATGACATCATCTTTTCGTCCGATGAACCAGAAGTAGCCCTCATGATCTTTTCGGGCCAGGTCGCCGGAGAGGTACCAATCTCCGGTAAAACACTTTTCATATCTTTGAGGATTGTTGAGATAACCTGCGAACATTGAGGCCCAGCCTTTCCGAACGGCGATTTCTCCTGGTTCGTTTTCTGCCGCAAAATTTAGCGTTGATCCGGTGCTGGTCTTAACAAGAGCTACTTCAATACCCGCAAGAGGCTTGCCCATGGAACCGAGCTTTACTTCAAGGCCCACGGAATTGGCGATCATAATCCCGCCGGTTTCGGTCTGCCACCAATTATCACGAAGCAAAAGATGCATATTACTTTGAACCCATTTTATGACTTCCGGATTCAGCGGCTCACCCACACTGGCCGCGAACCTCACGGTCGAAAAGTCGTATGCTTTTGGAAGTTCCTCTCCGGCCTTCATCAGCATCCGCATCGCCGTGGGTGCCGTATACCAGATTTGCACATTCATTCGGCTCAAGATTTCATACCATCGGGTGGCATTAAACTCACGGCTATCTATAAGAAGGGTCGCTCCGTTGCACAAACCGGAGATGATCCCGTAGGAAGTTCCTGTGACCCAGCCTGGATCGGCCGTACACCAAAAAATATCACCCGGATGAAGGTCGAGCGCCAACCTTCCTGACTCTCGGTGATAAATCACGGATCGGTGTGTATGCAATGCTCCCTTAGGTTCGCCCGTAGTGCCACTGGTGAAGTGGAGTAAAGCTGCGTCCTCGGATTCAGTTTTTTCTAATATAGGAGTTGGGTCAGCGTGGAACATGAGGTCTTCAAAGCTTATGGCCCCAGGAATATCTTTTAGCGAACCGTCATCGTCTAAAAGTATGATTCGAGAAAGAAATGGCAACTCAGGAAGAACTGGTAGAACTTTTTTTCGGAACAGCGATGCTAGAGAAAAAATAACTTTTCCATTTCCTTTTTTCATACGCGAGAGAATGGGCGCAGGCCCAAAAGCTGAGAACAGTGGAGAAAAAACTAACCCTGCTCTAAGAGAACCTAGGGCGACAGTGTAAAGCTCAGGTATCCGTGGAGACAGACTAAAAATCACATCACCTTTTTGAACACCAAGATTTTTAAGGGCATTTGCAAACTTGCAAGTCAGAGTCCGTAAAGCTCCGTACGTGATGTCAATAGAACTGGCTTCATCAGCGGGCCAGGTCGCCGGAAGATACCGCAGGGCCACGCGTTCAGCCACCTGTCCGAACGCATGCCGATCCAAGGCTTCCTCACATATGTTAATGATTTTTTTTTTGTCTTCGATCATGTCAACCTACTCCGACGCTCTAACTACCCGATGATCTTCCGGTAGATAGCGCTCAATCCAATCTATGGTGAGTTCGACAACTTGTTCGAGAGCACCTGGCTCTTCGAAAAGATGACTTGCCCCAGGAACAATTTGCAGCGCCGATTTTTTTAAAGAAAACCGACTGGCTTCATTCAATTCAAGAACTGCATCGTCTAGACCTCCGACGATCAGAAGAACCGGCACCCGAACTCGCTTCCGCTGTTCTTGATCTGCCAGATCCGGTCTTCCACCTCGAGATATGACGGCAAACAAAGGCAAGTTCGCATCCGCATCCGCTGAAGCTGCTATCAGTGCAGCACCTGCTCCGGTACTTGCGCCGAAATATACAAAAGGTGCACCATTATATTCTTCACTCGCTAGTAACCATTCAGTGGCCTTAATAAGCCGGCTTCCCAGAAGAGGCATGTTGAAGCGCGTACGATAAAGTAGATCTTCCTCCAGGGTCAGGAGGTCAAACAACAGAGTTCCGAAGCCATGACGATTAAGCTCCCGCGCGATCCAGTTATTGCGCGGGCTTTTATGAGAGCTTCCGCTTCCGTGGGCAAAGATAACCCAACAGCGCGGGTTCTCAGGTCCGGAGAGTAAACC
The DNA here is from genome assembly GCA_040382895.1 of Halobacteriovoraceae bacterium. GTDB lineage: Bacteria > Bdellovibrionota > Bacteriovoracia > Bacteriovoracales > Bacteriovoracaceae > Peredibacter. The sequence goes on from JBEIEO010000166.1 coordinate 1,961, forward strand.
GGCCAGCTGGACCTTACCAAAAGGAATGATAATATTCTTCATCATACACGCCTCAAAAAAGTGTGGTTTGAGAAGTCGAAAACATGCTAAGGCATTTCAGCGATGAATGCTGTGACCGAAATCAGAGAGAGGCTAAAGTTTTTCTAAAAGAATGGAGAATAATGAACTGCATGAAAAAAATCCAGAAAACTCAGGTGGATTGATAACTGACGAACATTTAAAGCAGATGGACTAAATCAATCAATCTTGTGGATCGTGTTCAGGAACCTATAATTGTAACCGGGCCAGAACCCGTCTGATGCCTATCAATTAATTTTAAGAAAATGATTTGATGTTAAGTGATATTCAAATGCCTGTAATGAATGGGCTCGAATTTGTCTCAAAAACTCGCTCTAGTAATCTGCCTCACCAACCATTGTTCATCTTCATGACTGGAGGTATTTCTGAGGAAGATCTGAGAGCAGACATTCTTAAACTCGCCCAAGGGATAATTAACAAGCCTTTCAATACGACCAATCTGGCGGAAACAATAAAGAAATTTTAAAATAGGTCATTCCCCGAAGACAAAATCATCAATAGCGATACCCCGTAGGACTCCATCGGTAACTCCTCCGATCAAAGAATGGTCACCAACAGTCAGTGTTACAGTGCAAATGTTTGCGACCTCTGAAACAAATCCTAAAAAATGGATCTCTTTATTGCCATTCTCTTTTCCTGGATACTCGACTGGAATCTCTTTTATCAAGGCTGATTGGCAATTGAACAAGCGAAGCTTAGCTCGTGACTTAGCTGATGATTCGACGTCAATCAGGCTAGCACCCCAAAAAGAAATGGGACGACCAAATTTCCAGATACCAGTGATCTTTTTTATGGGTGCAAGGAGGCCCGAATTAGTTTCAATCCCTGAGTCTATTCCCTTTTTACCGTTTTGAGATACAGGATTTTCAATTTTGAACTTATAGACCTTGTTCCCGAAGGCATTCTCTAGAGTATCAACTGGGCTTGCTGTTCTACGTTTTTCTGCACCAACACTGAACTCGAATTTGTTTAAGGACAAAGCTCCGAGCTTTATATACTTGCCTTTCTTAAACCGATTAAAATCAATCCTTATAGGTTCTGAGTATTCAATAGCATCAGCAAACCCTGTGGTGTTGATACCATTGTGGGCGTCAGCGCTGCTACCTGTAAAAACTGATATAACAGGTTCTGCGCCACCAGTGGTCCCGCCAGATGTTCCACCAGAACTTCCTCCACTTGTCCCACCTGATGTTCCTCCAGAACTTCCGCCAGTGGAATCTCCCGTACTTCCACCACTAGTGCCGCCAGCATCTCCACCAGTTGCCCCCCCCGCGCTACCGCCTTGAGTGGAGCCAGTTGTTTCACCTGTTTGAGGTTGGATACTCCTATCACTCTTGGATTCGTTTACCTTCTTAGCGCAGGAAACGAGAAGGAGTAAAAGACACAATTGGAGAGAAAGATGTTTCAACATAAGGATTCCTAGGAGTCGAATGTTTTGCTCCATTTCATTTTAGGGGCATTTCAGCTCATTCTTATACAGATGGTAATTTTTACAATACTTTTTCTCAATAGTGTCAAAAAAATAGACAGGAACTTTTAGTGAAACTCTTAAGCTTTAAATTCTCCGACCTCACCGTCACGTCAATCAAGCGAGTCTATCGAGCATCAAACTTAGAGGCAAGGCAAAACCAGCTCTATTAGCTGTCAGCTCATTGTTGCTTTCGCTTCCAAATAAAACCATCTAAAACATAATGTGTTGCCTGCGGAAGTGTGAGAAGCGGAACTAAGATGGCCAAAAGATATTGTTCATTGATTTGTGGCATCACTCGCATGAATTCAAAGGCGCTCAAATGTTCACGCCAGACAAATCCGGCCCAAAGTGCTTCTTCTGAGTATGCCAAAAGAAGCAAAACTCCTAGAAAAGCGAAGGGCCCCCACCAATTTTGTAGTCTTGAAGATTCTTTACGCTCATGGGCCCAAACTAGCGCCATATAAGGTATTCCGTGGGCCAGAACATTTGTCATGGTAAATGCGATATCACCATTAAAGTAAACCATGCCAAAATACCAAGACAGCCCGGTACTTAGGAGAAGTAGATTTTTGGGAACATTGAAAGACTCAGTTCTCATCTCTTTTACTAAGTAAGTAAGAATAAGAGAAAGATAGAGAAAAAAACTTATTTCTTCCACGATCTTCGGAAGGCCAACTAGAAAATCTCCTTCTATCATCCAAAAAAAATTACGTGGTAAATGCACATGCCAGAAAATAATCGGATAGAGACAGAGAAAATGTATCAAGCAAAAATCGAGCCTGTTTGCGAATTTGCTCTGTTTTTCTTGTCGTGAATAAAGACGCATAAATCCATACTGCTGGCGCATAAAATGGAAAACTGCCACATAGGCAACAGTCGTCCAGAAAATTTTAGCACTCATGCTGTAGAGTACAACTCCTCCAACCCAAACTCCGATGGGGATCATGATAAACTTTGACCTGTGTTGGTGAAAATTTTCTTGATGCCAATATGTACGCCAAAGAGAACCATAAACGTGTGCCACATCAATACCAAGCACAACAAAGATCCAGCTCAAAGTACCCATCTCCGCATTTTCATGAGAAAGTTCAGGAAATAAGAACAATACCAAAAGGACTAAGAATGGGGGTGAAAGAATGAAAGTCAGATCAAAAGTTTTACTTTGAATCCAGCTCATACTTGTCTCAAAACTTTCTTAGCTGCTAAAACACCCCTGTATTGGGCTTCTTCGAAAATCGAAATACCACTCATATCCGTATGAGCAAAATGCACGTTCCCAAGTGAAGCTTGCATTTTTTTTCGATCCTCGGACCAAAGATAATTAATACCTGGACTAACCAGACCGTGTCCCCAAACCCAAACATCAAATGCAAGTATATCTTCAGTGATACCAGGATGCATTTTTTCCAAGTCGGCTAAGATTAACTTTTGCCAGTAGGCGTAGTTTTTGGTGAATGCGTCTCTGCGCTCTTCATTCGGAGTTTTATCTGTGAGAGGTAGATAATAGGTAATAATAGTTTCTTTCGGTACGGATCTCAATTCCTGATGATTAGAAACTATGTAACCTAAAGAAGGAGAATAGTAACTCACATTATCCCATGAGAGATCCTGTCCTCTACCTCCTGGTGGCCGAGTGAGAGTAATATTGGCAGTAACCCAAGGTGCATAAGGTAATTCTTTTTCAAAAAGTTTTTGAGACTCATGTTTGAGAACATACTTTGCCGTGTAGCGCGGGCCAGCGTAGATAACATTCTTAGCAATAATTCTCTTCGTCTTTCCAGTTTTAGTGTCATGGTAATCAACTAAAACATCTGGGGAATTATTTTTTTGTGTAATACTATACGCCAGTGAGTTGGTAAGAATTTTGCCTCGAGAAAATTCTTTGAGTTTTTTAACTAACCAACCATTTCCTTCAGGCCAAGTAATTACCGTTTGAGGATCAGAATTATGGGCACGACCGGCCCGAGAAGCAAAGTAGTGAATTGCCGCCCAAGCAGAAACATTGTCTATGGTCTGACCGTAATCATCCTTGCAGCAATAATTCACATACCAGCGCAAAGGTTTGGAGTCCAACTTCTTTTGATTCATAAAATCTGCCATGGAAATACGATCCAACTTACGCCATTGCTCATCAGACGAACTTAAATCCAAAGGGATGTTAAAAATCCGCTTTCCGTCTTTACCAATTTTAGTTTTAAATTCTTCCATGGAAGAAAAGAAGTTTTTGAATTGAGCCTTATCATCATCTGAAATTCCGTGACCGGGAACGACGCCATCACGCCAAGAACCTTGAAAGAAGAGTCGTTCATGAGGATCGGCACATAAGTAAAATTCATTATAAACAGGAGATCCATTCATTTCTCCCGTGATAATGCCAAGTTCTTTGAATAACTCTAATACATACTGAGCGTCATCGCCCGGGATTGGTACATAATGGGCACCCCAGGGATAGAGGCCTTTATCATTTTGACCCGACTGAGAATTACCTCCAACCTGTTGATCAAGTTCTAAGAGAAGGTAGTTGTCATACTTATGCTTTTGCAACCACCAGGCCGACGAAAGTCCGGCAATACCGCCCCCAACAATTACTGTATCAACTTTTATGCTCTCGGTGGGAGATAAAAAACTACCAAACCGCATAAGATGCCCGATCTTGGCATTAGCTCCTACGAGTGATCCTTTAATGGAGAGCGCGGGATTTTTTTTGAGTTTGGAGAAAAAAGTCACTGCGCCAAGGAGGACACCTGAACCTAAAAGACTTAATTTGAGAAATTCTCTTCGATGCAGTTTAATGGACATACTCCGACCATTCTTCCTCAAAAAAGCGCACAAGAATTTGATTATTGAGTTTGTTCACGGGAGCATTAGAAACCAACATATCTTTTGGGAAAACCAGCATACTATCTAAAACATCAGTACTCATGAACCGGAGATTTGCCGGGAAATTTTCTGGTTTTATAAAGTCTTTATGATGGGCAAGAATGTAACCCCAGTCTCCGAAAGAAGGAACAAAAACATGATAAGGTGTCGTTTTAAAACCTACTGATTTTAACGTTGCTTCCACACACCAAAAGGATTTTTTTGCCACATAGGGGGAAGTACTTTGAACAACAACAAGTCCATCAATGTTTAAAACTTTATATAATTGACGATAGAATGAATTGGTATAGAGTTTACCCACAGAAAAGTTACTCGGATCTGGCAAATCTACGATCACAAAATCAAATTTTGACTCAACAGTTTTAAGCCATAAAAAAGC
>JBEIEO010000167.1:0-6659 GCA_040382895.1 Halobacteriovoraceae bacterium
ATATTGAGCTTCTTCCTTACCTAGATAAAAAAGTCAGAGAAGACGTTATCATCCTATCAGCCTACCCTCCGGAAACGGCGGGCGGTATTATGACCACGGATTTTGCCACCATCTTTGCGGATATGACGGCGTACGAGGCTTTGGGCAAAATCCGCAAGGATGCTCCCTCCAAAGACATGATCTATTACATCTACGTCGTAGATCATTCTATGGTGATGAAGGGCCTGGTGACTCTTAAAGATCTCGTCATGCATGATCCGAAAGATAAGGTCATGGAGATGCTCAATGAGTTTTTCGTTTACGCAGAAGTAAACGAAGACCGTGAGTCAGTGGCCCAGAAAATTGAAAAATATGACCTTGTCGCACTTCCGGTTCTGAACTCACTTAATCAGCTAGTAGGCGTAGTCTCTCACGAAGAGGCCATCGACGTTATCCGTGCTGAACAAGCCGAAGACTTTGAGAAATTCGGGGGTATCATGACCTCCGCCAATGACGACGAGTATCTAAATACTTCTTCATTTCATCACTTCAAAAAACGTGTGGTGTGGTTGGTTTCTCTTGCAGCAATTGGAATTCTTTCAGGCATGATCATCAATGAGTACCAGGGTGTTCTGGAAAATTTCATTATTCTTGCTATGTATATGCCTATGATGGCAGCAACAGGTGGAAACACTGGTTCTCAAGCGGCTACAGTAGTCATCCGCTCTCTATCTTTGGGTGAAGTTCAGGATCATGACTGGCTAAGAATCGTTTTCAAAGAAACAAAAATTTCTTTAATGCTTTCACTCTCCGTCGCTTTACTCACGTATTTTAAAATTGCCTTTCTCTCATTTCATGCCGTTCTTCCGAGTAATTTCACTATGGGATACATCGCTTTCACGATTTCCCTGGCTATCGCGATTCAGGTCATAACCTCGGCGGTGATTGGAGCTGGTTTGCCGCTCATTGTGCGCCGAATGGGTGGTGATCCAGCAGTCGTGGCAAGTCCGGCCATTACCACCATTGTGGATATTACTGGTCTCCTTATCTACTTTACTGTCGCTTCGATCGCTCTGGGTATTTCCTAAACCTGGGTTTACAGCTAGTATATTCTCCTCAGGAGAATTCTATGCAATTGGTTATCCTCTGCGGTGGATCTGGTACTCGTCTCTGGCCAGTATCCCGCTCGCTATTTCCTAAACAGTTTTCCCAGCTTTTCGGGGACGAATCACTTTTCCAAAAAACATTGAAGCGCAATATCTCGGTTTCCGACTCCATCAGCGTTGTGATTAATCAGGAACAATACTTTATGGGTCTGGATCAACTGGAGCAATTAAAACTTAATCGTAAGTTTCAATTCATCCTGGAGCCAGTGGGAAGAAATACTGCTCCTGCGATTGCACTGGCCGCTCTTGCAGCAAAACCAGATGAGATTCTTCTCATCGTTCCTTCTGATCATTTGATTTTGAATCAATCTTCTTATGAAAAAGTTCTCTCTCAGGCCATAGAAATGGCTTCTCAGAATAATCTTGTGACGTTTGGAATTAAACCCACTTATCCGGAAACAGGTTACGGTTACATTGAAGCGAGTGGCTTTGATGTGAAATCTTTTAAAGAAAAGCCATCGCTGGAAACAGCTAAGTCATACATACAGGCCGGAAACTTCTATTGGAACAGTGGGATGTTCTGCTTCAAGGCTAGCATATTCCTGGATGAACTGAAGAAATTTGCTCCTGATGTATATGAGAGCAGTCTGCAAGCCTTTCATGGTGCTAAAAAAGACTCCACTCTCCGTGTGAGCATGGAAGATATGAAGGCGATCCGCTCTGAGAGTATTGACTACGCTGTCATGGAAAAGTCTCAAAAAGTGAAAGTCATTCCTGCTGATATTGGCTGGAGTGATGTGGGATCATTTGATGCTCTTTACGATGCTCTTCCAAAAGATACTGAGGGAAATACAAAATGTGAGAACGTCATCCACCTGGGATCAAAAAATAATCTGGTGATTGGCTCTAAACGTCTCATCTCCACCATTGATGTAGAGGACATGATGATTGTTGATACGACAGATGCAATTGTGATCGCCAAGAAAGGATCAACCCAGAAAGTAAAAGAGCTGGTAGCGGAAGTTAAAAATCTCAATCCAGAAATGACGAATATTCACACCACAGCTCACAGACCTTGGGGTACCTACACTATCCTGGAAGAAAATCCAGGCTACAAAGTAAAACAGATCACAGTCAGACCAGGTGCAAAGTTATCCCTTCAGTATCATCATCACCGATCAGAACACTGGATCGTGGTGAGTGGAATTGCCACTGTCACTGTAGACGATAAGACAGTTGACCTTAAGGCCAACGAATCAACCTATATCCCAAAAGAGGCTAAGCACCGGCTGGCGAATAATCAAAATGTAGACCTCATTTTGATTGAAGCTCAGGTAGGAAGTTACTTGGGTGAAGATGACATTGTGCGACTACAGGATGATTACAAACGTAACTAATTGAAACTCAATTGACTCGAGCGTAATGATATAGGCCCCCTAGACGTTGTTTCGCAAGAATTGCTAGATTGTTCTTAAGACACACTTTGAGGGGCTTTATGATTCGATCAGTTTTGATCTTAATAGCGTTTTGTTACGTGCTAACTACGCTGACGAGATTCTAATGAAGGCCGGTGAGATGGATTTCACCCATTACCTTCAAACGATCAGCTCCCCTTTTCCTTGCCATCCATTAATCGAAAAAACTCAAACCCCTTATATCGTAATGATCATATCTCCTCATCCGGATGACGAATGCATCATTGGTTCTCTGGCATTAAGATTGATGCTCGAAAACAACGCTCACATCATCAATGTGGCGGTTACGTTAGGTTCCAAGAAAGATCGCCAAAAAGCTCGCCTCAAAGAATTGGGACAAGCTTGTGAATCACTAGAAATGGATCTGGATGTCTTGAGTGAAGACTGGACTAAGAAAGCTAAAGAGCTCAAAGTGCTGATTGAAAAGTATCAACCTCAGCTGATTCTCGCTCCTCACATTAAAGATCATCACCCGACTCATATCAAAACCGGAAAGCTACTGGAGAAAGTGCTCAAGACAACTAAGCTTAAGTGCCTCGTCGCATGGACAGAATTTTGGGGTGCTCAGGAAAAACCAAATTGTCTGATCGAAGTGCCGCTTGAGATTGTGGCCTGCCAGATGAAAGCATTAGAGTTTCATCAAGGTGAAATTACCCGCAATCCTTATCACCTGCGCTTACCTGCGTGGATGATGGATAATGTCCGAAGAGGTGGAGAGATCATCACTCAGGTCGGTGCAGAAGTTCCGTCTATGCCTTTTGGTGTTATTTACAGGCTTCAGATTTTTAAGAATAAAAAATTCACCGATGCCAAGCTATCGACTCCTTTCTTAACAACCTTCGCCGATCTGGCTCAGATCTTTAATGAGATCTTAGATGCGGCTTCAGGATCCAGAACTAAAGTAAAATGAGGATGTGACTTTAGATAAGTCGCAGGGCAAGAATCATCATCATGATGATTCACTAAATATTTAATGGCATCTGATTTAGATTTACCTGTGGCAAGCATCACCAATTCCCGGGCCTCCATAATACTACCGATCCCCATACTCAAAGCTTGAGTAGGCATAGTACCTGCTCCAAAGTGGCTTTGATTGGCCTGACGGGTTTCATGAGTTAGCTCTACCACTCTGGTTCGAGATGCTTTTTCAGAACCAGGTTCATTAAACCCAATGTGACCATTCACCCCTAAGCCTAGCAGCTGAAGGTCAATACCACTTGCCTGCTGGATCAGTTCCTCATAATGCTCACCTGCTCTACCTTCCTTCACCAGCTGAACTGGAGGGAAAGCAAACTGATCATAATGAAGACCCAAAGGTTGGATCAGGCGCTTATCAATATAGCTCTTAAAGCTGGAAGGGTGATCTTGAGAAATACCCAGGTACTCATCCAGCATGAAGAAAAAGCATTTATCAAGATCAAGCTTTTGCTCGATAGCCGTTTTTACCCAGAGGTCGTAAACCGGTTCCATGGTCCGCCCGGTGGCTAGACCAATGACTGAAGAAGGATGGGAGCTGATCTTATCTAAAATATGGGTAACAACGGTAGCTACGGCTTCTTGGGTACTGGTACTGAGGATGATTCGCATAAACTTCCATGTAAAATATTCGGATTCCGAATCCAGTATTTGAAATCGGAATAAACCTAGAATAAACCTTCGTGAACATGAAATCAAAACTAAGTATTCTAATTATTGAAGACGACAAATACGCGCGGCTTAACCTGCGGGAAATATTGCATCCCTATGGTCTGATCGATGAAGCAGCGGATACAGCAACGGCACTATCCCTGCTTAATGAGGGTCACTATGATCTGGTCCTGACTGATATTGAGCTGGGAAATGGCTCAGGCGTGGATCTCATCCCGACCATTATTCGTAAAAGAGCATACTGTATTGTCGTTAGCTCCTATGAAAACGAAGAAATAATTGAGAAAGCTTACACCCTTGGTGCTTCTCACTTCCTTTCGAAATATCGTTTGAGAGAGCAATTACCAAATTATATAAATAAATTCCTGCAATCAAAAAATGCTCGCTTTGAGACCTTCCTTACTGAAGAATTCATTACTCAAGATGATGAAACCATTCAGGATCTTCGGCGCCTGTGCGATATGAATCTGAAGTTTCAAAATGTGTTTATCTCAGGCCCCACCGGAACCGGAAAGAGTCTATTGGGTAAACTTATTCATGATATCACTCATCCTGAAGCACCTATGATCCACCTGAACTGTTCTGAAGTTGCTGAAAATCTTCTGGAATCTGAACTTTTTGGACACGAAAAAGGCTCATTCACCGGAGCCGATCAGAAGAAAGATGGAAAACTTAAACTCGCCAATGGCGGAACATTATTTTTGGATGAAGTGGCAACCATGCCGCTGGCCATGCAGCAGAAATTACTGAAGGCCCTGGATGAAAAAACCTTTTTCCCAGTGGGTTCTTCAACTCCGATTAAATGTGATTTCACTCTTATTTCGGCTACCTGTGAAAACATTCATGAAAAGATCGTTAGAAAAGAATTCCGGGAAGACCTCTACTTCCGTCTGAATGGATTCAATTTGCATCTTAAACCTCTTGCTCAGAGAGCTGGGGATATTGAACTGTTACTAAAGCACTTTCAGAAGAAATCGGCTCGTCGTTTTGTGGTAAAGCCCGAGGCGCTGGAGCTCTTAAAAAAACATCAGTGGCAAGGTAATATTCGTGAACTTTCGAAGGCTTGTGAGAGATTTTCACAGAGCGCTTCCGGTATTGTAGATGCTGCCTTAGTAAGGAAAAGTTTAATCAATTCTGTGACCCAAAAATCGCTCCCAGCAGCTGATAATTTAGATGATTACATTCTCGCCCATGGGTTAAGATCTCTTATCGCTAATCTTGAAAAGAAAGCGGTTGAAGAGTCCATGAAACGTAACAATGGAAAAATCACGGCTTGTATTAAAGAGCTTAAAATCTCAACCTCAGCTTTCTACCGAATTCTGCAGGAACATCAGCTCCAGTTATAGTTGGCACTGACTTTGCTTTATGGTTTGCAACTTGAACAACAAGGAGCAAATCATGACTTTACAGCAAAAGACTCTTCAACGGTATCGCCAACTCTTCCCCAACGAAACACTTCGTGAAATCTCTGCTCGCACGAGCATCCAGATCACCCGTGTTTTCCGTCTCTACAATGGCAAAACCATGAAAGTCGGAGAACTTGAGGCCTTCGAGAAAGCTATCAACGATAAAATCGCTGAGAATCCAAGCTTCGCTCGTCTTAACTCTGTCGTTGAAGAGGCTTCCTGCATTTTAACGAATGAGGAGCTAAGTAAAGTCGCCGAATACATCACACGTAAAGTCTCTGCCCGCGCTTACTCAAGACTTTACGTGGGATCAAATTATGAATCAGCCATTATTGCTTAAGGGGAAATATATGAAAGGTTTATCTTCACTAGAAAGAATCGTTTTAGAAAGCATTGGAAGAAATCAGATGACCTATGAGGAGATCCAGTTACAAACTGGTCTCCACGAAAATGTTTGCTTCAATATTCTACAGGCCTTGGTTATACGCTCTTTAATAAGAACTGACGGAGTAAGGTATCGAATCGCAGAGGATATCTCCCCTCTAATGATGGAAGAGATTAACGGCTCAGATGCGAAACTAGCTGAATCGCTGGAAATGATGGAAGCAGTAGTAGAACAGAAAACAGGTCGCGTTTTTCGCTTTCAAAAAGTTGCCATGGATTCACGCGATGAAAAGATCTTCCTTGCTATGCTTTCTAACCTTGAATCCTTTTTGGCAGATGCCAATAAAAAGGCTCAAGCGATGACTCCGATGAAAGAGCGCAAAGTTATTTTCTGGGGCATGAGTGACGTGAAAAATCTCATGCATCAAATTGTGATGGGGAACTAATATGAAATGCTTGATATTTTTATTCTTAGTGACTGCTTGTGGTCAACACATAGAGCCTTCCGGAAAGGATATCCGTGACCGCGATGGTGATCAGATTGTTGATGGCGATGAAGAGTGTATCAATAAATATATCGCCAATATCACTCATCTATAAAATGTACAGATGACCGTGAAACTAAAAGGACATAATGGTCCAGGGGTAAACTTTGAGAATGG
>JBEIEO010000168.1:0-6625 GCA_040382895.1 Halobacteriovoraceae bacterium
GCTCTCTGGATTAAGTAATACAGTGAGTGCCCAGGAAGGTGTTAAGACCATGGACATCGACATGGCCAATCACTGCCGGGAAGTTCTGGAGAAGCAGTTTCCTGATCTGGACTGTGAAAAAGTCCCTACCATGGAACTAGAGAAAAAAGATGATGAGAATAAAACCTGGAAGTTTCGCTTCCACTTTGGATTCTCGCGAACCGACTACCTCCCGACTGATCTGCACATTAAGTCAGGCTTTGGGAACGTCGTTGTAAAAGATGTTGAGATGCACGAGCGCACTTCGGCTCACCATTATAATCCGTCCAATTGGGGAAAATTTGAGAACGCCTTCAAGTGGATCGATGAGCCTACCAACACGTTTACCTTTTCGATGGAAAAGAAAAATAACGTCTTCTATCTGACTATTTTTCACCCGAAGTACCTGAAGAGTATTTTGTACAAGCGCACAGAAATCGAAGGTGAAACGCCAACGGAATTTTCCGATATCCATGAAAGCGATAGCTTTAGCCAGGTCATCCCTGAAGGATATGGCATGATCTATCTGGGTAACACTCACATGAATCTTGTTACACAAGTCGGGTACGGACGGATGATTGAAATTTTTGAAGCTCCCAAGTTCGGACGTCTGACCTTTATCCCGCGCTTTGATGTGGGGGTGAACACAGGACTTGCCCGTTCGGTTCACATCGTCCGTGGCCAGCGCTGGGATGATCACTACGATCGTCTGGGTGTTCAGGGCTATAATGCTTCTCTGGGTGGAAGGCTGGAATATCAGAAAGGAAAAGTATCCATGTTCATCGATTCCAAGGTTATCTACTCAAAGATGAATCATGGATTCTTTGACGGAACTGTAAACTACGATCTTGTTTCGACACCGGTGACTTTCGGTATTGGGATAGACGTCTTCGGCGGAAAGAAAAAGAAAAAGCCAGTAAATTAGACCGCCAGTTTTTTTCGCGCAACTTCGACAAAGTAGGAGCCCTTGCGAGTCTGGATCTCTAGTTGATGAACCTGTCGCGCCTTGTATACCAGACGTACGAGGCGCTTTAAATCATTCTTTGACTCTGGAACTTCTCCCCACAACAATTCGTATAAATGCGCTTTTTTTAAGCCGGCGGGATGCGCCTGAAGAATACTGATGAGTTGTTCTACCTTCGTATCTTTAGCCCCGATCTCTATAACGGGGACTTCTTTCGGTTTGACATGCTTTTGTAGCGCCAGCGAAAAAAGACACTTCGTCCCTTTGTATTCAAAAGGCTCAGCATAAACATCCGGCATCATCTTCTGTAGAGCCTTCCAGTGTTCGTGGGCAGTTTCTTTTTCCAGGGCCTCAAGAGACTGAATGAGTTGCACCTGATGAAAGAGCAGAGGAACTTGCTCAAAATCCGTGGCGTATGCATAAATCGGTTTGTTTTCAGTCAAATGCTCCAAGAGCTTTTTCATGTAGTTGAAGTTTTCTGAAAGATGGAACTTTCGATGCTTCTTCATCTGTTCCAAAACTTCCCGGGCCACGGTTAAATCTTCCTGTTTCACCCGGAACATGAACTCACTCACAAGATGGGATATCTTATCTGACTCTGGCATAAACTCTTTCTGGGATTCAACATCTTTAAGCCACTTTAGTGCCGTTTCGGTCTGATTCGTTTCATCGGCGAAAATAAACTCACATCGCATGAGGCGCAGGTTCTGAACCGATATTTCCTGCGGAATGGTCCGCATGATCTCAAGGTGATGTCTCATGGCCCTGAAATCAACTTTGTTACTGGCGTGAAGAAACAGATTGAAATGACCGATGAACCGATAATAGTGAAGACCCAGGTCTGAGAAAGCTTTGGTGGAAGCTTCCAGGTATTGCTTCGCCTGATCAAAGTAAGAAAGATTGTTTGAGGCAATGCCTATTAAAAGTAAGCGATGGGCCTCTACGAAATTCATTTCGCTCTTAGGAAGAAGGGGGATCTCATCCAGAACTTTCTGGTTAAGATTATTTCTGATCCAGGAGTGACCAATAAGGATTTTCTTCTCGACGGAGGTCAGCCGATGATCTTCCAGCCATTTTTCTAACCGGCCAGGACGTTCATTCAGCTCTTTAAGTACCTGATCGAAGATTTTACATTTTACTGTTTGCAAGTTTCTCCAGGGCACCCTTTGCTGAGATCTTTGAAGAATTTCAGAATCTCATGGGCTTCTTTTTTATCTACGCCGTAAGTTTCTTTCATGTATCCAAGAGTTCGCTTATCTTTGAGAAGCACTTCTAGTTTCTTCTTAGCTTCTTTATCACTAAGGCATTGGAAGTAGGCCTTACTGTCAGCACATTGATTGTCGGCAACAAAGGTATTTTTTAATACCGATAGCTTCAGATAAACCTGCATGAGATCCGGATCGATGTTGAGGTACTTCATGCCTTGAGAGCGACAGAATTTCTCCCGGTCTTTTAGGTGAACGGTGTAATGGCGAATGATGTAGGAAATTTCTGATGGTGCACTTCCACCTTCAGTTTCAGAATCCACCGTGCCACCGCCAGTTCGGATCTGGGCCAGAAGGGAGAATGAGCTCAATAGCATCGCCAGCATGATAAAATTCTTCATGCTATCTTATCGGACAATAATTCTCGGGCTTTAGTGCTCTTTAGAATTTTAAGGGGTTATGTTATTTAAGATCCTGATTTCGTTGCACCTGATAGAAGACTTTGTTGTTGGACTCTGAAAGCTTCAGTATTGCTACCGGTTGTTTGCCTTCCTCGATTTCCGTTACGGCCCCCACCATGTCCTGGCAGTGGCTTGAGACCCATGTGTAGTTTTTAGATTTTAGTGAGAAGTAGCCCTCACCGGTTTTTGGATTACAGCGGAAGGTTAAATCTTTGGCACTGCCATCGACGTTGTCTAATGAATAGGCGAGTTCTCCTTGAGCTTCGATCTTCACCGGATTTTTGAATTGTAAAACGGCCACTGAACTTCCGCTGCTTCCATAGTAGAAGAAAAGAAAGATTCCGAGAGTAAGAACAAAGGCGCCAATGGCGAGAATGATTCCGTTATTTTTCATGCCTTAACTGTAACACATTTATGACAATGAAGTGAGGAGAAATAGCAGACCTAATCCGAAGACAATCACCGCCAGTGTGTGACGAATGAAATACCCGAAGACTGCGGCCAGCATTAAGACGACAAACCGCTCTTTCCCCATGAGCCAGTCTACCGTTCCAAAATGAAAAAAGGTGCCGGGCATAATTAAGGCGGGAAAAATGGCTGCAGGAATGAACGTGAAAAGATCCCTTACGCTGGGATTGATTTTCATGCGTGAAGAGAGGGCGATGAAGCATCCACGGATCATCAGCGTTCCAGTGGCCAGTAAAAAGACGTTGAGAAAAAAATAGTTTGATTCAATCATGTCGTCTTCTTTCGGTTGATCCATAACCAGGCGAGTGTGATGGAGATCAAGGTGGTCACGATTAAACCTAATTTCATCGGCAGTCCATGCAGCATCAGGGAAAATAAGGAGCTGCAAATGGCGATAACTTTATGAGCGTTGGTTTTGAGAGAAGGCATCAAGAGTGCCACAAAACTCAAAGGGACAGCATAGTCTAATGAAAGCCACTGAGGGGCGAAGTTACCAAAAATAAAACCTGCAATAACTGATGAGCTCCAGGTGGTAAACATACAGGCGGCAGTTCCCAGATAAAATTCCGTGGCTTGGGTATTTGAATGAAATTTCTCCTGATTAGTCGTCATGGTGGCATAACTCTGATCAGTAAGCGTAAAGGCCGTCAGAAATTTTGCCAAGAGACTGGCATTTTCCACATAGGGCGCCATGGCCGCGCTATACAAAAGAAATCGCATATTGATAATCAGACCAGTCGTGACGACAACCAGAACTGCTGTGTTCATTTTCATCAGATCAGTGGTCGCAAGCTGAGCTGCACCGGCATAAACAGAAGTATTCATCAACATTGCTTGAAAAAAACTGAGTTTTGCTTCAGAGAAAGCTGAGCCCATGACAGCGCCAAAAGGAATGATTCCAGAGATGATGGGAAGAACGGAAAGAAAACCGAGTTTGAAATACTTCATGCAAAGACTTTATCATAGGCAACAGACTTTGACACTTCGCAAATTTGTTTTTCGGTGGCAGATTGACTCCAATTCAGTAGCAACTTGATACTAATTTTTTTGGACCATCTATTTTCGTCTTACAACATAAACGGAAATTTGCTTTTTAACCTCTAGATTGAATAAATTGCGCTCGCCATGACCATAAGGAGAGTCAATCATGAAGTTACTCAGTGTATTTCTATTGTCTGTTGTGTTTCTACAAAGTGTTGCCTGGGCAGGACCTAAGGATAATCTGAAAACGATCCTGGATGAGTACCGTTACGCTGTCACAGTGGAATGGGATCAGCAGGACAAAGCTCAGTTAGCTATTTATCAGGCGCAGTTTTCCAAGGAACTGAAAGGTCTGGTAGAAGAGCAAAATTTTTCGGCAAAAGATCTTAAAGCTTTCATTAAAGAAAATACCCGCGATCTTCAGATCGACGAGACAGCCTTTGCGGTTCTGGAAGACAAGAATGGAAATCTCAATCTGGAGCGCGTTCAGCAGTTGCTGGAGGATAGCTCCAGGCAAATTTATATGCAAGGCTCAAGCTGGACAGCAAAAGAACTTCTCATCGGTGGCCTGATCTTTCTTGCGGTTGCTGAGATCGTGGTTCTAATCATTACTGCCCGTGATGATAAATGTCCGAACCCGGAGTATCACCCGAATGATATTCCTTATCCATGCATCTACGAATAAAAACTAAGAGATTGGGAGAAAACCATATGAAATTTTTAACCTGGATTTTAATTTTTTGTTTTACCACACAAGCCTTTGCCGTAACTAACGTTCGTGAAGGTCTTCAAGCTGCCATGAATGAGTTTGAATACGACATGGTGGTTGAGTGGGATCAGAAAGATCGCGCTAAAGCGGAACAGTTCACTAAAAAGTTTGCCGAAAAGCTGGAAGCTCTCTATCAAGAAGGCCTTTCGGATGCAGAAGTCATGCGCTACATCGAAACCCGTGTGGTGGATCAGAAACAATTGGCCAACATTAAAGCCTCAGCTGCATTACAGTCCAAAGGTGGCTCTTCAGCTCAGAATCTCGCAAAAGCCCTTCAGGATAATATGGATAAGTTCGGTAACCAAGGAGCGAGCTGGACCGGTGGTGCGGCATACGCTGCGGTCATTAGCGGTATCCTGATCGTTGGTGCCCTAATCGTTTACCAACTAGTCTGGAATCTAGAGCACCGATGCGCTGAAGGTGAGATGAATGAAGTCTGTGGTGAAGAGTCGTACTGCTCAGATTACGATTATGATTCAGAAGGCAATAGTTACTGTGAAGATTGGGACACTTCTTATGTTTGTGATAACGTTGAATACTGCAACCGTTGGGAAAAATACCGAGACGTTTAATCAATTGATCAAGACCCGCATTAAGAGCGGGTCTTTTATTTGCTTTGGATAGGATTGTCGTGCTTTAACCATTTCCGGTTAACCCATTCATAAACCTCAGGAAGACCAAACGCAGTTTCCTTGAACGTTTTAAGAGTGTCAAAGTCCCCAAATCTTTTTGTGACGATAAGGCGTGATTCCGGACGGAAGATAATGTCTCCGGCAATAGGGAAAACACTCTCTAATCTACCAGACTTACAATTCACCACGAACCACTCTGATCCCAAAGAGATGGGATTTTCCAACAAAAGATATATGCCGTTGTAATTGGGTATCGCCATTTGCGGGTTATTGAGAAATAGGTTCTTTTGATTACGTCTTAATCGTCGGTCCGAACGAAAATTGATGCTCTTACACGAAGCCACTTTATCTTCAGCGGGAAAAGTCAGCATGAAATCATTGTATTGTTCGGCCAGCGATTTATCTCGAGAAAAGCTTTTTCTTAGATTTTTTTGAGAAGCATTTGGACTCGGCTCCCGTGTAGAACATCTGACTGCCAACAAAATTGAAACAAAAAAATACTTCACTGCTGACTCCGTAGTAGTCTGATCAAGTTTTTACCCATCAACCTTTTCCATTATAAGAGCTATAATAAAGAATGCTCAAATTACTTTATTATTTGTTATCTTTTACCGCTCTTGCTCAATCCCCTCAAACACTCGAGCAATACTCCCGCAAGCTTAACCAGTCATTGCCTGAAGTCTATGATGCCGTCACGAAATTGCGACAAACAACGATTGAAAATAATCATGTGGTTTATCACTTCCTTGTGGATGCAACCTTGAGTGAATCGAGCTGGGCCTTACCGAAAGTAAAAAACCAGGTCCTTTCAAGCGTGTGCCAGAATGCCCATCAAAAAAACATTTTGCAGAATCTTCAGGCCGGCATCATCTATCGCTATGAGAATATCAAAGGGCAGTCCTTGGGAGAGTTTTTGGTCTCTCCTGCTCATTGCTCCAATCGTTAAAGGTAGCGTAAGATAATTTCATGGGAAATACATCCAAAGACATCGTCATCCTTGGCGCCGGACCTGCAGGCTTAACCGCGGCGCTTGAGCTGCTCAGGAAAACATCTCATCGGCCAATGCCAACCTGGAAACAGGTTTTGATACCAATGTCCTTTTTTCTCCTGCTGAAACGACCATCTCC
>JBEIEO010000169.1:0-6559 GCA_040382895.1 Halobacteriovoraceae bacterium
AGTTAATTTTTCAGCCTTATCAAAGAGCGTAAAAAATCTTTTCGGTAAACTAAAAGGCTCTTCCCCCGCAGGCGCGCCTGCTGACGCAGGGGCGGGAACGCCTAGTTCTGATCGAGAATTTTGGTATCGTGAATGGTCTTATGACAACTGTGCATGCTTATACTTCAGACCAGAATCTTCTGGATAACGCTCACGATGATCTTCGTCGTGCCCGTGCCGCTGCTCTTTCAATGATTCCCACTTCAACTGGTGCTGCAAAAGCTCTGGGCGAAGTTATTCCGGAAGTTCTAGGCAAGCTTGATGGTTACGCAGTTCGCGTTCCTACACCAGATGTTTCCATGGTGGATCTGACAGTCGTGCTTGAGAAGAAAGCCACGAAACAAGAGATTAACGATGCTTTCAAAAAAGCAGCAGAAGGTCCCCTGAAAGGGATCCTTGGTTATACCTCTGAAGAACTTGTATCAATGGATTTCATGGGTTCAACTGAGTCTTCATACCTGGATTCAAAACTCACTAACGTTATCGGTAACACAGCAAAAGTTGTGAGCTGGTATGATAACGAAGTTGGTTTCTCTAACAGAGTGCTGGATCTTGCTAACTACGTTGGACAGAAACTTTAATAAAAAATAACGGAGCTTCACCATGCAACTTAAATCTATCCAGGACGCTGACCTCAAAGGGAAAAAAGTCATTGCTCGCTTTGACTTCAACGTACCTTTGACCAAGACCGAACCTCGAAAGATCACGGACACAAGCCGGATCGATCAGGCGATTCCTACGATTCGCATGATCCTTGAAAAAGGTGCCACGAAATTAACGATGATTTCGCACTTAGGTCGTCCGGATGGACAAGTAAATCCGAAATACTCACTGGAACCAGTGGCTGAGTACCTGGCCTCTAAACTCGGCACGGACGTCATTCTGTCTGAATCAGCGATTGATAATGGTGTTAAGAACCTTTTGAGCCTTCCTGAGACTAAACTAGTTCTCCTGGAAAACATTCGCTTCATCGCCGGTGAAGAAAAAAATGATATGGAACTTGCCGAAAAGCTCGCTCAATACGGAGATGTGTATATCAATGATGCTTTCGGGGCTGCTCACCGTAAGCACTCTTCTACCCACGCGATCAATGCTTTCTTTAAGAATCGTGCTTACGCCGGTCTTTTAATGAAAAAAGAAATTGATTCACTATCATCTCTTTTAGAAAAACCAGCCAAACCTTTCGTGGCCATCATCGGTGGTGCCAAGGTTTCTGATAAAATTAAAACCATCGAAAAAATGATGGTGCTGGTTGATACGCTACTCATCGGTGGCGCTATGGCCTATCCGTTCCTGAAAGCCAAAGGTGCTATCGTTGGAAAATCTCTTTGCTCAGATGAAGATGTGGCTTTGGCAAAACAACTGCTGGCAGCTGATAAAGGTGGCAAGATTCAACTGCCAAAAGATCACGTAGCCGCTGAATCTCTGGAAGGAACTCCGGTTCCAGCTCCAGGAGTTTCCATTCCAGCTGAGATGATGGGACTTGATATCGGTCCACTCACCATCCAGTCTTATACTGATCATATCAAAACGGCGAAAACCATTTTCTGGAATGGCCCGATGGGACTCTTTGAAAATAAAAACTTCGCCAAAGGCACGATGTCCATTGCTCACGCTATCGCATCCACCAAAGCTTTCTCTGTTGTTGGCGGCGGTGATTCAGTCGCAGCGGTTCAGGAGTCGGGTGAAGCGGATAAATTTTCTCACGTATCTACCGGTGGTGGAGCAAGCCTTGAGTACATCGAAAAAGGTGAGCTACCAGGTGTGCAAGCACTGAAGATGGGAGTTTAATCCATGAATAAGCTTCTCGTTGCAAACTGGAAGATGAACAAGAACGCTCACGAAGTGATCGAGTTCTATAAAGAGTTTCTTCTTGGTTATACCAATAAGCGTGAAGCCTGGATTGCGCCTCAGGCAATTCATCTGGCGTTTGCTATTCAAGAAGGTGCCCGCAAAGGTGTTTTTGCCGGAGCACAAAACTGCTCCGAGCATTTAAGTGGTGCTTACACTGGTGAGCTTTCACCGAAAAACTTAAAAGAACTAGGAACCCATTTTGTGATCTTAGGTCACTCTGAACGACGTCAGTATTTCAAAGAAAATAATCCTCTTTTAAATGCAAAGATCAAGACGTCACTCAAAGAGGGTTTGAAAGTTATCTACTGTGTGGGCGAAACTTTACCAGAAAGAGAATCCAATCAAACACTGGCCATCGTGGGTGATCAGATCCACCAGGGTTTGAATGATATGACTGAGGCCAATGCCGAAAACCTCATCATTGCTTATGAACCAGTTTGGGCCATTGGTACCGGCAAAACCGCTAGTCCTGCCCAGGCCCAGGAAGTTCATGCCTTCATTCGCGCTGAGCTGAAAAACAAATTCCCGGGCTTCGGTGAGAAAGTTCGTCTGTTATATGGTGGGAGTGTGAAGCCAGATAACGTCGAGGAATTATTGGGCCAGAAGGATATCGATGGTGGATTAGTCGGCGGGGCCAGTCTGAAATCGAAAGACTTTTTGGCGCTGTGTGGAGATAAGTAAAGGCAACCTTATTTATTGATTTGCAAGGCAGCGAAATTATTGCTAAAAATATTTGGATTCATTGGGAGATAAGTTTATATGGTTACATTTTTAATTGCTCTACACGTTGTTATTTGTATTCTTTTGGTTGTGACAGTTCTTCTTCAGTTCGGAAAAGGTGCTGAAATGGGTGCAGTTATGGGTGGCGGTGCCTCTCAAGCTGTTTTCTCTAGCTCTGCAAAGGGTAACTTCCTGACTAAAACGACAACCGTTCTGGCCATCGGCTTTATGGTTAACTCCATCGTTCTTACGACCATCAAATCGCGTGAATCCAAACGTTCACTTTTTGATAACGAAGCACCAGTGGCAGCTCCTCTAAATTCTGATGCTCAAGCGCTTGAGAACAAGGGTGGCACTGTACCTGCGACTGAAGTAGCTCCAGCAACGACTGCTCCAGCAACGACTGCTCCTGCAGCATCTGCAGCTCCAGTGACAGAGCCGAAGAAACAGTAATTTTATTTTGATTTTTTAATACGGAAGGGATGAGGCAACTCATCCCTTTTTTTATCGCAAAAACTTAAACACCACCATACTGTTTAAGCGCAAAGATGAATGGGACTGATCCAGCACTTGCTCATCGAGCTCAAGTTTGAAATCTTTGAGGTTCTCAATCACCGATCCCCCCTGACTGATGACATTTTTGACTCTCAAGGTGTTGCTGCCTTTACGATAAAAGCGGCACGGGAATTCGAAGTTTCTTTTCTCGTCCAACTCCCTCACTACTCCAACAAACTCATCATTCAAGGTAAGGGCATAGGATCCTTTCTTCACCTGTAGATCAGAGGCGTCTAATGAGCAAAGGGTGGACTCGCCGGCCGGTTCCAATTTCTCCCCAAACTCACTCTGCAAAAGCTGACTCCCCTTCACCGAGCGGGAGAGATAAGCATCAAGCTGGCCGATGTAGTAACCAAAAGCCGAAATGGGAGCAAAATTTTCGGCACCCATAAAATCATTCTGGCCCACGCTGGTGAGGTGGCGAACTTTGTGGAAACTAGGCTGAGATGATAGTTTGTTTTTGAGGCCGTAGAGATCGACCAGTTTCTGACTGTAGCAAGAGTAGAAGTTAATGGACTGTATGCTCGGAGAAATCTGATTAAACGCCTCACGAGGAAATTCCTGGCCGAGCACATCCACCAGATGACCAGAATCTTTACCATGACTGATGATAACAACATTGACCACGTCTTGTGACTTGAGAGCCGACATCACCTGCTGAAGAGAGTTGGTACGAATCAGTTCCCAATTTAAGTTTAAGCGGCGACGCTCTTTTTTGAAGAATTTTTCGATAGCAGAATACTCTAGCTGGCGCTGAAGTTTTTCCTGCCGGCGAATTTCTCCCAGACGACGAAGTGTCATTTCAAAGGAACCCAGGTCGATATTTCTTTTCCTTATCACGTCGCTGCAAGCGCTGTGGGTTCCTCCTCGAAGCATTCTCTTGTAGTCACGTCGGATCTGGTCACTAAGATGCTTCTGTTCTTCTCGCAGGGCCAGGGCGCTCGCCTCATCAGCAGAGTCGTTGCCGATACTGAAGATGAGGTTCCGAAGACCCCGCACTTCACCGCGACGAAGATTCTGATCACTCAGCACCACCCGAGCGGTTTCCGGAGCGGCCAGAAGCGATGGAGTAAGGCTCGCTTTCAGGAGGTCACTCACCTGGGAGAATTTTCCATTTAGATAGCGGCTAAAATGAGCTGTCTCCACTTCATAACAAAGAGAATCCTCAAAGCGCATGCTCTGGAGATCCTGAGTCGAGTAATAGTAATCGGCCGGGAAGACTCCTTTCTTCAGAACCACCACTCGAATCCCCTCGAGCACAGAATAATCCTTATTCAGAGCTTTCGGATCTGTATCGGTGTAGAGAAGAAGTTTGGTGCATTCATTCTTATGAATGGGGAGGAGAATGTGGGCTTCCAAAATGCGCTTATCTTGCGCCAGGTACGTATGGCGCATTAGCAGCTGACGGGCACGTCTGATTTGCTTGGTTTTTCCAAAACCGCAGAATTTTTCTGGTTCAAGGTCTGCGCGTTTGTGCATGATCTTTTTATCAAGAAGCTGCTGCAGTTTATGCCCACCTTGAAACATCCTGCTCCGGCCCTGATGGAAAAAATCTTGGAGTTTGCCGTAGTCATCGCAGAATGCTACCTGTTCAGGATCCAGGTCGTTCTTATGAAAGCAGCTGTAATTGGTGAGCATCTCCAGAGCCACGGAAAGGTTAAGCGCAGTGAATACCGGATTCGGGGTAAGGGCGAAGTTGATGGCCTCTGAAGCAAGGACGCCGAGTGTATAACTTCCCATGCCCCTCTTTGGTCCAAACGCACGGTAGTACTCATCGCGGCGAGCACCGAGTTCTGTCTTCTTGCGATTAAAAACTCCATTCCAAAAACTCACCAGACCAGTGAGCGGGAAAGTCAGCGTGTGGAGAACGGCGGAATTTCCCAGGGCCAGAGATCGGGTAGCAAAAAGCAGGGGCCTGCGACCAGTCCGACAGAGAGACTCAAGGCCTGAGATGATGCGTTCCCGGGGATTGTTCTGACGAAGTTCTTGGGAAAGATACTGAACATCCTGAGCAAGCTGTGGGGCTGACGGAGTAGAAGCGAGTTCCGAGAGCCCGCTGATTTCAGATTCTATTTCATCGGCCAAAGCAGAATCAGAGAGTTCACGGATTCTTCGCACTTGCGTTTCCACAAAAGAGCAATTGAAACGCTGAGCGCGGGCATGGAAGAGTTCGGAAATTTCATAATACGGATCAGCCGTCTGGGCCTTGCCCAAAACAGAGAGAGAGAACATAAAAATGAGGAAAAAAATCCGCATGAAATGATTGTAACTAAAGCGCAGGCACAACTGGGATGTCTTGAAGTTTCTACGGGGTGGTGTTCAGAAAATAGACAGGGCCAAGTAGAAGAAAAAGCAGGGGGAAACTCCCCCTGCTCGTAAGGAAATTATTCGAAAAGGGTCTTTAACATTTCCTGCTTGGCTTCAGCAGCCTCTTCGCTGGAGATGATTTCAAGGAAAGCTTCCTTAGAGGCAACATCCAGGCCCTCCAGGACTGGAATATCTTCCTGAGCGATCACTTTCTGCTCGGCGAGAATTAAGAAGAATACACCCCATCCAACGCGACCGCGCTGAACGAGATTCACCCCATGAACAATCGAAGCGGCACCGAGACCACCACCAATGGCAGCGGCCAGGATATTTCCCTCTGAGAGGTTACGAATTGCACCGACTGAAAGTCCGGCACCGGCATGGGCGTTTGAAAGTCCAAGAGTCATCAGAGTCGCTAGGGCAAGAGTGCGTACACTATTTTTCATGAGAAGCTCCTTTGGATGTTGATGCGGGAAACGATACATCACTCCAGGCGCAGTGCAAGTCTGTTCAAAGGAAACAGGGGAAAGTGAGAATTTTTTTCAGGAAGAAACTTAGATAGCCTTGTTTTTCTTTCGTTCAGAAGGATCAACGACTTTGATTTTTCCGAAGTCCATTTCCTTCTCGAATTTCTTAATCTCTTCTAATGGTAACTTAGCGTAAGGTAAGGTTGGATCAAAGGAATCCATGAGCTTAAGATCGCGGGTATACTCGGCCCGTACGTACCTGACGTGCTGATCGAAGATATCAAAGATATCCGGATCGAGCTTAATAGCGCGGAACTTGCGCATGGTATTCATGGCCTCTGGGATACTCAGAATCTCGCTATAAGAGCGTTTGGTGGTGATGGCATCAAAGAAATCAGCAATGGTGCAAACACGGGCGAGCAAGTGGATCTGCTCCTTACCTTTGAGTTTACTTGGATAACCAGTGCCATCGAAGTTCTCATGGTGCTCGTGCACAACTCTAGCAATGATCTTTAAATCAATTTCTTCATCCACCTGGCAGTGACCACTTAACAAAAGATCCAGTCCGAAATCCGGATGTTTTTTAATAATCTGGTACTCTTCATTGGAAAGACCAC
>JBEIEO010000170.1:0-6546 GCA_040382895.1 Halobacteriovoraceae bacterium
CATTACGAAAAACCACCGACTTGATATCTGCGATGGTACCGATCGTATTCTTCGTCGCCATTTCTTCCAATTCGTATTCTGGTGGAAGAGCCGAGATGTCTGCAAGATTGAAAACTTCCAGAAATTCTTCCGTTGTTGCAAAAAGAGAAGGACGGCCGATCTCTTCTGAGCGGCCAGCAATTTTCACGAGGCGCTTATCCATAAGAGCACGGATGATATGCGATGAATCGACGCCCCGAATTTTTTCAACTTCATTTTTAGATACTGGCTGTTTATAAGCAATGATCGCCAGAACTTCCAGAGCAGTTGGAGTCAGCACCAGTGAGTTGATCTTGAAAAGGTTTTGAACAAATTTTGAGTATGTGGCTTTAGTACGGAATTGGTATCCTTCCGCAACTTCCACCAGACGGATTCCGTGATGTTTTTCTTCGTATCCCGCTTGTAATTTGAATAATGATTCATGAATAACACGCAATGGAAGTTCAGGATCGATCTGAGCTTTAATCTTCTGAATGGAGATCGGGCGATCCGACATGAAAATAATCGTTTCAATGGCCCCGCAAAGAGTATCCGGATTCAGGCCTGTACGGGCCTGCCATAACATATCTTCCTGCTCTTTCTGGTCAAAATGGCTGACCTCAAAAGAGAACTCTTCTTTTTTAATTTCTTCGGCTACTTCAGCAGCAGGTAGTTCTACTTCTTTAGAAAGATCCCATTCGTAGTTAATGTCCATTGTAGAATCCATGGCACTTCCTTATTGGATTGGAGCTTCTGCCGTCGCAGGAGCTGCTTCTTTGGTCGTTGGTACTTCGCCACCCTCTGGCTCGAATCCATTTGCTGTTTCAGGATCAAAAGAATCTAGGCTTTCCTTGACCTCAATGTAAATGGAGCCCTTGTCCTCATTCTGGAAAATTTGTAATTTTTTCAGTCGAGCAAGCTCAAGTAGAGAGATAAACGTGATAACTTTATCAATAATTCCTGTTTCATTTTCATCCAGCAGGCGATCAAACTGAGTTGTCTCCCCTTCCTTCAGTAATGTTTTCAGGCGGATCAATTTTTCTTTGATCGATAGGCGGTCGCGCTTAACGACGGCATATTTCTTTTTCTCACGACGGATCAGATCCATCATCGTTTCTGTCAGCTGCTGAAGATCGATCGGTGTGAGGATCGAATTCTCAATGGCTTTACGGTCTATTTTTGGATGAACAAAGATCTCATGACCTTTCTTCGGAAGACCCCATAAACGCTGTCCCAAACGCTGAAAGCGCTCAAGCTCCTCCAGGCGCTTAATCAAATCACCCCGAGTCTGGATCTCAAGACCCATTTCACCGGCGGTAATTTTGATCATGTTCTGATCTTGGGACTCATCGGCTACAGTTTGTGACTTCAAATATAAAAGTGTGGCGGCCATGAAAAGATATTCGCCGGCCACATCAAAATTCAGATCCTGCATCTTCTGGAGATAATCCAGATACTGATTGGTGATGGTAGTCAGTTCAAGATCCTGAATACGCATCTCTTCTTTTTGCACCAAGTGCAAAAGGAGTGCTAGAGGACCATCGAAGCGATCAACTTTTACCAGAATTTCATTTTCGGTCATCCTAGGCCTCCAAAAATTCCAAGAAAGTAAAACATAAGAAAGTTGGCCAGATCCTGTGCCGGAGCCAGGAGATAGCCAATTGTGTGTATGCCCATAAAGCTCAGAAACATCACCCCGATGAAAATCATGGGAGTGTAACGAGCGAAACCTTCGTATTTATAAAGAGCCTGGCCTTTTAAAAATGAAGAAACCATTTTCGAGCCATCTAGTGGCGGAAGTGGAATCAAATTGAAAAATGCCAGAATGAAGTTAATGAAAACCGAATAGCGAAGAATATGAATAAAAACGCTGTAAAATTCCCAGGTCGGAGATACTTGTGTTGCTAGGATTGCAAGCAACAAAGCAGAGATTGTACCTACGATGAGGTTTGAGAGTGGACCCGCAAAACTTACCCAAAACATACCTTGGCGAATTTTTTTGAAATTGCGCACTTCTACAGGTACCGGTCGGGCCCAGCCAATCATGGCAAAACTGGTGAAAGCAGCAAGTAATGGAAAGAAGATGGTACCCCATGGATCATAGTGGGCCACCGGATTCAATGTCAGTCGACCCTGGTTTTTAGCCGTGGGATCACCGAACTTATTGGCCATCCATGCATGGGCAGCTTCGTGAACTACGATGGCAAACAAAAAGCCGGGTAGCGACTGAGCTATATTAAACAGGATCGAATTCAAATCTTGCATTGGTATTTCATATCAAAAGCGCGCTTATGACGCAATTTATAAGTTGAGTTTTAAGGTCGGTTACGCGTGGCAAACCCTTCAAAAACTCAAAGCACTTTTTGGACAATTCTTCTTTGGTCGTTGATAATAATTTTTATGGAACGTAAGACAAAAAAAGCTCAGGTTATTTTGGCAGCAATTGACGAGTCAAGTCAAAGTTTCCAATTCCTGCTCCTTCAGACTAACGAACGTCGCGGAAAATTCTGGCAGAACGTCACGGGAAAAATTGAAGACGAAGAAACCTTCGAAGAAGGTGGCCTGCGTGAAGCGATGGAAGAAACTCATCTTAAAATTGAATCCATTGTGGACATTGTCGACCTGGGCTTGAGCTATGAATTTATAGATCAGCACGATCGTAAAGTTCATGAAAAATGTTTTCTCATTATTCTGGATCAAAAGTGGGATATAAAAATCGATCCGAAGGAACACATCGCTTTCAAATGGATCAGCACTGACGCAGTCGAGGAAGGCATCGTTAAATACCGCTCAAATCTTGAGACACTGGAGAAAGCGAGGCTTATTCTTCGGCACTGGGGAATCTGAATGTTCTGGCTTCTGCTTCTCCCATTTGCGGCCCTGGCCCAGATTGAAGAAATTGATCTGGAAGCCATCCGCGTACTGGAGCGAGAACTGCCATCTACCGAATTAGTCGAGACCCAGGAAGATATTGAGTTCCGACGTCAGCAAATTCGCTATAGTCCACCCTACCGCAAAGTCACCCTGGAAAAAATTCTCAACAGCGGCACTGAGTATGGTTATGTAAAAGCTGGAAAGCGCCTGATAAGATTAAAAGACGATGAAGTTGTGACTTTGACTGAATCTTTTTACGCCAAATTTTTTCGTCATGAAGATGAGCAAGGCTTCAAATATATCCAAAGCAATGATGGTTCCTGCCAGTATAAATTACGTTCGAAAGATTTTGTCTCAATTCAAAAAGAGACTGAACTCTATGAACCGCCCCTGCGTTACACGCCAGCCCCTCTTAATATTGTAAAAGCTGATTTCGATAACAAACTCTCTTATGCACCGGAGTTTTCGTTTTACATGGCCAAGGTTAACGGCAACTTCATGCGAGATCTCTTTAACGACAAAAACGCCCTCGACGGAACAAGTCAGCAGTACGGAGCCCATGTGTCCACCAAATGGGATCTTCCCGTTAAAGTCGGGGGAGTTGTTCATTTTGAAAGGGCCAGCTATGGACTTACCGGCGGCGGCAACGTCTACTACAGTGCTCTATCTTTTGGTCCTCAATTTAAGTCCAAAGATTTTGATTTTTCGGGAACACCTTTGCGACTCCAGGCCCAATTTCGAGTGAGTCCATTGGCCCGAGCTGCAGCTGAAACAACCAGAGGAGATGTAGAATTCAAATTTAATTCTGCGGATCTTCTTTTTTCAGTGGAAAGGCCGGTTAAAAATGGCTGGGGTGAATTTGTTGTCGGAGCGTTTTATCAGCAGCAGTGGTTGAATATTAAAGATCAGCCTGAAATCGTGAGTATCAAGGCCAGTAACAAAACAAATAACTCGTTTGGATTATCATTATCGCAGGTGTTTCAATGAAATGGTGGTTGTACATCTTCTTCGTCTCAACTCAGGCGCTGGCACTGGATGCTGTAGTCACAGTCCTTGAGACACCAATGCTCAAATCCAACAACCTGGATGCTCCTGTCGTGCAATATCTCAGAAAAGGTGATGTGATTAAAGTACATCCGTCGATGAATAACACGGATGAATATGACTACCTTGCCCCAGACCCTCAAAAACTTGCCGAAATTCAAAAAGAGCTGGATGAATCTCCGGAGTGGAAACAAGATCCCCTCTTTCGTGGAAAACCAACTGAGGTCGCAAA
This sequence comes from Halobacteriovoraceae bacterium, assembly GCA_040382895.1. Taxonomy (GTDB): domain Bacteria; phylum Bdellovibrionota; class Bacteriovoracia; order Bacteriovoracales; family Bacteriovoracaceae; genus Peredibacter. The sequence goes on from JBEIEO010000170.1 coordinate 4,169, forward strand.
AAGTGATGAGTTTATTCCAACACTGGATCGACAAGGAAATACAGTCTACGTTATCCGTGATCACCTCTATATTTACTACACCAGTCCCAACGAATTTGATCAGGTCACACTAAGAAAAGACCCTACCGACTATCGATTGGAGGAACCTCTACCCAAGCGTTATCCGATCTACACTCCGACTGGATACCGCGGGCAGTTTCTTCTCGGGATCACCCAGCCCAACTCAGAAAGTTATCCTTATCGCTCAAATGTAAAAACAGAAGGCTACTCGAGCCCGGTGGATGCGAATGTCGTACTGATGAGACAAGCCCCCGATGATAAATTGGATCGCTTCTTTCTAGGCGTGAATCTGAACCTGAGAACTTTTTCAAATTCCTATACGCTCTTCAACGGGAATACCGCCGAGGAGCGAGGAATCAAATTTGGTCTGGGTCCGCACATTTCCTACGACGCTTACAAAGGGAAAAAGAACCGGCTTAACTTGTATGGGCTGGTAAATGTAAACCTTTTTAATCAACTAAATGTCTTGCAGAAAAATGACAGCATTGAAGAACAAAGAAACTATCGAGCTATCAACATCTCCCCTCGTCTGGGAGTTCAGTATCACCGCAAACAGATCCTGGAAGACATCGATTTTGTCCTGGGTACCTCTCTGGAAATGGACCCGGCAACAACGTTCCGGTCCAATTCTGCCGCAAATCAAGAAGATTGGTGGGTTAATAGGGGCAGTGATAAATTTAAGACAAGAACGACATTTACGTTGGCCGGTTATCTGGGTGTTCAAAGCGCCTATTAGTTTAGTCGGAAATAGTGAAAAAAAATTTTCACTATTTTAAAAAAGTGACTAAAGTTCAGACACCGCAGTCCGATGAGTTGGTCAGATAGACTTACAGGAAGTGAGTCTGTTCAAAACACCATGGAGGGTAAAATGACAACTTCGAACAACTCAAAAAATTCAAACAACGACAAAAAAGTAAAGCCATCGGTAAAAGATGTTCTGTTTCAGAAGATCGGTAATACCTGGTTCATCTTCTCTGAAGTGAATAGCGAAGTTGTTTATTCTGTGATGCCACAAGGCATGGATCCGAAGACAACTAAACTTGAGCTTTACGAGATCATCGAAGAGCACATGTCTAAGGTTGCTTCTCATAAGCGTCGCGCTCCTGAAGCTGTTGCCTAAATATGGCCGCTCCCAAGTTCAAACCCACCGACCTCGGCCGGCTTTACGCCGCTCGCTCAGAGGTCGATGGGAAAGATCAAACTCTCCATGAAAAAAAGCTCATTGAGGCGCTAAAAGAGCGCCTCAATGAGAGACTTAAAAATCCCCAGGAAGCTAGGAAAGCCGCCGTCATTCTCGAGTCTTGGATCAATACCAAAAAAAACAAGTAGCCGCGTCAAAGAATATTTCTCTTTTTGAGAGAGAGAATTTTCAGTAGAATCTCACCCAAACATCACCAGAGAGATTTGAATGAAAGTACCTTTTATCGATATCCTTCGTTATGAAAAAAACTTTTACGAAACAGTTTCTGAAAAGACCGCTGCCCTCCTTAAAAACGGTCACTTCATCGGCGGCCCGGTAATTGCGGAGTTTGACGCCAGCATTAAGGCTTATACCAATACAAAGTACGCTATCGGTTGTGCCAATGGTACAGACGCTATTCAGGTTGCTCTTCGGGCAGCCGGCGTGAATAAAGACGACAAAGTAATAATCCCGGACATGACGTTCTGGGCGACCTTTGAAGCAGTGGTAAACGTCGGTGCTGTTCCCTATACGCTGGATGTTTCTAAAGAAACCCTCCATGTAACAGCTCACGGAATGAAAGAAGCCATTGAAAAATTCAAACCGAAAGCAGCCATCATCGTTCACCTCTACGGCTGGGCCGTTCCAGAGACGATGGAGATCAGAAAAATTTGTCAGGAAAAAGGTGTGATCCTTATTGAAGATTGCGCTCAAGCAATTGGCGTAAAAATCAACGGCGAAAGTCTTTTCACAAATGCTTACGCTGCAACCACCAGTTACTACCCGGCGAAAGTGTTAGGTGCCAGCGGTGATGCAGGTGGAATCTTCACAACAGATGCGAAAGTGGCTGAAGTAGCACAGAAACTTCTTAACCATGGAAGAATTTCTCACTATGAGCATGGATATATTGGCTGGAACTCACGCCTTGGGGCCTATGAAGCAAACTTCATGGTGGAAGCTTTGAAACATCTTGATGCTCGTCTGGAAAGTCGTCGTCATGTCTGTCAGCTGTATCGTGAAAAAATTAAAAACCCTCTCCTGAAATTCCTCTCACCAGCTGCTGGTATCTGGGAGAATGGCTATCTTTCAGTGGCCCTGATGACTCCAGAATCTCGTCCTGCTTTCATTGAATACCTAA
>JBEIEO010000171.1:0-6545 GCA_040382895.1 Halobacteriovoraceae bacterium
GGTCATGGAAAATCTTCGCTGTTTAAAGTCATTGCCGGTCAGGTTACTCCTGACACAAGCGTGCCACCATTTATTTATGACAAAAGCCGGGACTTCACTTTCTTCTATGTGCCTCAGGAACTTCCAAATCTATCTGACTGGGATATTGAAAATTATTTTTTTGAATTTCATCCGGCGATGAAAGTTTTGAAAGTTAAACTAGATCAGATCAATGAGAAACTCGGAAGCGGTGAAGGAGACTTTGATAAATTGGTTAATGAGCAGAGTCGCATCTACGAAGAGCTGCATAAGCTGGGAGAAGATAAGCTGCATTCTCAGTACGTAAGTTATCTGAAATTTTTTGGCATGGAAAATTTTGATCGTTCGATGATTTCACTATCGGGTGGTGAACAACGTAAAGTCGCTTTGAGTCTTGGTCTTTCAGCTCCTCAGGAACTTATTCTTTGGGATGAGCCAACGAACCATCTAGATCTGGAGACTATCCAGGATTTTGAAGATGAGCTTCAGGCCTCGAAGAAAACTTTTATGATCATTTCCCACGACAGAAGTTTATTAAATAATGTGGTGGACCGGATCATTCATATTCAGCGCGGGAAGCTCAGAAGTTTTAGCGGTACCTATGAAGCCTACCTGGAATTCTTGAAGGAAGATCAGAAGCGACGGGAGAAGGAGCTGGATAAGCTCTCCAACATTCAACGCCGGGAAACGGCCTGGATCAGTCGAGGCGCCAAAGCACGTCGGACAAAAAGTAAAAAACGTATCGAAGACTATGGCTCTTTAAATAAAGTTATCTCAGATTTAAAGGCGCAGGCCCACAAATCGGTCAGTCTGGATCTGAAATCCTCTGGAAGAAAATCCAAAATTCTCATTTCGGGTGAAAACCTTGGTCTTACTTTTGGTGATCGTACCTTATTTAAGGGACTGAATTTTTCGATCGCCAAGGGTGACAAGATTGCTCTCATGGGTCGCAATGGCGTAGGGAAAAGTTCACTTTTAAAAATCCTTTTGGGAGAACTTGAGCCCACAGAAGGAAAAGTTCAGAAACTCGATACACTGGACGTAGGATATTTTTCTCAGAAGCGTGAAGCTCTAAAAGACAACGAAACACCCTGGTCCATGATTGGCGAGGGGATTGATTACGTTATCTCCAACACAGGTGACAAGCGACACGTGGCCAGCTACCTGGAGAATTTTCTTTTTAGCTCCGATGAAATAAAACGACCGATTCATACTTTCTCAGGTGGAGAAAAAAATCGTCTCCAGCTCGCGCAATTTATGAAACATGCCCGGGACTTGTGGATCTTCGATGAGCCTACCAACGATCTGGATCTTGAAACCATCGGTATTCTGGAAGAAGAGCTTCGTAATTACGAAGGTGCTCTCATCATCGTGGGTCACGATCGCTCGTTTATCGATAACGTTACTGATAAATGCTGGGTTCTGCATGAGGGCAAATTAGAAAACTTTGAAGCCGGCTTCTCGCAAGCTGAACTATTCCTGGAAGCTATTCACCTGGAAGAGGAACTCAAGAAGAAAAATCCACCAGTCGAAGTCAAAAAAGAGGCCAACAAAGATCGGCTTAGTAATAAAGAGCGCAATCGCTACAATGAAATTCAGGGTGAAATTGAAAAGCAGGAAACCAAAGCCGCTGCTCTTAAAACAGAAATGGCAGGAGCAGGATTTTCAAAATTAGCTGAACTTCAAGCGAAGCTGGATGTAGTAGAAGCAAAAATTGAAAGCTTGTTGAATGAATGGGCTGAACTCGAGGCTAAATTATAAAGAGGTAACTTATGGAACCAACTTACAGTCGGGATATTTATCAATCGCCCTCTCAGAGTCTTGCCATTGGTCAGTACATGGCAAAGGTCTACATGTGGATGACTATCGGAATTCTGGTTACTGCTTTGTCAGCAGTTGCGGTCATTTCGGATGAGCGTATTTTTTATTCCTTAATACAGAATCGTTGGATGTTCTATGCTCTTATGATCGCCGAATTTGGTCTCGTGATCTGGCTTTCGGCAGGTATCAACAAGATGACTGGTCTTATGGCCACTGCCATGTTTCTTCTCTACGCAGCTTTAAACGGTGTGACTCTTTCAGTTATCTCTCTCATCTATACCCAGGAGAGTATCGCGAGTGCCTTCTTCACTACTGCCGCCGGGTTCGCGGGGTTGAGTGCCTTCGGGTTCATTACCAAAAAAGATCTGGGGCCGGTTGGTAACTTCTGCTCCATGGGACTTTGGGGGTTGGTGGGTTTTGGTCTACTATCGATTTTTTTCCCAAATATGATGGGAACAACCTCCAGCAAGGTCTACGGACTGGTGGGAATCGTTGTTTTTGCTGGACTCACCGCCTATGATACTCAGGTTATTAAGAATATGGCACCTCTAGGAGGTAACTCCGAGACTCACCGTAAAGGTGCGATCATTGGTGCTCTGAAGCTCTATCTGGACTTCATCAATCTCTTTCTGTTCATCCTTAGAATGTTTGGTCGTCGTCGTTAATCACTTCTTGTCCTGGTGAACATCTGTCACCAGGACGATTTTTCCCTGCTAGTTCGCTCGGCTAATTTTGCCCGGATTCTTTCTCACATAAATAAAATTTAAAATTGAAGGCATGAGAACGGTGATCCTCGTCGCATTCTTTGCCTGCATTTATCTTCACTTCCGTACCAAGGAGAGTGTTGAGCAGTCTGACGTCATCGTAACTCAACAAAGCGCAATCAAAAAAGTGCTCCCGGAAAGAAAGCTCTCTTTAGATCAGAAAATTATCGAATCTAATTCATTGATGGAAGAGAAAGTCGCTTTCACCGCTCCTTCTGAAGAATTCATCACTGAAGAAGACCTGGCACAGGTAGAGAGTGATGATGAGATGACGGCTCTCCCTTGGGATGACATCGATGAAGGATGGAAGAATCAGCTTAAGGAATACCTTGTCAGTATCGATCCCGAGAAGGGAGAAGAAATGTTTTCAGCCTATCTGGAAGAAAAGAAAAAATACGTCGAGCGTGTCGACTTCACGGACGCAGAATCTGGGGTTTCCGAAGATATGAATGCACCAGACTTGGTAGCTGAGCAGGACTCCAAGGAAGGTGAGCTTGAGCGCATTCACCTGCAGAATCTTAAAGACATTTTCGGGGATCATTTCAACCAGGTGGAAGCCCTTCACAAAGAATATGTTGAATCAATTCAGTACCTAAACCGCTCTTCCCAGAAGTTCTCAGTTACCCTCTAAAATCCTTTAAAAATGATCCTTTTTTTGATACAAAGAGCCAAAATTTAAAGGATCTATCTATGCTGGCCGTTCATGAACTTCGCCTCCAGTTTGGCGGGCGCACTCTCTTTGAAGACGTTAACCTAAAATTCACTCCCGGAAACTGCTATGGCATCATCGGTGCTAACGGCGCCGGCAAATCCACTTTTCTAAAAATTCTGAGCTCGGAAATTTCACCCACTAATGGTCGGGTGGAGATTACCCCGGGTGAGCGAATGGCGGTCTTGAAGCAGAACCACTTCGCTTATGATGAAGAGACAGTTCTCAACACAGTCATTCTTGGTCACGGTCGCTTGGTGGAGATCATGAAAGAAAAAGATGCGTTGTACGCCAAAGAAGATTTCTCCGATAAAGATGGTGAACGCACGGCTGAGCTTGAATCCCTATTTGCCGAAATGAATGGCTGGGAAGCTGAGGCCAATGCCGCTTCTTTGTTAGCGGGACTAGGGATCAAAGAAAATCTCCATCAGAAAAAAATGAAAGAACTTACTGGTGGTGAGAAAGTAAAAGTTCTCCTGGCACAGGCATTGTTCGGAAAACCGGAAATCCTTCTTCTGGATGAACCTACCAACGATCTAGATCTCAAGGCCATCCAGTGGCTGGAAAACTTCATTATGGATCAGCAGGACACAACAGTCCTGGTGGTTTCCCACGATCGACACTTCTTGAATAAAGTTTGTACTCATATCTGTGACATCGATTTTGGTAAGATCAAGCTCTATGTAGGTAACTACGACTTCTGGTACAAGTCTTCTCAGCTCGCTCAGCGCATGCTCTCAGATCAGAACAAGAAAGTTGAAGATAAGATGAAGGAGCTTAAAGAGTTCATTCAGCGCTTCTCGGCCAACGCTTCGAAATCTTCTCAGGCAACTTCCCGTAAAAAGCTTCTCGATAAACTGACTCTGGAAGATATCGCACCATCTTCGCGTAAGTACCCTTACGTTGGGTTTAAAGCCGACCGCGAAGCCGGAGATAATCTACTGCGAGTGGAAGGTCTGACCTATACTCTGGAGGGAGTGAAGATTCTTAACAACGTTTCTTTCACTATCAAGAAGGGGCAGAAAGCCGTGTTTCTGGCAAAGTCAGAAGTTATAACCACTGCTCTTTTTCGCATCCTGATGGGTGAGCTTGAGCCGGAGAGTGGAAAGTTTGAGTGGGGGATCACCACCACTCGCTCTTATCTTCCCAACGATAACTCTCAATATTTCAAAGATGCCACATTAGACCTCATAAACTGGCTTCGTCAGTACTCAAAAGATCAGACTGAAACCTTCCTGCGAGGATTTCTGGGGCGGATGCTTTTCTCAGGTGAGGAGGCGCTCAAAAAATGTAACGTGCTCTCTGGGGGAGAAAAAGTGCGCTGCATGCTCTCAAAAATGATGCTCTCAGGATCCAATGTTTTGGTTTTGGATAACCCGACTAACCATTTGGATTTGGAAACTATTACTGCGGTGAACGAAGGATTGATCGACTTTAAGGGTACTATTCTTTTCACTTCTCATGACCATGAATTCATCCAGACCATTGCGAATCGAGTAATTTCCATAGAAGATAGAGGAGTACGCGACGAAGAATGTACCTACGATCAATTCCTGGGACTTGAGTGATGCTTTTAGCAAAGTTTTCAGCTGTTTTAGTGGGCCTCTTACATGTTTATTTCATGATCCTCGAGATGTTTCTCTGGACCAGGCCCATAGGTCTTAAAACCTTTCACCAGGATCAGCACCATGCTCAGATGACAGAGAAGCTGGCAATGAACCAGGGACTCTACAACGGATTTCTCGCCGCAGGACTTTTCTATGGTGTTCTGACTTCCAACTTTGAATTCAATGTTTTTTTCTTATCCTGTGTCGTTGTGGCCGGTCTCTTTGGTGGCTTCACAGTAAATAAACGTATTTTCATTGTGCAGGGGATGCCAGCTTTGGTGGCCCTCTTCATTAATCTTTTGGTTGCGCCGGCATGAGAAACTTTCTCTGGCTGACCTTCCTTGTTTGTCATTCTCTTAGGGCCTTCGACTGGCAAGGTCATCGTGGAGCTCGCGGACTTTTCCCAGAAAACACCATCGAAGGGATGAAAGTCGCTCTTTCCTATCCAATCTCCACTCTGGAGTTGGATGTGGTGATCTCAAAAGATCAGCAAGTGGTAGTCAGCCACGAGCCATGGATCAATCCAGAGATTTGCCTGACTGATAAAAAAGTGAATATCTACGAACTGACCTATGAGCAGATTAAAAAATTTGATTGCGGCTCTAAGGTTCATCCACGCTTTCCGAAACAGCTGAAAGTTAAAGTCGCCAGACCGCTTCTGGCAGATTTGATCCGGACCATGGAAGCCGAATTCAAGAAAAACGGTAAACAGCTTAACTACAATATTGAAATTAAATCATCAGTAGATGATGAAAAGAATGGCTTTCAGCCTCAGCATAAAACTTTTGCTGAATTGGTGGTTAAAACTCTTTCTGCATTATTACCTGTGGAACGATATACACTTCAGAGCTTTGACTGGCGGGTTTTAAAGCATCTTCATAAGGCCCATCCCAATCAGCGTTTGGTAGCTTTGAGAGAAGAAGTTTATCCTCTCAATGTCCTGGAAAAAGAATTAGGTTTTATGCCGGAAGTTTTCTCCCCGGAATGGGTCCTGCTGAAAGCTGAGCATGTGGATTATTTTCATTCTAAGAAAGTGAAGGTCATTCCTTGGACAGTGAATACTTCAGAAGAAATGAAAAAAATGCTGGGACTTCGCGTGGATGGAATTATCACAGATTATCCTGATCTTATCACTGGCATCCCCGGAGAACTGTATCTTGTTAAAACTTCTGTTTGCACTGAAAAAGAGAATTTCTTTGAAGGCAAATGTGTTCGTATCCCCACACATGCTAAAGCCTACGAGCAGAATCCTGGATGGGTTTGTAAGAAGGGATATCAGCAAAAAAGAAATTCTTGCGTAAAAATTAAGATTCCTAAAGATTCACATCTTCTAGAGGATGGAAAGACCTGGGTATGCAACGAAGGCTTCGAAAGATATAGACATCGTTGTCGCAAGATCAGGTAGTCGACTCATTTCAAAAGCAAAGATTTTGCTAATTGATGACTGTGAAGACATTCATCTGCTCGCCATCAAAGCACTCTCTGATATCTGTCACATTTATAGTGCCAATTTAAGGCTTATGGTTTGAACACCTCAGTTGAAAAGACAGAATTTCAGTTAACTATTAAAGAGTTCCAAATCCTGATTAAACTCGTTTCTTAACCCGATAAACCTTTCAGTCGGGA
>JBEIEO010000172.1:0-6508 GCA_040382895.1 Halobacteriovoraceae bacterium
ATGCTGAACACTACCGGGTCGATCCTGATTTGGCCATCTACGTGAAACTCGATTATCGCACCAGTGTGTTTAAAGTGACCGATTACCGTCAAGTTCAGAATGTTCTGCATTTTTCTTTTCCGGAGTTGATTAAGACTCAGGAGTTGAGAAAGTTCCCTCGTCATACTTTTAGGCTAAGCCAGGATAAATTTGTGACCCTCAGGTCTTCATCGCCCAACTTTCGTGAAGGTGGTGGTGAATTGAAAGTGCGGGCCATGGATATTTCTCAGTATGGTCTGGGATTAGTGGTCTCGGAACAGAATCGAAACTTTCTCAAAAATAACCGCATTCTTTGGATCACTGGTTTACAGGATCAGACTCTTGAGCAGCCGGTATTGGCAGAAGTGCTTTATATCAATTCCGAAGTTGATCCTAAGTTCATGACCAAAAAACAAAAGTCTCTTAAAGTTGGCATTAAAATATCCGGGGTATTTCCCGAGCCTATCTATCGCAGTTTTCTGCAGTGAGGATATCCATGAAATTTCTTCTGTTATTTCTTCTGACCACGACTTCAGTCCTGGCAGCTCCTCATGTTCATGAGCGAGTACACAAGACTAAAGCGGACACTCTCGCTCATGGTGTATTTAAATCCCAGCAGACTCACCCGTGGCCGTTTCCTCTTCAATCCATTGGCCACAACATGCAGTCCTTCCAGGACTATTCCGGCTCACCTTACTGGCATGATGGACTGGATATCCGCTCCGTTCAGGATCAGCCGATCTACGCTGCTGCCGGTGGGAGAGTGGTGAACATCGAGAACTACATTCGCGGTAATCATCTGTATTGGGAAGTCGCGATTCAGGATGCTGAAGGTTTTGTATGGAAATATCATCATGTGGCCAAGGAAACTATTCCTCAAGAGATCCACGATGCATATAAAACTGGTGGTAAAATCTCCTCTGGAACATTGATCGGGAACGTGGTCCGCTGGCCGGTAACAAGTTTCGGAGAACTTTATCACCATTTGCACTTATTGGTAGTGGCCGCTGATGGCCGTTATATAAATCCATTCTTAATGATGGAGCCGCTACAGGATAACCAGGCGCCGGTGATTAACCGCATCGGTCTGGCAAAGAATCATAAACCGTTAGATGGCAACACGGTGAAAGGTGAGCACGCCTTATTTATGGAGGCCAGTGATCTGGTGTACCATCAGAAATTTATTCTTCCTCCTCATAAAATTTCTTATCGTTTGAATAAAGGCGAAGAGAAAGTCGTCTGGACCTTCGTGCATCTTCCATCTGGGAAAAACGATACTGACTACATCAATGATTTTTATATGCAGGGAACATGTGGAGATTATTCCTGCCGACGCTTCTTTTTTAATCTCAATTTCTCTCCCGATCGCCCACGGGGGACTTTCAAATTGGCCACTGGCAATCATGAGATTGAAGTTTCTGTTGAAGATGTGGTGGGAAATAAAGCGACGAAAAGTTTTAGCTGGATCGTTCAATAGCAAAAAAATGGGCCCGCTCAAGGGCCCTTTCTCTTTTAGCGCCATTTAAATCCGTAGAAAGCGATGTAAGCGTAACAAACGGCCGACAGGATGAATGATGTTGCAAGTCCTGAAGCGTCTGCAATCTGGCCGGTGAAAAGTGGGATGAAAGCACCACCGATAATGGCAGTTGCCAAAAGACCTGAAGGTTTTTCAGCGGATTTTTCAAATCCTTTGATCGCCAGAGTAAAGATGGTCGGGAACATGATCGAGTTACAAAATCCAACAGCAATCAGTGTGTAGATGGCTAAAAAACCGGTGGTATTGATGGAAGTCAGGATCAAAGCGATGGCCAGGATACTGTGAACAATCAAAACTTTTCCAGGAGAGAAAAGTTTCAGGGTGTAGATTCCCAGGAATCGGCCACACATAGCTCCGCCCCAATAGAAAGCAATATAAGTGGCGGCTTGAGTTTCCGACATTGGTAAAATGCCAGTGATGTAGTTCACCAGGAAGCTTCCGATCGCTACTTCTGCACCAACGTAGGTAAAGATTCCAATCATTCCTAAGATGAGATTTTTTTCTTTCAGAACAGAAGTCCATGAAGCTTCTTCTTCAGTGGACGGAGCTTCAAGTGTTGGGAATTGAATTTTTCCTAGAATGAAAGCAATAACCACTAGAACGACGGCTATGAAGAGGTAAGGGAATTTTACCGCTTCGATGTTGTTAGATTCTTCTAGTTTGGAAAGGATTAGGATAGATCCGAAAAAAGGAGCGAGGAAGGTTCCGAAAGAGTTGAAGGCTTGAGTCATCGTAAGACGAGCAGAAGCTGTTTCTTTCGGACCAATAACAGATACGAAAGGATTCGCTGCCACTTGCAGAATCACCACGCCGGTAGCGAGGATAAAGAGGGCGGCCAGGAAGAGACCGTAGGTATGGAAAGATACCGCTGGGAAAAAGAGTAAGCAACCGAAGGCCGTGATGATGAAACCAATTACCATTCCTTTTTGGTAACCAACCTTTTCAATGAGCTTAGAAGCCGGGATGGAAGTTAAACCATAAGCCCCAAAAAAGCAGAACTGTACCAAAGCTGCCTGGCTGTAATCGAGTTGAAAAATGGATTTAAGAAAGGGAACCAGAATGTCATTGAGACAGGTGATGAAACCCATCATGAAAAAAAGAATAGTCAGTGACAACAGGGCCTTGCGATACATGGTCTTCCTTTTGGTAATTCAAAAAATACCTCATAAGACCAAAAAGTTGATTAATTGAGAAGGCTAATTCTTATTTAAAAACTTTCTTGAGATCGTCCACTCGGGCAACGTCTTTGAGCTGCTCGCTGAAGAAGGCGGTAATCGCCTCTAAATACTTCTTTAGAGATGCTTCCTTAGAGTCGGCCAGGTAACCGCTGGGAGTCGGGGTCAAAATGATCTCTTTGCCGTTCACCAGGACTTTAATCTTTTTGTCACTCTCAAGTATTATCTGAAGTTGCTCTGCATTAAGTTTTTCTTTGAGCTGTTTTACTAGTTCACTAACTTCAAAATCTTTTGAAGTCGTATCAAGAGTGATCACGTTGTCACCATTGGCGGCAACACTCACGACAGGAGAGTTAGGAGATGAAGAAGGGCCTGATGACTGACCACCGGTGGCAACTCCCGCATCACTGGCAGGCTGACGGTTTTGGCCCATCATCTGTTTGGCTTCATTGAATTCATCTTTTTTCTTCGGGCCTTCAGTGAGTTTGCTTCTGTTTTCTTCTGGAATTAAATTGATATTGTTAAATGGACCAGTGCCAGAGTTCGATACACCTGCTCGATACATCCCCTGAGTTCTGGAAGACTTTAAAGGTTTGCGAGTTGCCGTTTCTGAAATCTCTGACAGATCTTTGGCGACTCTTGGTCGTGCACCAATTTGTTTGCCCAGGCGGTTTATAATTCCGTTTTTCGTTTGCATCAGATCATCAGTAGCAAAAGGATTGTTCTCATCAGGCTGATCATTTTGCCCGATCTTACTTCCCACATTTGTTGTATTCGTCTTAGGATTGAATCCTGGAACGTTGTTTTGCCCAGCTGGCGGTGGAGTCTGAGTCCCACCATTTTTTGAAGGCGGATTATAAGAGTACTTTGGATTCTGGCTGGCAAATTGCTTTTGAGAAGCCGCAAACGAGCTAGGGGACTGAGGTTTTTGATCTTCAGTTGGCTGAGCGATGTAGCCGTTGTCATCGGGGATGATACCTTGGGCGATGAGGTAGCTTTTTGTTGCTTTATCCACTGAGGGATTAGTTCCTACAAACGAACCAAGAACTGCATTTATACTATCGTTGCGGGATGCGATGAGTTTTGATTCCGGAGAATTAGGTATTTTAGAGTTTTTAAAAAAATCGGCAATCTTACAAATTTCTTCTTTCCCGGTACAAGGGTTTTCATTTGCAGCCGTGCAAACCAATATTTTGGGACTGTCAGTGTTATCTCGGTACCAATTGTCAACAAAGTTACCATAAGGGAGATTTTTAGCATCTTCCGGAAGGTGTTTTGTCAGGTCGGAACGGTTATCAGAGTAATTGAGAGCTTTTGGATCTTTGTTCTTGCGTCCATGACAGAATAGGGCAAGATTCTTATCGGTTTCTTGGGATAATGAAAATGGGTCTTTTTCACTCATGAGGGGAAAAGCTTTAGGATCAATTGAAGAAATATTTGCCTGAGCAAATTCTTCAGAACAAAAAGATTTTTTTAGTTTTTGTGAGATCGTTTCACAGTTGTTTTGAATCCTTCCTATTAACTCTTTTGATGTGTCTGGGTTGAATAGTAGGTCCTGTAGTTCTTCTGTTGTAGAAGTCGCTTTCACGTTATCGAAATATCTATCAAAACTCTTCTGGCTTGAAAGGATTGTCTTAAAAAATGGATGCGTTTTTAGTTTATCAAGTTTTTTCTGATCTTTGCGACCTAATCCGTCTCTGATCTGGACCACAGGATCTTTAGTGAAGTCTACCTTGTTCTTGCTCACATATTCTTTTATCTTTGAAATAAAATCCTTATCGATGAGACTCACCGTATAGCTTTCATTGGCTTTTCTATAATCATGATCACTGAGGCACGATTTCTCATTTGAGCGTGTAAAAAAACCAGGTTTGGATGAGTTGGGATTTAATTGATTGTATATTTCATTAGCAAGCTGAGCCTGTATTTGAGCCAAGCCGTTGTTGGGCCCTAGCGTCTTCTCTAGAAGCGCATCAATGGTCAATCCATTCTTCCCGCATTTTAATTGAGCCATCTTTGATAAATCACATGAACCGATCACGTCCTTTGTATCAAATGAAAAATTCGTGGCTCGCAGTTGCACTAATTCTGTTACCTGGTTCGCTAAGTTTTTACGGACTTCGTTCAGTAAACTTTTGGCATAGTTTTTCTTAAGTTCTGTATCTAATGCATTACCCTGGAGTACAGCTAGGTTACCCGTTTTATCAAGCTCTGAGTATTTACAATTGTCACATAAGATATCTAGTCTGGAGAGATTGTCGGCCGCAAATATGTTATCGAGTTCATCATTGGCACATTTGTAATCAAGAACAAATTTTGAAACTTTTTCCAGGTCGGAAGGCTTGTCGCACTCTTCTTGACCAAAAGAAAACAATGGAATACTTAAACTCAGCAGAATTAACTGCAGTTTTTTAGATTTCATGAGCATGTTTTGCCTTTAAGTTCACTCGAAAATGCTTATAAAGTTCTTCCAGCTCTTTGACTCGTTCTTTTGAATTGGCCATTCGCTGACTACGAGCAGTTTCTTCTTTAATAAAATCAAGAACGGTTTTACCATCAGCCGGATCTTTGAAATTAATATCTAGGTTATATTGTTTTACGACGCTGTCTACAAAACCTGAGAAACGATTATAGACACTGTATTTAAGAACGTTACCCATTTCGATGGGAAATCCAGTGCTATCACAACCAAAATCTTCTCGATATTTCTCCCATAGTGAGGAGACTTTCTCTTCAAGCGTTTTGGGTGAATCTTTCTTTACATCGGCGCAAGCCATCTTTCGTAAAGTTCTATGAAAATCCGGATTCATCGATCCGACTTCAGCACATAACTGCGTGAACATGCTATCTTTGGGCTTCGGACAATCTTTAACCTTCGCCGTAACTTCTTCTAGTTGATTGAGATTTGCCTCGAACTCACCGGAGATGCAATTCTCCCCGGCCAGAGCAGAGAAGGAAAACAAACAGCAGCTAAAAAATGCGATCGCACGTTTTGACATAAATCCTCACTAATTAAGTACTTTACTTAACGGAGGCTCCAGAAAACTACTTTAGTAAAATTCTGTTAATTTGCTTTTTAAGTATTTGAAAACTTCACTTTTACCGGTGAAAGGAAGACCTGTCATCAAGGGGTTAGGTAGGTCTTAAGGCCCACCGCCAGCGGCGAAAGTAAAACGCTTCTTCGTAGGTTTACGTTTTTGATGGCTGCACTCAGGTAATAAGTTAGAATGCCGAAAAGAATTCCATGCCTCATATTTTATCACCTCTTATTACTGAAGCTCTTCCAGGTTTGTGGTCTGAGACAATTGTCTATCGAAAGCAGTGTCTTCATAAAATAGAAGATGGAAAGCTTCCACCCGTGAATTACGACACACACATTATCAATGCCCATAGCCTTACTCATCTGGAAGCACCCTCGCATGTTAATCAAGGCGGAAAAGGGATTGATCAATTATTTCAGATGCCGGCCATGATGTTTGGTGCAGCAGTGGTATTGAAACTTAAAGGGAACCACTATAAAGATATTGGATCTGGCATTTATCTATGGGAAGTAACTGTGACACAATTAAGACAGGCACTAGAGGTGAGCTTAAATGGTAGCAGTTTTCCTGGAAAAATTCTTCTAACAACCGATTTTTATCCAACCAACCAGCATGGATTTCATGATCCCAACTATGTGCTGATCCTATCACAAGAAGCTGCTGATTTTTTAACTTCACTACCAACATTCAATTTATACGGAACGTCCTGGAAATCATCGGACTATAAACCTGGTCTA
>JBEIEO010000173.1:0-6495 GCA_040382895.1 Halobacteriovoraceae bacterium
GTATTTGTCCGGTGCTGCCAGTCTTCGGGTTGCCTCAGATAAATCCCGTTATGGGCTCAAGAACAGTTGTTGCGGATGTCATGCGATTAACGGATAGCTTGCAGAATCTTTTTTTCACTGCATCTCAAGAATTATGTCCAGTGCATGAAACTCATCTAGAGATTCGTTCTGTTGGGGAACAATTAAGAAATCAGGTTAAGAATCTTATTCCAAATAGTGTTTATCATATCTTGCTGACTCCTAATGAGTTCATCCGGGTTTTTGGTGAGGGCTTCATCCCGGCACGTTCTTATGGTTTAAAAAGAAAAACCATGGAACCTTTTCAGGAAGCAGATGAACTATGGGAAGTCATGCGATTTAAGTTTGAGAATCTGGATTCTCTGGAAAAGAAATGGGTTGAACTAAAGCTTTCTCAATTCCCTCTTAACTATCAGTTGATCGGGCCCGAATTCAAAAAACCTCAAACTCTGTCTTTTCACTTCGAAAAGGTTTGTCCGAAATGTGATTTCGAATCCAAACCAGTGCAGACTGTTTCAGCTTTTTCTCCCTATAGTGCCCTCGGTGCATGCCCCAGCTGCAATGGTTATGGTGCCAATCTGATATATGATGATAAAAAAATCATCGACCGTGACATTTCGATTCAGGAAGGCGGCCTTAAACTACTTAACTACGGCCCTTTTCAGGATGCTTATGAAGAATTGCTGAAAATCCTAAGGCGAAAAAAAATTCCGACTGATACTCCCATAAAAAAACTACCGAAAGAATTTTTCGAAATCCTGGATGAGGGACAGGGCGAGTATCCAGGTTATGGAGAGCTTAAGCGCTATCTTGAAAGTAAAAAGTATAAACCATCCGTTAGAATATACATCCGCCACTTGCAACGTGAAGAACCCTGTAAAGTTTGTCACTCTTCCCGCTTAAACCAAAACATTCATCATTATCGTATCTCATTAGGTGGACGAAACTGGGGGCTTCAGGAAATCATGGAGCTGACGGTGCATGATGCTTTGACTCTTTTTACTCACAAGCGTGTGAAAGAGGAGAGTCATGAGGCCCGACTCTACCGTGATATTTGTGAAAAGTTAAAATTAGCTCAGGAGATGGGGCTAGGTCATTTATCGATTCTTAGAAAAGCCAAGTCTCTTTCCGCCGGTGAATATCAGCGCCTTCTATTGATCAAGTATCTTACTTTCAAGGGTACAGATAGTCTGTTTGTACTGGATGAGCCGAGCCTGGGATTAGGAGAAACGGAACTTACGAAATTGTTAGCGAGTTTGCGGCAAATTATTGATCAAGGAAACACCGTTATTCTCATAGATCACTCAGAGTTCATTCAGAAAAGTAGTGATCATCTATTTGTCATGGGGCCAGCTTCGGGAAAAAATGGAGGAGAAATTCTCTTCCAGGGAGACCCAAAAAAATATTTTAAAACAAAAGAAGCGGTCATTTGGGACACAAAGAAAAAACTCGCTCGCAATCATAAATTCATCGAAGTTTTTAATCCTGAAATCTATGGCAAAACATATCCTGATTTCAAAGTTCCACTGGAAGAAATGGTTTGGGTTAAAGGCGATTCAGGAACTGGAAAAACGGCTTGTATCATTAAGGTCATGGCCAACACGCTTTATAAAAAACTTTATGCTGAATGGTTAGAAGAAGATCCTTTCAATCTTAAGAGCATTAAGAATCCTCATGAATTTGAAGATGTCTTGGTGATCTCATCTGATCTTAACCGATTTACCTCACGATCTTCTGTTGGAACGATTACTGAATTCTCTTCTGTCATTCGCAAACACTTTTTAAAGCTACCAGTGGCCAAAAGCATGAATTTGAAAGAGGGGCATCTTTCATCGAACTCCGAGTTGGGAATGTGCCCACGATGTGAAGGTAAAGGTTCCATCGTCATTGAAATGCAATATCTGGAAGACATTGTGCTTGAATGTGAAGACTGCAAGGGTCTTAAGATCAAACCACTTTATGCCAATATCTCCGACGGCAAAATGACTGTGGCGGAAGCTTATAATCTCCCATTGAATCAGGTGTTAGAGAGAATTGAATTAACTCCTAAGTTCCGGCGGATTTGGGAATATCTTAAGATCCTGAATCTGGACTACTTATCCCTAGACCGAGCTCTCAACACACTTTCTGGTGGGGAAAAGCAGAGAATTTACTTGCTCTCCAAACTCATGAAGACCATTCAAAATTCGTTGGTAATTTTTGAGAACTTATCTTTTGGTCTTTCGGAAAAAGAATTGAAGATGCTTGGGACCTTCCTCCAGGACCTATTGCAATTGAAAAACACCATTCTGATCATTGATTCTTCCAATAGTTTTAAGTACTTAGCCAGCAGTAAACTCGAGTTTAAGCCGGAAGCCATTACCCTACATAAATTAGAGTAGAACTCTCAAGTTTTGCCCTGGATAGCCGATAAGACTTGTAGACTAAAGCAAGGATTATCGGCGTGCTTAAATTTGTATGGCTGTGTTTTTTTTCATTCTCCCTCGGTGCTACCACTTTCAAAGTTCAACCGATTGAACAACAGATCAAAGAATCAGATGGAATCTTCCAGGGGAATTTCCTTCGCTCTAAGGGTGTTGAACTGGAGAACGGATCTATTGCTACCCAGATGATCTTTAAAATGACTAAAGAATCAGGATTACAGTCTGAACTTTTTGGAATGGATGAAATTATTGTTCATTTTCCTGGCGGGAGAGTGAAAGATCGCACGGTGAAAGTAGATGGAGTTCCGGAGTTTATTCCCGGCGAAAAAGTAGTACTATTTATCCGCAATGTCAGTAATCGTTACTGGGGTATGAACATGGGCTTTGGCACGTTCAAAGTCGTTAATTACGGAAAACAAACGATCCTCGTAAATTCGGTCTTTCCTCATCATCCTCAGGTAGGGCAGGTCGCCATAGAGTATTTTGAGAAAGCGGTGAAAGATATAAAAGGATCGAATCTTAAGGTTGTGCATTCAGAATTTTACCCGACCAATCCAGATCAGGCCCAGCTTCGTGCTCCTGCCTCAATTGTGGAAGAGGGGCAAAATCGCTCGGTTGCTTCGAAGTCTGAAGAGTCGGAAAATGATGGTAGTAAGCCAATCAACATGCTTTGGTTGATTGTGCTTTTAGGATTTTCTGGCGGCGTTTTCCGTCTTTCAAGGATCAAGTCTGCCAAATAATCCCGTAACTCTTATGGGATGGACATGCGATCAACCTGGTGTCTGCTATTATTTATTTTTTCGCAGGCGTATGCCCACCAGACCTCTGTTACCTCAAGTCAGACTCCCATTCGCTGGAATGCCAGCGTAATCCCCATTCAAATTATAAATAATTCTACCTCGCTGCTAACTTCTGAAAGTTTAATCGAGCAATCTATCAATGAGTGGAATACGGCTTCTTCTTTGGGAATTATGGAAGTAAGTTCCAGCAGAAATCAGATAAAGTTTTCACAGGATTTTTCCATCTATGGCTCTGCGGTTGTTGGTGTAACTGAGGTAAATTATGGCACCAACGGCGTCATCAACACGGCTTCGATACTGCTGAATGAACAGAATTATAATTTTACTTCTACTATGGGTATTGCTAGTGGCAACAACGTGTATTTGAAAGATGTTGTTACACACGAATTAGGACATTTCATCGGTCTTAACCATTCAGAAGTTCTAAATGCCTCAATGTTTTATTCAACTTTTCCCGGTCAAAGTGATCTGGCTGCCGATGATAAAGCAGGAATCAGATCAAAATATGATTCCGGTTACGGTACTATTTCCGGTTCCATTAAAGGTGGAGACCATGTTGGTGTATTCGGCGCCCACGTACAGGCAATTTCCCGGAATACTGGTGAAGCAGTAGGTGCCATCACTAACGAAGATGGTCGTTTTACCATCACTGGTCTTGATCTGAATGATACCTATTACCTCTACAATTCTCCTCTTAAAAATCTTTCCGCACTTCCATCTTATCTGGCGAACGTTCAGACAGATTTCTGTCCTGGTAGTTATCTGGGATCTTTTTTCACTGTTTGTGGAAGAGAAAACGATGGGCTGCCACAAGGGATCAATTTAACTTCCTCAGCTCCTAAAGTTGATGTGGGCGAAATCACTATCAGCTGTTCTCTGCGCACACAGGACGATTATACTTTCGAAAAAATCCAGCCTAGCTTTCAGGCGGTCGAAATTTTGAATTATAGTTTTGAACCTCGCCACGAAAAAGCTTTTGTGGGCTTCTTTCGTGCCAACGAACTATCGACTCTTGCTTATACTCCAGCCGATAAGTTGATCGTTGATCTTAGAAGCGTCAGCTCTCCTGGAAGTAAATCAGTATCTATTCAGCTTATATCTCAAGCTTTGGGCAACATGGTGGAATACAACGTCATTGTTAAGCAGAATGGATCAGTGGTTTATAACAGTAACAAAGTTCTAACCTCCTACAACATCTATCAGCTTGATCTGGGAACTGAATTAGCTCTCTCAACCAACGCTGCAAACAATTTCTTTGAAATTGAAATTAAGGCAAAAAAGTTAACTGAGACCCTGGCCTTGTATAGCATTCCCGATGCTACAAATTTTGGATCAAAGCAGCACTTACCTTACCTGCTAATGATGAGTCTTAAATCTGGGACTGGCCTCATAATAGATAGTGGATCAAGCTTGTCGGATAATTCATCCTGTCTCGATGCTCCATTTACCTTCCCGGTCGAGAAAGCTAAATTTAACACAGACGAAGATTCCAAGACTGCAGCAGCTGCTGCCAGTGTTGCTGGGTGTGGAACAATAGAACCTCCTCAAGGGCCTGGTCCTGGTAGCTTTTTTCTCCTGACTACACTTGGATTCCTGTTTAGTTATATGGCCATCAGCCTGTCTAAAAAGGGTAAGAACTTTTTGTCTTAGCCTTTCCTTTTGTCTAGAATGAATTAAGAAAAATATGTCTGTCCCGGAGCACCTAAAATGATGCGATTTTTTTTCTTTTTGATTTTTATCAGCCTGCCTGTTTTAGCTCAGAATTTAATGGAAGAAAGAATCTGGAAGATTGCTCCAAGAAAGAAATCAATCTTTCTCGATTCCGGAGTGTTCCATCACAATGCTGAGGTTAAGTCGACCATTACTTCAGTCCGAACTTCGGGAACTACTACTCAAGGATATGAGAGAGTTGTGATTGATTTTAATACGGCCAGTATTCCAAAAGTCTATGGCAACATTTCTGCTCAAAATAAAAAGCTTTCGGTCGATTTTTTTGATGCTTCAGTAGGGACAAGCCAGCCTCAGCTTAAAAATTCTAAGTTTGTTAAATCCATCGACTTCATCAATGTCGATGGTAAATCCATCACGATGGATATCACCGTGAAGTCAAAAGCTAGCTACGATGTGTTCTATTTAGAAAATCCTGGAAGACTCGTAATTGATATTCGTTAAAAAATAGAGGAAAAAATATATGCCACCAAAAGATAAAGCAGCCAAGGCAAATTCTGAAGTTAACGTTCCAGCGGAACTTCCACCAGAAGTTGTCATTATTCCTATCGTAAATAGTCCTATTTTTCCGGGTATGATCGCTCCGATCATCCTCTCAGAAGATAAGTACACCCCAGAACTAGATTCATATCTTTCTAAGAATAACTATGTTGCTCTTAACCTCGTAAAGTTTAAAGACTTTGGCGAAGGTAATGATGTGGTCCAGGAAATGGACGAAGAACAAATCAACTACGAAGAAGAAGATTCTACGGCTTCAATGCCAAGTCTTACTTCTGTTTCAGATATCACTCCAAAAGGTATCACTCCGAAAGACATCTACAAGGTTGGTGTGCTCTGTAAGGTAATCAAAAAGTTGAAACTACCAGACGGTTCAGTCAATCTACTCGTTCACGGGATGAAACGTTACCGTGCGGTTGAGTACGTTGTGGACGCTCCTTTATTGGTAGCAAAAACGGAGGTCTTTAACGACATTCATGAGCCGGATGAAGAACTTGATGCCTATACACGTTCGGTAATCAACCAAGTAAAAAAGCTATCTGAGATTAATCCATACTTTAATGAAGAAATGAAACTGGCGATGTTGAATTCACCATCTCCAGGATCTCTGGCAGATCTGGTAGCCTTTGCTCTTTCTTTGGATGTTCCTGAAGCTCAGGATTTCCTGGAAACACTTGTGGTGAAAAAGCGTTTCGCTAAACTTCTGGTTTATTTGAAGCGCGAAAAAGATGTTGCCGATATTCAGAAAAAAATCACTGATGAAGTAAACGATAAAGTTAATAAATATCAGCGCGAATACTTCCTGCGTGAGCAATTAAAAGTTATCCGTAACGAACTAGGTCTGGATGAAGACGATAAGGCCAAGGACATGAAGAAGATCAAGGAAGGCATTGATGCCAATGATCTTCCGGAAGATGCTAAGAAAGCTGCCATGGAAGAGCTTGAGCGTCTTGAATCAATTCCTGATTCTTCTCCTGAATATAACGTTACCAGAACTTATCTTAACTGGATGGTGCAGTTGCCTTGGA
>JBEIEO010000174.1:0-6475 GCA_040382895.1 Halobacteriovoraceae bacterium
CCTCTCATCATCAATTACTTTCAAAATACTGGGTGGCAAAAAAATAATTAGAGCTTTACCAGTTTCAAGTAGAATAATGGTAGCGCTGTGGCCTCAACAATAACTCCATTGCATCTCCATTTTTTTGTAGATGCTTTAATTATGTCTTTTTCCATTAATCATGGCCATCCAGGTTTTAGTCTTATGCCGGATAGAGTGGTTAATGATTCCTGCGAGGTGGAGACCGGTGAGAAACATCAGAGTGTTCGACATCTGAGCATGCACATTGTGAAGGGTTTCATCTCCCCAGAATTGATCGGTGCCCATGAGGTAACCGGTAATGGCAAGACCTAAGATATCCAACCAGATAAGTGCGTAGACTATAGCTGCCAACTTATTTTCCCGGGGCATTTCCTTTTTGAGGCCATAAAAAAATCGTACGATCACTAAACCGGCCGCCAGGTATCCAGCGAAGTTGTGAGGTGGATCACCGCCTTCCGAGAAAAAATCAAAGAAGACTCCGAAAGCGATGATCCAGTGAATGATTCGAGTCGGTAAATCCCACATTACTTAACAGTCTCTTTTACTTTTTCGCCAGTGATCGGATTGAAGTAAATTTCTACTTTCTTGCCTTCTTTATTCCAGCCGTAGATTTCATAGCAGTTACCAGCCGTAATTTTGAAAACTTTGATCTTGTAATCTTTTTTCAAACCTTCTTCGAAAGCCTTGGCATCTTTCCACTTATCTTTAGGTTCTTTAGTGCATTCAGGGCCTGCGAAAGCTGAAAGCGAAAAGAGAGTCAGCATGAGAGTTGTGAGCATTTTCATAAGTTTTCCTTTTTTTTAATGGCGGTCAGCCATTTTCTAGAGCCTAAATTTTAGCCCCGGGATAAGATGATTTCCATGAGAGATATCAATATATTCGAAAAAATGATCGGGCCATTGACTGTAGGAAAGCTGCTCAAGGCTTACCGCACTGCAAATGCTCTCTCCGCCGCAGAATTGGAGCGACGATTAAGGCTCAGCAAAGGAACTATCCTGAAATTAGAAAGTGGGAAAATCAAGCTCTCTCTAAAAGAAACGGTCAAAATGGCGCGAAAACTTGAAGAGGCCGAAGATCTTTATGCTCTGGCCTGGTTAAAAGCTGAAGCCATGGACGCAGGTGTTGATCCCGAGCGTATTTTTCGCTCCCCAGGTGATACATGAGACTCTTCATCGCGATAGATGCACTTGAGCTTAACTTTGATCCTGATTTAGCTCTGAGGAAACTCAAAACTAATCTTAAAATGAAAGAGCTTGAGTTTCGATGGGTTCCCCAAAAAAATTATCATATTACTTTGAACTTTTTGGGAGAGGTTCAATCAGAACGGCTACCCATACTCAAATCACTTCTCGCTGAATTAGTTCAGGATCATTCAGTTTTTTCGCTTAAACTCGACGGGCTGGGAGCATTCCCTTCGCAGAAGGAGGGGCGTGTGATCTGGATGGATGTGCAAAATTCTAAAAATCTTCGATCTCTGCAAAGTGATTGTGAACAGCGCTTGAAGGAGCAGGGATTTGCACTGGAAGAGCGTGATTACAAACCTCATCTCACTCTGGTTAGGCTGCGAAATCCGCGCAATCTGTCGGACTTGCTTTCCCCCCTTATCAAACAGAAATTTGGTGAATTAAAAGTTTTGAAAGTGACACTTTTTGAAAGCAAACTCAGCGGTCCATTTCCTGTCTATGACCCTCTGGAGCAATTTGCTCTAAAATAGCTCTTTGACGCAGTGTCATTTTGCGAAAGTTTTATTGTTTTCCCGAGTAGGGGATTCTACTATTGAGACCTATGATCGATGTGGAAACTGCCTCTCAAATCTTCAAAGCGAAGCTAACTTTCAATGCTCAGCGCACAGCTTTTGATATTAAAGCTGATCGCGCTTACCCACCATTTAATCGTGTGATGATGGATGGTATCGCTGTGAGTTTTGATGAGTTTCAAGCTGGCCGGCGGGAATTTCTCATTGAAGGTGTTGCACCTGCGGGAGAACCACAAAAAACTTTGAAGCTTATGACTTCTTGTCTGGAAGTCATGACGGGCGCTCCTCTTCCAAAGGGAACCGATTTGGTTATTCCCTACGAGCATATCCAACTCAACGCCGGTAAGGCACTGGTGACAAAAGACTTGGACCGTCAGCGCTTCGAAAATATTCATGCGGTCGGGTCAGATTGCAAGATGGGTGAGGTGATGCTGAAAGCTGGCAGTGTAGTTAATGGGCCACATGCGGGTATTGCTGCCTCCCTAGGATCGAAACTTACGCTCACTCAAAGTCCACGCGTGATGATTATTTCTACCGGTGATGAACTCGTAGAGGTTGAAGAAACTCCGGCACCTCATCAAATACGTCGCTCCAATGTGCACGCCCTAAAGTATTCTTTGGAGTTAAATGGTTTTTCTGATGTTACCCTTGATCATCTTAAGGATGATCCGCTAGCCGTGGCCGATCACTATCAAAAACACGCCAAAGAGTTTGATCTTCTGATTTACTCAGGTGGAGTCTCTAAAGGTAAATTTGATTATCTTCCGAATGTCTGGATCGAAATGGGAGTGACAAAGCACTTTCATGAAGTGGCCCAGCGACCAGGAAAACCCTTGTGGTTCGGGACCGATGAAAAAAACAAAACCACCGTTGTGGGTTTGCCAGGCAATCCGGTTTCAAGCCTGGTGTGTCTCCATCGTTACTTGATTCCTGGGCGACAGATACATGTGCGCCTGAGTGAAGAAGTCGTGTTCAAAAAGGATCTGACCTATTTTTTACCAGTGGTTCTGGAGAGTCGACCTGATGGGGCCCTGTGGGCAAAACCACTCAAAATAAAAAACTCTGGTGAGTTTAGCGCCCTGGCAGGATCGGATGGATTTATTGAACTACCGGCCGAGCCCTCTTTCTTCAAAGCTGGAGAAGTGTTCTCCTTTTTTAGCTGGAGGCATTTCTGATGCTCCAGGATCAGCATGGTCGAACCATTCGAAAGCTGCGCTTGTCTCTGACTGACAAGTGTAATCTTCGCTGTCATTACTGTATGCCTCTGGATCAGGAGTTCATGCCCGAGGACAACTACCTCTCGCCACAAGAGTATGAAGAACTGATGGGTGAGTTGGTTAGCTTAGGAGTGGAAGAAGTTCGTCTCACGGGAGGTGAACCTCTCATGCGGAAATCATTTACCGAAATTATCCACAGGCTCTCGAAGCTAAATCTAAAAAAGTTCTCTCTGACCTCAAACGGGATTTTCTTAGATAAATATTTCACTGAACTTAAAGCCGCCAGAATTTTTCATCTCAATATCAGTCTGGATAGTCTGGACTCGGCTAATTTTAAACGCATCACTTTTGGAGATCACTGTGTGCGGGTGAAAGATAATATTCTAAAGGCCCATGCTCTGGGGTTTATCGTGAAAGTGAACATGGTCGTCATGAAGGGCGTCAATGATCATGAGATTCTGGATTTTGTCGACTTCTCTGCTCACCATGGGATTGAAGTACGCTTTCTGGAATTAATGCGCATTGGACACGCCTGCGGTCCTCAGGATCAACAATTTCTAACTGCAAAGGAAATGATCCGGATGATTGAAACCAAACATCAATTAAAAATAGTCACCATGCCATCTGATTCAACATCTTTTAACTTCGTCACAGAAAACTCCGCTCAGATTGGATTTATTGCCTCTGAATCACAGGCCTTCTGTGGGGCCTGTTCGCGGTGGCGTCTCTCGGCCGACGGCATCTTGCGTGCCTGTCTTCTGAAAGAAGATGGGAAGTCCCTTAAAGGACTTAATGCCAGTCAGAGAAGTGACGTCTATCAACAACTTTTAGGAATGAAGCCTCTCATGAGGCCCGAGGAAGTGGCACATTCCATGAACGCCATTGGAGGATAAAATGCTCACGCATCTTGATCAGAATAATCAACCCACCATGGTGGATGTGACCGATAAGAGTCCTACCATCCGCATGGCCCGTGCGCAAACTTCAGTGCAGTTACCTGAGGAGATGAGGCCCTATCTTTCGGGTCAGGAGCTGCTGCTAAAAAAAGGTCCGGTTTTTCAGACTGCTATTATCTCCGGAACTATGGCGGCTAAACGCACTCACGAAATGATTCCTTTCTGTCATCAAATCCCAGTGGAGAGTTGTAAACTCAGCATTGACGTCAATGATGACTTGTTAGTGACCATCAGCTGTCAGGTAAAAACAACCTTCAAAACAGGAGTTGAAATGGAGGCACTACATGGTGCCACCATCGCGGCCCTGACTATTTATGATATGTGTAAAGCTGTTTCACACAATATTGTGATCAAAGATACTAAGCTTGTAGCAAAAACTGGAGGCAAGCATACTTTGCTGGATCGTCCGTTGTATGGACTTATCTTAACAGGTGGAAAAAGTGAGCGCATGGGGGAGCCCAAAGCACTCATCAATTATCATGGTAAACCCCACGCGGCTTTTATGCATGAATTGATGGATAAGTATTGTGACCGGGTCTATTTCTCGGCCCGTAAGGATCAGTGGAAGGGATCAGCGCTTGAGGCCTTTCCAACCATTGAAGATAGCTTTGAAGGCGGGCCAATGGCCGCACTATTGAGTGCGTTTAAGGCCCATCCCGATGTTAACTGGATGATCGCTGCCTGTGATTTAGTTCATTTTAATAAAAAAACGGTTGAGAAATTGCTGGCAAACTTTAATCCCGATGCTGTTGCCACCAGTTATGCCAATTCCGAAAAAGGTTTTCCTGAAGCTCTTTGCGCCATCTATACCCCTAAAGCCCAAAGCTTATTTCTAGATGCTTTTAAAAGTGATGTTCGTTGTCCCGTGAAGGTTCTGAAAACTCTACCGGTGGAACTGGTAAAACAGGAAGCAGGAATTAATCTTGCCAACATCAATACTCCTGAGGAGCGTGAACATGCACGCCATTAAAATAAGATACTTTGCGATGCTAAGAGAAAAAGCTCAAGTTTCTGAAGAACAGGTTGAAACCAGTGCTGTGACTTATGCCGACCTTTATCAAGAGCTCAATCAGCGCTATGATTTTGGTTTGCCCCCAAGGATGGTTCAGGTAGCGGTAAATGATGAGTTCATGTCTCTAGATTCAAAAATCATCCCAAATTCCTCTGTGGTGTTTATACCACCAGTGGCAGGAGGATAAATGTTTCAGATTTCTGACACCAAACTTGATCGGGATTTATTGCATGACACTCTGGCCAACCACAGTGCTGGTGCTATCGTGGTCTTTGAAGGTTGGGTGAGAAATCACAATGAGGGAAAGAAAGTTTCAAGTCTTGAGTACCAGGTCTATCATGAGCTCGCCCTTAAAGAGGGTCAGCGGATTTTGAATGAAGCAAAAGAAAAATTCAATCTGCACAACGTGATGGCCTCTCATCGGGAAGGTCATCTTGCCTTGGGTGAGGTTGCTATCTGGATTGGTGCTACGGCATCTCATCGAGATGATGCTTTTAAGGCCTGTCGCTACGTCATCGATGAAATTAAACACCGTTTACCGGTTTGGAAAAAAGAGCACTACGTTGATCAGAAAGCCGAATGGGTTTTCTGCAAACATCATTCTCATCACGTGCATTTTGCGGAAGGTGAGTTCTACGAGAAAAACCTCTATTCGCCTTTGAAAGAGAAGTCAGTTTTGGTTGTGGGTGTCGGGGGCCTTGGGTGTCCCGCCGCCGTGGCTCTGGCTTCAGCGGGAGTAGGGAAGATTACGCTGGTTGATCCTGATACGATTTCTATTTCAAATATTCATCGCCAGTTTCTTTATTCACCAAACCTTGTCGGAGAGAAAAAAGTGGTGGTTGCAAGACAGCGCTTAATGGATCTCAACCCGTTCATCCAGGTTGAAGCGGTGGATGATTATTTTCAGGCTTCTCTTATTCAACACGACCTTGTGCTTGATTGTACGGATAATATGCAGACGAAGTACCAGATCCAGGATGCCTGTCTGAAAGCTCGGGTGCCGGTGATCACGGCGGGAATCTTCCGCACCGAAGGTCAGCTGCGGATGGTGATGCCAGGCCAGGGGTGTTTACGGTGTTTGAACGAAATGACTCCGGATGATTCTTTTTTAGGTAATTGTAATGACGTGGGTGTTTTGTCGGCCCATGTGAACATGCTGGGCTCCCTTCAAGCTTCAGAGGCCATCGACTATCTTGTGAACAGGAAAATTCTTACTGAAACTTTCCACTTTGACTTCAAAACCCTCACGCAGTTTAAAGTAAAAAATTACCTGAAGTCCGACTGTCATTACTGTGCGGGAGATTTTGATTTGGTGGAAACCCTTACGGATGGATTAATCGTTGATATCCGTCATGATGTTGATCTGGATCAGTATAAGAACACGGATCAAAAAGTCATTCTGGTGTGTGAGCGGGGAGTGATGTCACGAAAGCTGGCCGAGTCGCTTAGGGCCAAGGGACATATGAATTTTTATTCACGATCAAGCTCTTCTGTCTGCCCAGATCATGGATGC
>JBEIEO010000175.1:0-6441 GCA_040382895.1 Halobacteriovoraceae bacterium
TGGTAGCTCCACTCACGCCACCGTTAATGACTTTAATGTCGGGAAATCTAGATTTGAGATTTCTTTCAATGACTGCAGGGAAGGCATCCTCTTTGGCCAACTGATAGCCCTCAGTCAATGAATCTCCCAGAAAAAGAATGGTTTTAGCTTCCACTCTGGGAGTGAAAATGAAGAAGATGAACAGCATCCATCTCATAAATTATCCTTGAAAGAATTTGCGGTAGCGCCCCGGTCGCACAGAGAAAACTAACCAGAGAAAAGGGTACACAAAAGGACCCAATCCGGGAACACATTCAAAGGAAATATCGTCTACAATTTTGGAACTTCCACTATCTATAGAAATGACCCGGTGGTGATGACGCCAGCGCTTCAACGGGAAGGGCAAAACCTTTCCTTCGTCCACAAAAGACCACTCCGTTGCAGTTTCATTCTCTGAAGTAATCAGACTGACCCACTGCTGCTTCATGAGTGGGGATTGAATTTCCAAATGAACTTCATTCCCTGGTGAGCAACCGTCGAATCGCTTGAGGTTGACTTGAACACCAGGAGGACTCAGAAACAAAAACAACTCTCGGGTGAAACCAGCTTTAATGACTGCGAGAGGACGATTCACGATGGTTTCAAAGAGTATTTTCATTTTTTTGGTGGAGCATTTTTGAGCGCTTCGATTTCTGCGCGCATCATGGCCATGTCTTTTTTCAGTTGGTCGATGTCACCATGAAGCTTATTAATTTCCTTAACGGTGCTGTCGATTCGCTCTTGCTGGTTCATTCCCGCCATGGCTTCGTTTTTATAATATTTCTGGTCAGTTGGTTTTAAATAACCAAACTCCAGGGCCTGAGCTGAAAAAGAAAAGATCAGGCAAACTAAGATTAACCCTTTATGCATATTGAAATCTCCTGTTTTCCACTATTGTAAGCCTATGTCTAAGCGAAAAGAACCCTTCAAAAAAACAGAGCTCTGTAGTCAGGATTCTTTCTGTTGCAGTTGTGTTTAAGTCTTTGATTTAATACATTATGCAAAAAATCGCCTGTCTATTCTCCTTTAAAGAGTCCAATTGGGTAAGTTGTCAGAAGATTGTCTTCAATTTGCATAAATCCTATGAGTTCTGCCCTGATTTTCAGCTGGAAAACTTTAATTACCCTCATGAAATCGATACCACTGAGCAGTTGGAGCTGACTGCCAAAAAGATTTTGCAATATGATCCAGATGTCATCACTATCATGGATCACCGCCCTCACCCCTTGCATCTTTTTTCAATACTGGCCCCTCTTTATAATGGACGCAAAAAACCGAAACTCATCTTCCATCTATTTGGAGATTTTACGATTTACTACTCCAGCTGGGAGATTTTAGGGCAGCTGATAAAAGGTTTTCCGGTTGAGTTTCTAGTGGCTTCCGATCGTCAGAAGACTCTCATCGATCGTATGTTCAAGTCTAATTCAACGATTGTGTGTCCATTTCCCGTAGATCATCAGGAATTCTTTTTTGATCAAAAACTCAGGTCTGTTCAAAGAGCTGCATGGAATCTCAAAGAAGATGATGTTGCCTTTCTCTTTACCGGAAGACTTTCAAGACAAAAAAGAATTAAAACTCTGATCTCAACTTTTGCCGAAGCTCTGGGTGAGAGAGAAAATGCTCATTTATTCTTCTACGGAAATCCGGATAGCATTGGAGATCCATTCCTGGGAATCGGTGAAATCGAAGGAGAATATTTCCGAAAGTTTTATCGCGACTTCAAAGAACTACCTGAGAATATCCGTTCTCGGATTCATTTCATGGGAGCCGTTCCTAACTCTGAATTACTCTCCGTCTATGCGGACGCCGATGTTTTGACGAATTTGAGTGTACACAATGATGAAGATTACGGAATGAGTGTGGCGGAAGCACAATTCACTGGCCTGCCGTGTATTCTGACTGACTGGGGTGGACTGGCCAGCTTCGCTCATGCTTCTATTCCGGTGGCTACCCGTTACATACCAGTGAAGATCACTCGCTCCTCGAAGAAACTTGATCGTCAGGCCGTAATAGACGCCTTGAAAGATTATTATCAGAATCCTCATCGCTCATCCCGATTGAAAATAAGTGAAGTCTCTAAAGAGAAGTTCGGACTTAATCGAGTGACTCAAATCATTCAGTCATCGGTAAATTCTCAGCCTCAGGAATTTGGTGGCTATAGCAAGCTCTTTGATAGAGCGGCTATAGCAAGTGCTGTCGGGGCGTATCAAAATATGTATTTAGACCGACATTTTTATTTAAATAAACTTTATCACAACATTTATTCAGCCTATGTACGAAGCCATTAAAGAACAGTTCGATAGCAAAAAAGTTATCGCTAAGAAGCACTATTATCAGAACATGAATAAAACCATGTCGGAGCTTTATAGTGACTTATACCCAATGTGCATGAGCTACTATCATGAACTAAATCCCGCGTTTCTGATGCAGATTCCGAACATGGATATCATGAACACGTATAAAGCTTTAACCGTCAGAGATGGACTTGCGAGTTTCGGAACCTATGTCCTAAAAAACTTTCAGCGTTTTCCGACTCTCCGTACTCACCTGATTATTTCACCGGCCCTTGCCCCGCTTCTTCCGCCGGATTCTACAAATTCTTTCTCCTGTTTCAAAGTTGTACAGAAGAATCCGATTGAGATTCAAAAGGCGCGAAAAATCATTCTGACCGGAATTGCATCCTTGGATACGACTGATTCCTTTGCAACCATGAAGCAAAAACTTGATAGGTTAAAAATGGCACGGCCTGATTGCGAAGTTGAGATCTTTTTTCCTCATCGTCGAAATCCACTCAATACGGCTTGGAAAGAATCATCTATTGCTTATGAGATCATTGCTTACGTCAGAGAAATACTTCCCGTTAATAAAATAAGTTTTCTCACTCTCGCCCAGATGCTGGGTCAGACGACCTACCAGGGATATTACTGCCTGGATCTCATGAGCAACGATCTCGTGGTGTCAGATAACTACCTCAACCATTTTATCGCCGCCCGAGGCGGAACAGTCTCAGCTTTCCACAAAAAGGAAGATGAAAATACAGGGTTTGAATTGGATTTAAGCTTTTTCCATAAGCTTCAGATTGTTCCTCTGCCCAAGTGTGAAAGTCTTTTTCCTGAACTCGTTTTTTATAAGAAACAATCAGGCACGAAGGAATACATGACTGATCCGAAATTTCATCGGATTATTTTGAAAAGATAATCTTTAGTTTGTTCCACCAGCTTAGACGATGAGAAATAACTTTCCCAATGTAATCATCCTCTCCTATAGGGAAGTCTTTGCCTCCCCCCATACTCCGCGTCTGCATCAAGCGAGGTTCAACAATTTTATTCATCGCCCAGACATAGTGACAGATGAGTTTTTGATGTTGAACGAAGACAATAATATCAAAACGCTTAAGCTCTCTCGCCTTGACCTCTATGGTGATCTCTTCTCCAATGGAAATGACTGGCACCATAGACCCTGAAACGATCTTGCCTTTGAAGAAAGCCTGCCCCAGAATTTTCTTTTTGACGCTTTCATCGATGTCCACGAAAACCTAACCGTTGCGCCAGAAAACCGGCACCATAAATGAAGACAATAAAATAATGTAAACAAGCGATCTGGAGAAAAAGATTCATCCACCGATGGCGGCTGGCAAGATTCATACTCATCAAAACAATGATCGAGAGATAGATCCGGGCCAGAAACCAAAAAACATCCAGCTGAAAAAAAAGAGTCAAATGCAACAAAACAAAAACCGCTGGCAACCAGAAGATACCAGAAGCCTTCGCCTTATCCCGCATAACTTTTGAGCGGTAGAAGCCAGCGTAGAATGTTGGACGCAGAAGAGACTTCAGATCTTTTCGACGGTGATGCCCCACTGTCAGTCGTGGGTGATAATAAAGCCTGGCCCCTCTTCTCTCCAGATCAAGCAACAGAGAAGTTTCTTCAGTCCGCAAATAGTCTTCTGGGAAATGGGCTTCATTGAGACATCTGGATCTGATCCACAGGTTACAGGAAGTCAGTGTCTCCTCAGTTGCTACAGTCAACTGTGATCCCTTTGCAGTATGCCGGGAGTAAGTTCTACCCGTACAAAACGGTGATGCTAGCGTGATTGCCAGGGCTTGAGAAAAAGAATCCATTCCTTTAGCAGGAGCATCCGGCCCTCCTAAGACGTCGATCTTTTCATTCTGTAAAAGCGGGAGCAAGGTTTCGAAATAATTTGGATAAAGGTAAGCATCATCATCAATCAGAAAAACCCAATCATGACGAACCAGCTTCAGACCTAAGTTTCGGGCCTTGCCGGGAGTTTCTTTCTGACTGAGATCGATGATTTCAAGATCCTGGGTAAGGCTTTTAGCCTTTTCCATCGTGGTTTGTGAGAGCGCCATCCCATTAGCAACCAGGATCAGCTGCCATTCAGAGACAGGTGGACGCAAGGAATCGAGACATTTCAATAGCAGATCTTCTCTTCCATGGGTTATGATTAGTACACTGAATGAAATCACCAGGGATCCTTGATTGCAGCTTTATTTAAACTTTCATGATCATATCATTTTTGTCAGTTGCAATGAAGATGCAGTTTGCAAAAAATTGGAAGAAGAGTTCCATTTTTTTGTAGTTCAAGAAGCGTCCCATGTGGAAACAACAATTGATCTGAATCTGGCGCCTCTCCCGGAGATCCCCCCTACCAAAGCTCATAAAATCCACGAGACATGTATCGTTTACGAGATTGGCTCCCGCCGGTACCTGGACTATCAGGGTGAAGCCTTAACCATTTGGGATAAAATGGAAGATTCAGTGAGAATCTTTTCTCTGAATACAGACCGACTCTATGAATTAGGCTTTCTCAGCATCCATTCCATTCTAGGGCAAAATCTGGATAAAAAAGGCTTATGCCGTATCCATGCCATGGCAGTGTCTTTAGGAAGTGCCAATGCTGTTGTTATGCTTCCTTCTAAAGGTGGGAAAAGTACATTACTGACGCACCTGTTGGAAAATCCGGAAGTAAAAATAGTTTCGGATGATATGCCTTTAATTGATACCTCAGGATTTGTGCATGCGTTTCCATCAAAGATCAGCATGACCTCTGTCCCACTCGATGGTCCATTAAGTCAGCTCAAATGGACAGAATTCAAGCGTGCTTTTTATCCAGTGAAGTGGACTGCTGGTTTATCTCAATTAGAAAACCGCATTGAACGCCAAAGCTTCCATAAAAAAACCTTGCTGATGGCAGGGTTTCGGCTTTCTCAGGGTCAATCAATTTTAACGCCAGTACCAAAGTGGAAAATGATTACACCTATGCTTGAACATATGATCATGGGATTTGGGCTACCCCAGATTCTTGAGATGTTTCTGCATTTCAATTTTCTGGATGTTTTTAAGTTAGGCTTGCACGCATGTGTCCGTGCTTTCTGCGCCATTCAGTTAGTGCGTAAATCCCAATGCTACTATCTCTACCTGGGTCCGGATAAGGCCTATAATGCTCAGCTTATTTTAGATCAGCTTTATGAACATCAAAGTTAGGGATCCTTTATTTTTAGCTCTGGCCCTGCTGGTTCTTTTCTTGCTGTATATTCCGGCCATCAACGGAGTCCCCATATGGGATGATCTTAGTTATTGGTTCAATGATCCGGTTATCATCGGGGAATATTCATTTATCCAAATCTGGAAGGACTTCTCCTGGCCTTTTAGTGTGAGTTTACAAAAAATTTTGTGGCAGCTTATGGGGCCGAAGTATTGGTTCTACCACTCTTTTAATTTAGTCCTGCATTTTTTAAATGCTTGCCTGCTTTATGTGATCGCCCAAAGGCTTGAATTGCCATTTCGACGATGGTTATTTCTTTTTTTCCTCCTTCATCCCTGCAACGTCATTACTGTCGCCTGGATGATTCAGCTCAAAACAATCCTGTGTCTGTTTTTTGCTTTGCTGGCTTTTTATTTTATCCTCAAAGCTCAGGACCATAAAAAATGGATGATCCTCTCATGGCTCGCCTTTTTATTTTCAATTTTCTCAAAATCTTCCTCACTTCCGTTACCTATTATCTTCACTGCTTTTTTATTTCTTCGTGGATGGCGTAAAGATCTTCTCTGGTTAGTTCCTTTTTTTATGATGGCATTCTTTGGAGGTAACAGAGTCATGAAGAGTCCAGTGACAGTGGGAGCGGTAGAGAAACTTCAAGGTCCAATTCAGGCTATTGCCGCAGAAACCGGAAGCAAAGTGGTTAAGGATGCTCCAAAGATGCAACCTCCGCCAAAACCTCAATTACAGCCGAATACGGCGCCAGAACTCCAATTGCCTAAGTGGGTTAGGGAAATAAAGACCCGTTCTTTTAATGTGCTCAAAACTGTTCGTTATTATTTCTGGCAGACCATTCTACCGATCCGGAACCAACCAGTGAAAGGTTTTAACTATGA
The DNA here is from genome assembly GCA_040382895.1 of Halobacteriovoraceae bacterium. GTDB lineage: Bacteria > Bdellovibrionota > Bacteriovoracia > Bacteriovoracales > Bacteriovoracaceae > Peredibacter. The sequence continues at coordinate 6,415 of JBEIEO010000175.1, forward strand.
CAGTCCGGGAGTTTTTGAAATCATACA
>JBEIEO010000176.1:0-6423 GCA_040382895.1 Halobacteriovoraceae bacterium
AGTGCGTTTAAAGATACCATTTTTACTTTTACCTGCATTCAGTTCGCTCCAAAACTCACGGTACTCAAAAGAAGATACAAAAGATGGTTCACAGAAATTGCGGTGATGCTTCCCATTTAACTCTTCTCCCTGATAACCGAGGAAGTCCTGAAATATCTTGTTAGCCGAAATCACATTGCCGGCGGTGTCGTACTCGATGTAAGCAAAAGATCCGTCGATGGCGCGTAGAATACCTCTCATGTTTTGCCGTTCAAGCTCAAGAGCGGTGATATCATAACGAACCCCTAGGTATTTTTTTGGCTTACCATTTTCACCAAGGATCGGGGCAATGACTGCATCCACATAGTAAGGACTTCCATCTTTCGCACGGTTTTTAACAACCCCACGGAACATCTTTCCTCTCCCAATAGTCGCCCACATCTCTTTAAAAACTTCTTTGGGCATATCCGGGTGGCGGGTCATATTATGAGGACGGCCGATGAGTTCCTCTTTGCTGTATTGGGAGATCTCCGGATACTTATCATTCATGGAGATGATATCGCCTTTTTGGTTGGCTTCAGAAACAATACTCGTCATATTCATGATGTCCATGCGGACTTTTAATTCTGTTTTGGTTTCTGTGATGTCAGTGAAAATGCCGAGAATTTTATTCACTTGTTTTTCTTCATTAAAAACAGGGCTGAATGATCCCACCAACCAGACATCACGTCCATTTTTTCCAACGAGGTGGAACTCACCACTCTGGCTTTCGCCTCTTTTGAGTTTTTCCCAGAACTGACGGTACTCAAAGCTTTCCGTGATCAAAGTGGGGTTAAAGAAATCATGCGACCGATTAACAACTTCGGTTTCAGCGTAACCCATGATGGTTAAGAATTTACTATTAGCATTTAGAACTTTACCGTCCACTGAATATTCCACCACACCTTGCGCCAGATGAATGGCTTGAGACATGGCCTTTAGTCCTCCAAAGCTTTCAATTCCTTGTTCGATCTTTTTTGCTGTCGACATACTTCCTCGCTGTGACAAAGATTGCTGAAAATAGTATCTGTGAGATTTTGAAATATTCTTTTGATTTTTTTAAGAACTAAACTTTATCAGTGCCAAAGCTGACATAGATCAGCTTTGGCAGAACTTTTCAGAAATTATTAAAAAGAATTTAGTTAAAGGTGCAGATTTCACACATTAATCAAGCACCATGATTTTGAGTGAGCAATATGGGACACCTCTTAGACAACAGTTACAAAATCGCTGACAGGGAAGCTAAGAGTAAGTGAATATAATCAGATGTCACAAAACTTCGCCCAAGACATCCTCACACTCCTCACAGACCGCGGTCCGGAAAAAACTATTTGTCCGAGCGAAGTGCTTCCAATGGCGGAAAAGAGCAATTCTGCTTTGATGGAAGAAGTCCGTGAAGCGGCAAGAATGTTGGTGAGAGAAGATAAAGTCATAATCACTCAAAAAGGAAAGGCTATCGACCCGGACCAGATCAAGGGTCCTATCAGGCTCAAACTTAAAACATGAACATACTCAAACGTCTTCATCACCGACCACCTTATCTTCTCATTCAGGAGGTTAGGGAGCACTCTTCCACTTATCTGGAAGCCATCTATCGACCGGAAGGGAGTGAATTTTTTCTCCAGGGCCACTTTCCTGGAACTCCCGTTGTTCCAGGGGCCATCATGCAGGAGATGACCACCCAAGCAGCGGGAATCATGATCACTGAATACCATTCTCCGGTAACTGATTATGATTCGGAAAAAACCAAGGGCTGGGCCCTAGGAGTACTACGGGCTGTCCATCTGGCCAAGTACAAACACTTTGCCCGTCCGGGTGATACGCTTAAGATAAAAGTGGAATTGCTGGATACAGTTGATAATTCATTTCGTTTCAAAGGCAGAATCGAAGTTGCAGATCAAACCATAATGTTTAATGAGTTCACGCTGATCAATATTTCTGAAGACAAACTGAAAGGTTTAAAGACTTAGTTGAATGAATCTTTCTTAGTCATCCCGCGTGTGAACTTCTAAAAGCTCAATGGTAAAAAGTAAATTCGAATGAGGCTTAATCAACTGGCCAATTTGTCTTTCACCATAGGCCAGGTGGGAAGGAACGTATAATTTTCGTATCCCACCAACTTTCATCCCAATGACCCCCTGATCCCAGCCCTTAATCACGCGGCCTGTCCCTATCACACATTGAAAAGGCTTACCTCGATCATATGAAGAATCAAATTTAGATCCATCTTCGAGAAATCCCTCATACTGCACTACCAGGAGTGCGCCCTTGACAGCTGTTTTTCCGGTGCCTTCAACTTCTTCTGTTATCACCAATTCAGTGTTACTCATGCCTAAATGCTAATCATTCTGAGCAAAGAAATCCAGATTTATTAAAGGAGAAACCTTAAACGAATGTGGATTTTGAAAAATCTTATTTCTCTTAATGAAATCTGCAAGTTAGTTCACTCGCTGCGGTAAAACTTCACACGCTTTGGAACAAAAATAGTCTGTGTGAAGATCTCTCTGGTCCAGGAAGGACAAACTCTAAACCAAGGAAGGTACATGAAAAAAATGCTCGCAATGATGCTACTATTGTCGCTCTTGTCAGTGTCATGCAACTCAGGTGGTGGCGGGGGCTCATCTTCAGAAGATTCGTCTCAATCATTAACTGATAACGGCACAGCAGATGGAGCAGATAATAATCCGACTCCGACTCCGACTCCGACTCCGACTCCGACAACTTCAAGCCTGCCGGCCCTTGCTTTAAGTTTTTCGACTAACGTCGACTACATGAATCTGACTGCGACTCAGGATGATAAGTATGACAAGGCCGTCGCACTAGTTAAAAAGGTCGTGGGAACAACCGCTTTCCGCACAAAAGTTCTAAATCACACTTATAACGGAACCAAATCCTACGCTAACAACAACGGGTTAACAAATACTCAGATCTACCAGGCGATTCTGGATGCTGCCGAAAAACTGCAGCCTGCCAAGAATAATACTCTGGATGTCGGAGTTAAGATGTACTACGAGAACAACAGCGTTGTAGGCTGGACCAATGGATCTATCACCTACATCAATGTGAATACAAAATTCTTCAATGGCTATGATGCCAATGAAGTTGCAGGAAATCTCTTCCACGAATGGTTGCACAAGCTTGGTTATGGACACGATTCAACGGCCACCACCCGCAGGCCTTACTCCGTGCCCTATGCTATCGGCTATATGGTTCGTGAACTTGGTAAAAACTTTCTTTAATAAAGGAATCTCACTATGAAAAACATCGTACTACTTATGGGACTTCTGATCGCTTACAACTCCTTTGCCGATATTGAATACGAGGGAACGACTTCAAAACCCATGGCTTCTGAAATCAGCAAGAACCGTGCGTGCTTTGAAGAACTAAAAATTCAGGGCTGTAGCGATCCGGGTGAAGATCCGGAACAGTTTCGAGACTGCATGAACAATGTTTACTCAAGCTTGAGTGCAGACTGTAAAACACTGATGACTAAGCTTTACCGCTGATCACCAGGCGATGGTTCTACCATCCCAGTTCATAAATGATCCGGTTTTCACAAAAGGCGTGCCGAAAATAATCCGCAAGATGTTTTCGGCCGCTTCATCCGGTGAGTGGATTTTGTGCGTGACTCGTGAGTTGTACTTCTCGCTCAGTTTAGTTTGCGTGGTTCCAGGGTGAATTGACAAAAACAGAGATTGCTTGTTGGTCCGTGCAAACTCCACCGCAAGGTTTTTAATGAACATATTCAGAGCAGTCTTCGACGCCCGATAGCCGTACCATCCACCCAACTCATTTTCCCCGATACTGCCTACCATTGCCGACAGTGTGGCGAAGACAAAAGGCCCCTGCATTTTTGTGCGAAGGATTTTCGCCAGAATGGGTGTAATCAGAGAATTGATACGAAAATACGAAAGTAATCTTTCCTCATCCAGATCTCGCACGCTTTTTTCTGGTCCACCGAGATCATTTTCCAGATATCCAATGGTGTTGAGAATGAGTTGGTAGTTTGGAGCATCCTTCAAAACATCCGATAAATGGGCTTCATTGACTTCTGTAACCCTGAGTAAGTTTATCCCGGGTAGTGAAAGATGGGAGCCGCCTCGGATGACACAGTCAATTTGGGCATGGGGAAATTCACTGCTTAATCGGCGCAGTAAAGCAGCACCTATGCCACCGGTGGCACCGAGGATAAGAATATTTTTTACGGTCGTTTTGTCTAAATGCTCCATGGAGACATTTTAGCACGCCCGAACATCCATCCTATGGACAGATCTTAGACGTCTAGCATTCGCTGCGCTTTGTGATCCAAAACTCTTCAAATAAGCTAAAATAAAGGCATGGAAAGTGATTTTGAAGTTCAGTGTCCTTATTGTGGTGAACTCATTTGGATGGAGTTTTATCCAGAGGAAGGAAATACACAGGAAATGATCATAGATTGCGAAGTGTGCTGCAACCCCATCCTGTACTCTGTGCGGTTTAGCTCTGACGGATCGGCACAGGTCAGGACGGAGCGAGCTCAATGATTATTCTACCTTGATATTGTCGTCATCGATTTCCAGATCATCACTTTCTTCAACCATTTCCTCTGCTTCGTGTTTTTTATCCTCTACTTCTTCTTCTTTATACTCTTCTTCAGCCTGTTTTAATTGTTCTTTATATTCTTCCTTCGCTTCGGCACGATCTTCACGATATTTCTCCTTCGACGAACTACAAGCTACTGCCAGAGTCAGGATAGAAAGTAGCATCAGTATTTTTTTCATGGTCATGGTGTCCTCCTTGACATGAGCCCATCATTCAGGAGAGGTGGTAAAGTGACATCTCAAAAGTGCCATAATTCTTAAAAGCAACTAACTCAGTCAGAGTCATTTCGCACCTATCAAAGATAACTCTTTGAATTTCAGAGCAACAAATTTGGCATCCTTCCTGCTTTATAACTAACAAGGGGTGAACCAGGATGGTAACTCGCAGACCAAGGCAAGGAGGCCCAGAATGAAAGAGGAAGGACAATATGGAACTGATGGTTGGACTGTTAGGTATGATGGCGATGTTACCGGTGAGCTTATTGCTTCAGCGAACAGCCTTCAAGAAGAGCCGCTAAGAGAGGAGCCATCATCACTTTCTGAATTCCTCACCGCTGATCGCCGACTTCTCAACTATCATTTATTCTTCAGTTCAAAACTTTGATTATGCCTCTGAATCTCATAATAAGCCTCACGAGGTTTGCCGTAGGCTTCAAAGGAATAACGGGCCTCTTTATTATGACCCGGGCGAATATCTGAGAGCCTCCAGGCCAGGGCTTCACTGAACCCACAGTTCTGAGCTTCTTGCAGATAGCTCTTTGTGTTGGCGACATGTAATGCATCGTCATAACGATGGTTAAAGAAGCTCTGACCAAACTCCCCTAAAATAACAGGTTTTGAACTTCGCTGTGAAAATCTCTTAACATACTGACAGCGATGAATCTTGCCTTTATCTGAATAGGAATGAAAATCAATAACATCAGCACATCTCATTGGCCCATCAACACCTAAGAGATTTGCAGGATGCAATACCAACGGGTGCAAGCGCAAAGAGAATGTCACTGGAGTCGAATAAAATCCTTTGATGGACTTAATGAAACTGCGCCAATCACAAATCATTTGTTCAGCACCTTTCCAGCCCAAATTAAAACCCCATCGATTTATGATAGTATCACCCTCATTCACCAAATCGATTTTGCTGATTTGTGAGCTCAGGCCCTCTTTTTCAATTTCTTGAAAGAGTGGCAGTATCACTCTGGTTAAAAACTTCCGGCCACCTTCGGGATTAAAAAATTGCCGTAGTTTTTTGAGCTCTTGAGAACTCAATTTATCCGGACGATAAGAGTGAGCATCAAATAAAGTCATGTAGACTTTGACGTCATATTTTCTGGCGATCCGAAGTGTTTGCACAAAGTTTGTCACAAAATCACTTCTCACACTCTGAACCTCCGATCCATTCCAGTTCAGCATCGGAAAATCGGAGCCCTCAAACAACCAAAGACGTAGTTGTTTTCCTCCTGCATTTTGAGTAAGCTCAAAAATTCTCTCAACCTCTCTTGGATCAAAATAGTCATCCAGATATTGTTGGGAATAATTGATTTTAAACCACGCCTGGTTAAAACCAACGTTCATGGCCCAGGCCTGGGGATAGAGGGATAAGCAAAGGAAATAAACTAAAAGTTTCTGCATAATCCTAGAGTACCTGTTAAACGCGAACGAGCGTTAACAAACGTTAACAAATCACACTAAAAGCTTACCTTCTTAACAAATGATAATGAAATAGGCCTTTCATTAACCTAGAACCAGCTGCAATAAAGGACAATTATGTGGCTCGTCGTCGATAGTGGATCTACTAAATCTGATTGGATGCTGGTGAAAGAAGATG
>JBEIEO010000177.1:0-6387 GCA_040382895.1 Halobacteriovoraceae bacterium
CGGGATCCTTTCTGGCTTTATAAAGCGTGGCGGGACGAGATCTTAGTGGATATCATCTTCCGTTCCTGCGGAGATATCTACTTTGACGAGGAACTTATGGCCCACGTCCGGCGCATCCCGTACCACGGCAAGTACATCAATGCCATCAGCCCGGAAGATTTCATCGTGATAAAATCTGCGGCCCACCAGGAAGATAATCCTCATCACTGGCATGATGCCCTGGCCGTCCTCACCCAAGGGAATTTAGATTGGGATTATTTTTTGAAACGTGCCAGGCAATCTCCCCGTCGCGTGCTCTCGCTTCTCATTTATGCGCAATCCAACGACATCGCCGTTCCGACGGATGTGATTCAAAAACTTTATCGCAGTATCTTTGAACATCCAAGCTACACACCCGAACCGGTTCAGCATCCTTACCGAACTCCTATCTTGAAAAGTGAGATGGATGCCGACAAGGAGCTTCCCATCTACACCAAGGGCAGGATTATGGAAGCCCTTACCACCGATGAGCGCATCGCCGAACATGACATAAAGGTGACGGTATCTGAAAATAGCATCCTGGCCCGCGGGGATGTCTTTACCTTTGAGCAGAAAGAAGCGGTGAACGAAGTGATTCGTCGGCTCGCTCCAAACATGGAGTTCAAAAACCACGTGAACGTGCGTGTCCTTATGCCACCAGAAGGAAGTGAGGCCATAACATGATCAGAATAGCTGCTGCCGGAGACGTTCACTTTGATCGAAAGTCCCATAACCGATTGGGGACACATCTTCGGGAGCTATCTGGGAAAGCCGATGTGTTCTTACTCGCCGGAGATCTCACTCAAACCGGTCATCCGGAAGAGATGATGGTGCTTGCGCATGATCTTCGTCAATGTCCCGTTCCCGTCATCGCAGTTCTGGGGAATCATGATTACCACGTGGATCAAGTAGATACTGTCACAGGGATTTTAAAGGATGCAGGAGTGACTGTGCTCGAGCGAACCTGCACCATCCTGGAAATCAACGGGCAAAAAGTCGGAATCGCTGGGGCCAAGGGTTTTGGTGGTGGGTTTGTAGGCGCATGTGGTTCGGATTTTGGTGAGCCGGAGATGAAAGGCTTCATTCGACATTCAAAAGCCGAAGCACGGCAACTGGAACAGGTGATTAAAGAAATGGAAGCCGATTATAAAATAGTTCTCTTACATTACTCTCCCACCACCCAAACACTCTCGGGCGAAAAAAAAGAAATCTACCCTTTCTTAGGTTCCTACTTCCTCGCCGAAGCCGTGGATTATGGGAAAGCCGATATCTGTTTCCACGGTCATGCCCATGGAGGCATGGAGAAAGGTGAAACTCCAGGGGGAACGCCAGTGCGAAACGTAGCGCAGCCGGTGATTCGTCACGCTTACAATATCTATACGTTGGAGCCAAAGAAATTACTTCTTAATAAAGCCGCTCAGGAGAGCCCGGCATCGATGTCGTAACGTTTTTCATCTTCTGTGCGTTCCGTTTTTCCCCGCTCAGCTTTAGCCTTTTTCTTTACATCTTTTTCTTTGGATGAATCCGGTGAATAGTGATTAGCCTTACGCTGTTTCTTTGTAAAACGCATACTTTCTTCCTCCTCTTAGTGAAAAAGGCTATCTGGGAATATTACCAGATGGCCAACTTAAAACCCGAAGTTGATTCAATAAATTTTCTGAGTTCATTTTCGAGTTACAAAAATTATAGCAACGCAAAGAGTGGGCCCCAACAGTTTCTACCTTGCTTTTGCAGCAAGAAAATCCCGCGCATTATAGTTAATACTTAGTCTGCGCAAAACATCAGGTGATTGAATCTTGGAACTGCACTTTGCGTCCTGACAGCGATGCTACTTCCTTAGGCTAGGCTTTAGGTGACAAAAGTACACCATTTAATCATGATCATGTCGGTCTCGTTGTGGATAAAACATTGGAGGTTTTATGTTCATCTTCGGTCTCGCTTTCTGGTTGATCACTCTCCCTCTCTTAGCGGCGACACAAGTATCGACTTCAATTTATGATATCGATCACGGCTTCACTCCCAGTGATGAGATCCTGGTACTCTTAAACTCCGGCGAGGTGGCTAAGCTCCCTGCAGGAAAATCTCAGCTTCTGACAGATGTGACTTCGGCTAAAAACGGAAAAGGCTTTTTTAAGTTCACTCTAGATGAAGATCGCTACATTGTCAGTATCGAGGCTACTTCAGCACCAGCGGGGGCAGAACTAAAAAAACATCTTAAGGCAGTTTCCCAAGAGAAGCGTTTGCTTGAATACATGCCAACCACCATCGCTTCGATGGACATTGCTAAGCAATATCATCGCAACTCCCGCTACAATCCTAAAGACTCACAGTGCTTTAATCGAGCCATGGTGTGGACCTATGAGTGGTGGAGAAATCACTCGCTTCGTTCACAGAAAATTCTTATTTATTTCACTCGCACTTACATCCGTCGCTATAACTTCGAGTGGTGGTTCCACATCGCTCCGTATGTTCACGTAATGGATAACGGAGCAGTGGTCGAACGAGTGCTGGATGTGAAATACGGCCGGGGACCGATCGATTTTCGTCGCTGGACGAACCTCTTCATGCGAAACGATGCTGAATGCCGAGTAATTACCAAATTCTCGGATTACGCTGACTATCCTTACATCGGTGAGTGCTACCTTCAGCGCACCAACATGTATACCTATCAGCCGGCGGATCTGCAGATGAACGAAGCCTGGGGTTACACCAAGGATCGCTTCAATATGACCGAAGTTCGCCAGGCGTATCTGGAAGCTTTTGATGAAACCATTTAAGTCCTTAGCGGAGAGAAACCTCATGAAAAAATTGTCCACACACCTACTCATTTCTATGACCATGCTCTCACTTCTTGGTTCCTGCGGGAAGGCCACCTCAGATGGATCCGGAATCCAGGAAGCGGAAGCTCCGGGCTCTCTTGATGGCTCCACCATCGACGGAACCTATATGGCAAAATTTGAAACACTTAACCCTCACGTGAATGGAACCATTCCAGGTTCCCTCACCCTCTTTCGAAAAGATGATCGCCTGATGACCTATGTACGCCTCTTCGCTGGAGGACCTCAGGCCTGGCATCAGCAAGGCATCTATATGGGGAGACGTTGCCCAAATCTAAACGATGATAGCAACGGTGATGGGTTCATAGACATCGATGAAGGTATGAAGGTGTTTGGTAAAATGATTATCCCCTTGGATGCCAATATGAATTCGCAGGCAGCAGGCAGGAACTTTTATCCCCTCGCTGACTTATCCGGGTACTATCACTACGAGCGCATCGCTTCGTTTAAAAGATTGTTCAGCGATTTGTACGAAACAGATCGGGATCCGGATGATCACATTGTTAAACTTGCCGAAGGCGAAGCTTTTACTTTTGAAGGCCGTGTGGTGGTAGTTCAGGGAGTCGCAGAGACCACGGCCTTGCCTGAGACGATTGCTATCCAAGGCAAACGACGTCCTTTTCAAACTCTCCCAATCACCTGCGGGATAATTAAAAAAATTAACGGAGAACCGGGAACACTGGACACCGGAACGATTCCAGGACCAGTAGCACCAGTGGAAGAAGGACAAGATCGACCAGCTCCTCCGGAAGAAGATACAGGTTCGACGACAGGTGGAACAGTTTCCGGAACCACTGGCACGAATGAAACAAACGATGGTCGGACTGGTGATGGCGAAGGAAATGAAACCAGCGGAGAATCCACAGGTAGATCGACCACTGGAGGCTCAACAGGCGGAAGCACTGGTCGCGTAACTGGTGGTGGCTTCATTGGTGGATTTATTGGAGGCCGCACGACGGGCGGAAGAACGACCGGTGGTCGAGGTGAAACAACGGGAGGAACATCCGGTGGTGAAACAACGGGAGGCTTCATCGGTGGATCATCAGGTGGTGAAGGCGGATCGAGCGGAGGAAGCACTGGTGGCACGACTACTGGTGGTTCGGAAGGTAGATAGGTAAGTTTTGTGAGGCCATCTCAAAAAGATGGCCTCATTATTTTTTATCTTTATTTAGGAATCAAACGACCAAACTGTCCTTCATCTGTACCAAGATAAAGATACCCATCTTTACCCATACGAATGCTTCTCCAGCGAAGTCCCAGTTCTTTTAATAGCTCTTCTTGCTGGATCACTTTCTTATCTTGCCACACTACTCTTCTCACGTGTTCACCTGATAAAGTGGCAATAAAAAGATTATTCTTCCAGGCAGCAACATTATCACCAGTGTAAAAGGCAATGGCCGAAGGAGAAATTGATGGCACCCAGTACGTCAACGGCTGCTCAGTTCCTGGTTGAGAAGATGGGCCAATGGATGGTCCGTGATACTCACGTCCATAGGTCACTTCCGGCCATCCATAATTATTACCAGCTTTGAGTAGATTAATCTCATCGCCACCACGGGGACCCATCTCTGATTCCCAAAGTTCCTTGGTCTCAGGATGCAAAGTCAGACCTTGCGGGCTTCGGATTCCCAGGGCCCAGATTTCTGGCCTTGCCGTTTTATCTGCGTAAAAAGGATTGTCGGTTGGAACAGATCCATCCATCTTGAGGCGGATCACCTTTCCATTATGGTAGCTAAGCTTTTGGACATTAGGGCGTTCATTGCGATCACCGATGGTGAAAAAAATATGATTCTCATGAAACTCAATGCGAGAGCCATAATGAATGTCGTTGTCATTAGGCTCGTGGGCAGAAAAAAGTTTTTTCACTTCAGTCAACTCGGTTCCAATGAGACGGCCCATACCGAGAGCGGTGGTGGATTTATCCTCTCCAACATGTTCAGAATAAGTAAAATAAATAAGATTATTCTTAGCAAAATCCGGATGCAATCTCACATCGAAAAGGCCACCTTGTCCGACCGCGTGCACTTTTGGAACATTTTTAATCGGCTCTATTTTTTTGGTCTGTGGATCAAATAAGGAAAGACGTCCTTCCCTCTCTGTAAAGATCACTTTTCCATCGGGTAAAAAATCAAAGCCCCAGATGACGTCTTTGACTTCAAATAATTTTTCAAATTTTACTTTGCTGGTGCTGGGACCGGCTTCGCCATGAGTTGTACAGCCAATGCTGCAAAGGAGGAGAGATAAAAGCATTAGTCGTGTAAATGACACAGGTAACTCCTGAAATGATGTTTTGCTTCAGATAGTGTAATCCAAAAATAAATTTTCGCATCTCACACAGCACAGTAGTCGATGACCAAACGAAGTTTTTAGGTTCTTCTAGGAAAAGTTTAACAGGAGGATTTATGGAAGAAAGAGATTTAGGCGAACGTCCTCTAGCGGTGGTTACGGCTGCGTCCATGGGCATAGGACTTGAGCTTGCCCGGGAACTGGCCCGTCGAGGTTATGATCTGTTTATCACTTCCTCAAGTAAGGAAATCGATCTTGTGGCCGATGAGATCGCTGAACTTGGTGCGAACGTGGAGATCCTGCGAACAGATCTGGCAACTTTCAAAGGCACGGAAATTTTGGCAAAAGAAATTGCTCAGCTTCATCGCCCAATTTCTGCTTTGATCATCAATGCTGGTGTGGGTGTAGGAGGAGACTTTACTGAGACTGAACTAAATGATGAGTTTCATCTCATTCGTTTAAATATCATGTCACCGGTACACTTGTGTAAAAAGATCATTCCGCTGATGAAGGAAAAAGGTCAGGGAAGAATTCTTTTCTCCTCTTCTGTGTCAACAACCATGCCCTATCCATTTGAAGCGGTTTATGGTGCTTCCAAAGCTTTCATTGAATCATTTGGTGAATCCCTTCGAACAGAGCTTAAAGGCAGTGGCATAAGTGTGACCTGCTTACTTCCTGATCCCACAACCAATGTTGGTCCAGAAGAAAAATTCGAAAATGATCCAGCAGATGTGGCCCGTCAGGGAATTGAAGCGATGCTGGCGGGAAGACGCAAAGTCTATGCGGCAAGCTTAAAGACTAAGGTCATAGGCCTTGCGAACAGGTATTTACCGGATTGGGTGAAAACTGAGTATCACAAAAAGATGTCTGAGCCCGGATCAGCTCATTAGAATCCAGTTGTCCCTCCAAAGGTGGTACCTCCTGTGGTGCCACCAATGGCCCCACCAATTGTTCCATCGATCCCACCAGCTCCACCGTCAACGCCTATTCCACCATTCGTAGATCCTATGGCTCCACCCACTGTGCCTCCGTCAATTGAACCACCGGTGGTGATGCCACCAGTAGTTCCGCCAGCTGTTGTCCCGTTAGTATCATCATCGTCATCTTCGGTATTGCGGGTAAGAGTCAGATCTCCACAGGCGATGGGAATGAGTGTCGCGTTCTGAGGATTGGGATTTGAGTTATTGAGAATGAAAGCACTCACCACCACTCTTCGTCCTTCCAGATTGGTGTTATCGCCATTACC
>JBEIEO010000178.1:0-6361 GCA_040382895.1 Halobacteriovoraceae bacterium
ACGGGACTCGAACCCGCGGCCTTCTGCGTGACAGGCAGACGTTATAACCAACTTAACTACTCCCCCGGAGTGCAAATGTTCATCAAATATAAAGACACTCTGTGCCCCCGTCAAGGCAAAATTCCTGAAAAATCACATTTTTGTCCTGCAACATTCTAGTTCCTGCACCCGGTCCATGTTATCATTTTCAGGCTCAAAGGAGATTCATGAGGGCCGTATTTATCACTGGTGGAACCACCGGTATTGGAATGGAGTTAGCTAAGCTCTACCTGGCACGTGGCTGGAAGGTCGGGGTCTGTGGTCGAGACCGGCAGAAATTTGAAGAAAACTTCATGTCTCATCGGGATAACATCACTTTTTATCTGGTGGATGTCTCAGTACGGGATGAAATCAAAAAAGCGATAGCTGATTTTTCTAAATCGATCGGACTGGATCTTTTAATCGCGAATGCTGGCATTGGTTATAAGTTCAAAACTAAAGTTCCCGACTTCGAATACAGCTACAAAATGGTGCACATTAATCTTTTGGGTGTCATGTATTCTTTCGAAGCAGCTCTCGATGTCATGATCCCAAGAGGCAAGGGACATTTAGTGGCGGTATCTTCCATTGCCGGCTACAACGGTTTACCCGGAGTCTCGGCTTATTCGGCAACCAAAGCTGCCGTAGCGAAGTATTGTGAATCTCTCCATATCGATATGAAGCAATTCAACATAAATGTCACCACCATCTGTCCTGGCTTTGTCGAAACTCCTTTGACAGACAATAATCATCACCCGATGCCTTTTATCATGAAGGCCCCACGAGCGGCACACCTGATCGCCCGTGCGATTGATAAGAAAAAAATGATTTATGCATTCCCATTTTTATTTTCAACAATCGTCCGATTGCTAAGTATCTTGCCTAGGACCTGGTATCGCTTTATCGTAAGTAGAAAACGTTTTAATTATAGTAAGGAGTAGTCATGAAACTGTTTGTTTTACTCTCGTTGGCACTTTCCGTAGGATGTAATGCTGCTTCCAATGCCCCGAAAAAAACCTTACCTGTCAGCAAGGCAGAAGAAGCCGTGAAGGCCGAGGCAGCAAAATCAAAAACGGCTGAGAAAAAAGAAGAAGATTGTGACGATAAGGCCAAAAAACCTATCGAAATCAAAGAGGAATCCATCTCTCTATCAGGTAACACGGGCTGTTCACTGGATGAGGCGAAACCCGGCCTATAATTTGTACTCAACGTATTGAATTTCCACAAAGGGCATGGTTTAAAACCCGTGCCCTTTTTTCATTGGAGTTCATATGAAGAAGCTTATTGTTTTATCTTTTTGTGCGCTAAGTTTCGCTGCTTTTGCCGGGCCAGTAGAGGATGCAGTGAAAGGAGTTGAGGTTGAAAAAAACGCTCAATGTTCTCTTCAGACTCGAAGCACCTTCAGTAAGTGCTTCGGTTCTCCGGAGACTTGTTTTTATAGTGTTAAGTTCAAGTGCCTCTCGAACGAAGGAACTTTTGGTCTGAAAGTGAGAGTTCAGGAGAACTTGCAGGGGACTAAAGTCCGCAATGTGATTATTACGAAATAATTAAAAGAAAGACACTGTATCCAGCAAGAAATGGTAAGAGAACAACCCCATCCAGATAACGGTGAGGGAAATGCTCAGTCCCATGATGATCAGAACCAGATCCTCTTCCAAAAGCCCCAGGCAAATCAGTGCAATACTCAGAGCAGGCACAAAGTTCGAGAACGGGATTGGTAGAGGCAGAGACAAAAAAGCTGCAGCAAAGACAATCGCTAAGCCACAGACAAAGTGGCTGGCACGAGAGTTTGTCCACGGGTGTTGATAGACCGATATTTTTTTTGCAAAGCGGGTGAATTTCTCGGCTGCCCGGTATATCTGGTCAAATCGCTCATGGGTAATCACCACATCTTTCATTTTTTTTGTCAGCAATGGTTTTTGGACAAACATCATCGCCACACCCTGCAGGATGATGATTAAACCCAGGATGCTAGAGACTCCCGGTAAAGGAATTGGCTGCATAAACGGCAGGATGGTCACTAAACAAAGAACAACCAGGCCTTGGTCCTTTAGGCTAATAACCAGTTGATCCAGGGTTATAACAGGAAGGCTTTTCACTTGATCTAGTTGTGACAGTAACTTAGAGCTCATTTTAACCTTAGATTAACGGTTGATTCAGCAATTCTGAATAGGTTATTTTGTTTTGCGTATAGTAACTTGCTTTGTTGTTTTTAATGACAACTTTTTTAATTGAAGACTAGAATAACTACATTACAGAATCGAGGATAAACACTATGCACGAAACTTCTATTGCAGTCTGGATTGGCTTTGTGGCTTTCATTCTGCTTTTACTTCTTCTTGATCTTGGAGTCTTCCACAAGAAGTCCCACACTGTTGGATTTAAAGAATCTATCATCTGGTCTGGGGTTTGGATCGCCCTGGCCATGGCCTTTAACGTCATCATTCTGTTTTGGCGCGGTGAAAATGACTTCATGCTTTTTCTAACCGGGTACGTTATCGAAAAATCCTTATCAGTTGATAACCTTTTCGTGTTCTTGCTGATTTTTAGCTTTTTTAAGGTTCCAAATCAGTATCAGCACAAAGTTCTCTTCTATGGAATTCTAGGTGCTCTGATAATGCGTGCTGTCTTCATTTGGGCAGGGATTGCCATCCTTACGAAGTTCACATGGGTCGTTTACCTGTTCGGCGCGTTCCTGATCTTATCAGGGATTAAGATGCTTAAACCTCAAAGCGATGATCATGATCTTGAGAAAAGCTGGGTGGTTCAGTGGACTAAGAAAATTTTCCCAACTACTCCGCACTTTGTTGATGATAAGTTCTTTCACCGTGTAAACGGTGTCCTTCACGTGACTCCGCTTTTCATCACTTTGATCTTCGTTGAATTCTCCGACTTGGTGTTTGCAATCGACTCGATCCCGGCGATCATTGGTATTACCAGTGACCCATTCCTGGTCTTTACTTCTAACGTTTTCGCGATCCTTGGTCTGCGTTCTCTTTATTTTGCACTTAAAGGTTTTGCCGATATCTTCCATTATCTGAAGTACGGTTTGTCAGTGATCTTGATGTTTATTGGAGCGAAGATGATCCTGCTTTACTGGGATTTCCATATGCCGGTTAAAATCACCATGTCAGTAATCTTCCTGGTGCTGATGGTATCTGTCGTTGCTTCGTTGATCAGTAATCGAAATAACAACAAAAGAGAACTTCAAGCATAAAAAAAAAAGGCCCTTTGCAGGGCCTTTTTTTTGGTCTTTTTTATTCAGCCCAAGAGAGTTTTAATCCATCTTTTTTGTCGTAAGGAAGTTCTTTTGGTGTGAGCACCAAGCCTTTTACATTTCCATACTGAGCTCGTGGAGCACATGAAGTGAAAGTGTTTGAGTATTCGTGATGAAAGCCATAGGGGGCTACAACGGCACCACCTTTTGGCCCTGAAGCTGGCACTCTCTGAGTGACCGGAATCAAGTGGTAATGATCATTTTTATCCACCCAGGCAAGAGTCCAGTTTGACGCCTGAGCATGATCTTTTTTGATATTTTTTCCTACGACAGTGATATCAAAACATACATCTTGTTTATTCTCACGCTTAATTGCTGAGGCTTTGACATTTCCTAAAGCCATAGAATCATAGGCTACAGGGTTGCCGTTGATGGAAGCCGGTCCGCGGTTGACAGCACAGCTCGTGATCACGGCTAAAGATAGAATCATCATTAATTTTGCCATACTTCCCTCCTGGAGGTGCTGAAAATATTTTATCACGATTAGTAGTGGTGGCGAGAGCCGGGATACTTTTTCCACTATTTTAGTCTCCTCATTAATGGATTTTTTTGATACGGAATTGAAACTCTAACTAATTCGGGAGCTTTTGATGCGAAATCTGTTATTCACGGGTTTAATGGCCTTAACCTTTAGTACGACGGCATCTGCCTTAAGTATTTCACTTTTAAAAGGTGAGGGCTTTCGTGATGATCTTGGTTACCGTGAAGATAAAACAACTTTAACTCTTGAACACTTCGCTTTGTGGGAACTTGGTACGGTATTTTTCTACTACGATATCACTGAGCCAACTACCGATGACGGTCAAAGTTTTAATGATGCCGACAACTCAAAATACTCCAACCAGTTTTTCGGTGGAACCTCAGTTACAGTTTCATTAAGTAAAATTACCGGCGCAAGTTTCAACTACGGCATTCTGAAAGATGTATCTATTCGTGGTGAACTTGAGAACGGCTCTGGTAATGGTAACTTCAACTTCCAAAATTATTTTTACGGACTTCAATATGATTTCGCGATCCCTGGTTTTGATTTTTTCTCTCTCAATACTGTACTTCGTGACAATCCAAATGATCCGGGTGTTGGTACTCAGCTAGGTGCTTTCTGGCAAATGAGCTGGGATTACGGACGCTGGAATAAGTATAAATTTACCGGCTTTATCGCTGCTTCTCCTTGGAATGGTGATCAACCTTCAACGGGTAGTTTTTCTCGTAAAGGCCAATTTCTAACCACGCAGCCTCAATTATTATATGATGTCGGTTATGGTCTCTTCGGGACAAAAGACCGTTTAGAAATGGGTTTTGAGTATGCTTACTTCCTGGAGCGTTTCCAGCAGAAAGATAAAGACGAAAAAGTCCTGCAGTATATGGTGAAGTGGACGATCTAAATCAGTGTCCCGAGTTGCCCAGGCTGAAACTCAATATTAAACCAAGTAATACGATGGCCCCTATGAGGGCCATTTTTTTTTCTTTCTGTTTCACGAATAACACAACGGATAGAAGGACCCGCAGAACCGGCAAACTAATCAGTATCATCAATCCAAAATAAACGATGAGCCTACCCCAGTTTTCCAGCATGAACTGAATCTGGAAACTATCAATTAAACTGATCTGATGATAAGTCTTGAGATTTTCAAACGGATCATAATCTGCCCTGAAAGACATCGCCCAACCAAGAGTAATGATAGCTCCGGATATGATCACGCCGATGCGTAAGAACTTAGATATTTTTAATTCCATTCTCTCTAATTCATTCATTCGCGCATGCCCTTGATGATCATTTGAATTGCCACCACAGTCATCACAACAATAAAAAACTTTCGAATTGCCAGGGCATCAATCTTAGGCATGACTTTGGCACCGATATAAGAGCCAGCAATTATTCCTAAGGCCACAGGTGCAGCAATATCAGGTTTAATGTCACCGCGAATGAAATAGGCACCGGCGCTAGCGGTGGCCGTAACACCAATCATGAAATTCGAAGTGGCTGAAGAAACTTTCATGGGTAACTTCATCGCTCCGTCCATGGAAAGCATTTTAAAAATACCACTACCAATTCCCAACAGGGCAGAAAAGATTCCTGCAATGTACATACTGGCTAAGCCGAAAGGAACATTGGCAACTTTATAATGAATCCATTCACCTTTTTCAGGAAACTTCGAGTCTAGTTTCAGATTATCAGCCCAAGGATGATTTTTTTCTGCTCGCGAATCATGTTTCTGTCGGAACATCATAATCGCAGAGAAAAGAAGAAATCCGCCGAAGAAAAGAAAGAGCCAATTCGCCTTGAGATAACTCGACAGAAGAAATCCTGACATGGCCCCGAAAACTGTTCCTATCTCGAGAAGAAGAGCGACACGGATATTGGTCAGGTGGTCTTTGAGAAAACCTGCAGCAGCTCCAGAGGAAGTTGCGATAATAGAAATAAGACTTGCGGCTATGGCGTAGCGAATGTCCACTCCGAAGACCAAGGTCAGAACGGGAACGATAACAATTCCACCGCCTAAGCCCAGTAGAGAACCGAGGAAACCAGCAACAATAGAAATTGGCAAAAGTACGAGCGAGATCATAGATAGATTATATTAGTTTCCAACGGAACTCTCAATTTGATACTGTCAAAACATGAGGAAATATTTTTTTCTATACATTCTCTTGAGCCAGAGTGCTTTCGCAGACGTAACCGTGGCAGCTGCGGCGAGTTTAGCTGAAACCATGACCGCTCTCGGTCAAGCCTTTCAGAAACAAACGGGCATCAAGGTCCACCTTACCTTCGATGCATCCTCGAGGCTCGCGCAGCAGATTGCTGAGGGTGCCAAGACTCAGATCTTTTTCTCTGCTGACGATGCCTGGGTGGAATTCCTAAAGAAGAAAAATCTCGTTCTGAAGTCTGAAGATCTTCTTTCTAATCAACTTGTTCTTATCACTCATAAGACTCAAGATTATCCGGCGATCAGTAACCTCCGGGAACTTCCCCTGTTTAAGTTTAACAAATTGGCCTTGGCAAATGAATATGTTCCTGCAGGCACATACGCCAGAGAAGCTCTGAGGTCAAATGAAGTGCTTGATAAGTTG
>JBEIEO010000179.1:0-6354 GCA_040382895.1 Halobacteriovoraceae bacterium
TTTCCAGAAGATTTCCTTGTGGAACTTTTCCTTCAAAACGAGAATGTACGGCTGAGATCGGTTTTTCAATCGCAGCGTTCATAGGTCCGGCCAGAAACTTATTTCTTTCTTTGAAGGTTTCAAAATCAAAGTTCGATTGCTTTTCTGCCAGTCCAAGTGTTGAAAGGAAGTAGCGAACCTGATCAGGATCAAAGCCCATCTCCTCAATCAACTGATCGCCGGAATAAAAATTTCCACGAGACTTACTCATCTTTTCACCATTGACCAACAAGTGGAAAACGCTGAAGACATCCGTGAGAGTGTATTCACCTGACTGAGGTTGGCGATGAATATCTGTTTGAGTTCCAAACCACATCGCTCCCTGCATGAGAACGTAGAAATACACGTTATCAATTCCCAGGAACTGATAGATTTTAGCTTCCGGATCTTTCCAGAAGCGCTCAAATTCTTTCGGATCACGGCCATGTTTTTTTAAAGCGACTTGAGTGAAGGATATCGGAGCGATCAAAGAGTCTGGCCAGACGTAGAGAGTTTTACCTTTCATTTCCGGATCAATTTCTTCCGGCACAGAGATTCCCCAGGTAACATCACGGGTGATGGATCGATGGGCCCACCCATCCATCGGCTGGCAAGGAATCCCCTTATCTTCCAGCATGGCTTTCCCTGCGCTGAATTCTGCTTTGCTTTCAAACTGAACAACAACTTTTTTTCCAGGTGCATATCGGGATTTATGTTTTGGCAAAGACGGACGCAGTTCTTTAAATAAGGGCTCATGAGTATTATCAAACTGAAACGCCGGCTGAACCGTTTCAAAAACTTCGTTGAAGACACCTTTGCGCCATTTATTCTGTTTACTCTTGATCCATTCCAAAAGTTGATCGCTGACTTTCCACATATCCAGCCACAGATGGGCCGTATCTTTAAGAACTGGAGTTGCATCTGATAATGAAGATTTAGGATTTATGAGTTGAGCTGGATCATACTGAGTTCCACAAACCTCGCACTCATCTGAATAGGCACTTTCGTTGGTGCAGTTAGAATTTGGGCATTTTCCGGTAACGAAACGATCCTGAAGGAATCGGCTCAGTTTTGGGTCAAACCACTGCTTAGTGGTTTTCTTTTCCAGCATGCCATTCTTCCAAAGCTTACGCATGAAATCCTGGGAAACAGCTTCGTGAGTTGGAAAACAATCCGGTTGTGAAGTTCCGGAAAAAATATCATATGAAATGCCGTAGCGCTGGGTGGTGCTAACCTGTTTATGATGAATTTCATCGATAAAGTCACGAATCGATTTTCCTGCCTTCACTGCTGCCACCTCAGAAGTAGAGCCGTGATCATCATTACCACTAACAAAAAGAACATTTTCTTTACCAATCAGCATCCGCATATAGCGGGCCATAATATCGGGTGGTACCATAGCTCCAGCAAGGTGACCCAGATGTAGAGGGCCATTGGCATATGGCATTCCACCAGTGATGATCGCCGTCTTAGGACGATTCAGGCGTTCGAGTACTTCTTTCACATTAGCAGGAGGTGTAAATGGCTTATTCATGGGCGATATTTTAAACAATTTCATCTTCTAAATCGACGACAAAAGGCATGGCTGTCTGCGGCATCCCCGGCTATTTACAACACTCCCGGAGTTTCCTAGCATCTTGAGATAAAAAGACTAATTCCAAATTGCTAAAAATATGAACCACGTACTCTTAGTAGACTGCTCAGACCAGAATGGTCTGATCTCAAAAATCTCCACGACTCTCTACAGTAGTGACCTCAACATCGTTGAGATGAAAGAACACGTAGATAAGACCAGTAACACTTTCTATCTACGCTGTGAATTCACAGGAGACAGAGACATCCCTTCCATTCGGGAAAATTTGATCGCGCAACTTCCTGCCAATGCTAAAGTGGTCATCAACCCAAAGAGCAAAAAAGATGTGGTGATACTGGCGACAAAAGAACACCATTGCCTGAGTGACATACTTATCCGCAATTACTTCTCGGAACTAAATCTTGAAATCAAGTGTGTGATTGCCAATCATCGCGACTTGCGTGACCTCGTGATGAAGTTTGGGATCGACTTCGTTTATATAAGCCACGAAAACAAATCGAAAGAAGTCTTTGAGCAGGAAATTCTGGACATAACTACGAAGTTGAATCCGGATTATCTGATTTTGGCAAAGTTCATGCGTATTTTATCGCCGAACTTTGTGTCTCATTACCCTAATCGGATCATCAATATCCATCACTCATTCTTGCCTGCCTTCATCGGTGCCAATCCCTATCGTCAGGCCTATGAGCGCGGGATTAAGATCATTGGCGCAACCTCTCACTTTGTTAACGATCATTTGGATGAAGGACCAATCATTGCCCAGAAAACGATACAGGTGGATCACTCCTTCTCAGCGGAGGACATGAAGAAAGCTGGTCGAGATATAGAGCGTCTGGCGTTGACCGAGGCACTCAGTCACGTTTTGGAAGACCGTATTTTTGTGATGGGAAATAAAACAGTTATTCTCAATTAGATAATGAATACGTTAAAGAACGTTATTTGATTTTGATGGATTTAATCAAAGAAGGAAAATCACTACGCCGGCCGAAGCCGGCATAGTGAGATCTTACTAGTAGCGCTTGTTATCGCGTTTTTCCATAGGCTTTGCCTCAGAAACATTCATTTGACGACCGTCAAAATCAGTTCCATTGAGACCGTTGATGGCATCAGATGCTTCTGATGCTGAAGACATTTCTACGAAACCGAAGCCTTTGCTGCGGTTAGTGTCTCGGTCCATAATCACTTTTGCAGAACTTACAGTTCCATATTGTGCGAACTTTTGAGAAAGTGCTTCGTTAGTAATAGAGAAACCTAGGTTTCCAACATAAATTTTCTGACTCATGTGAGCCTCCGATGTAAACATGTCACTAAGATGTGACAGTACTGATTATTTTTATTTTCTAAAATTTGATGAGATAAAAGGATAAAAAAGGTCTTAGGTAAAATTGATCTGAAATAAGAACTAATAGCAGTTAGTTGAGAACAGATAAGTGCATCTTATCGATGATGTACCCATATAACCAGCTTTAATATCTGTGACCTTCGTAATAATGGAATTATCGCCTTAAAACCACGCCTTGAAGAATAAAGACCGAGGCAATATGTGCCGAAATAGCAACAACCTATAGTTCAAAAATATGTTTAGAGCTTCTGCGCCCTAGTGTGAATCTCTATATTGTTTCGAGGATTGATATCGATCTCACTTCTCTGCGATATCCATTGCAAATGATCAAGGCCCTGATTCCAACCTTCTTCACATTCTTTGACAAACTCCTCACCTTTGAAACCTGACTGAAGTATCGCCACATCACAACCATCTCCCAATGGCATGAAAATTATTTCACGATAGAGGTTTTCTGCAATTAGTTTGCCGGTTGGGTCTTTAATCCAATCATCTACCATCTTCAAGGATTGGCGAGGAACGATTTGCTCAAAGTGCCCTTCACATACGTAGGTGCCTTTTTCATTGCTATGCTCATAACGATACTTCCCACCCTCTTGAGCTTCAAAAACTGGAACCTTCAAAATCATCCCTTCTGGATAAGACCATTTCTCAAGCAATTTGGGGTCTACAAAGTAATGGTATAGATCCCTGCTGGGTATGTTAAAAAATCGGGTTAAGGTTAACTCATTGGCCATATATCCTCCTTGATACATATCCTATTTAGAATCGCGCCTTAGGTTCGAAATGAAAAAAGCTTTGATCTTCATTTTTCATAAAGTGCGAAGCAAAAAAGTCACTTTTAAGACTGCTCAAAGAGATTGAGAACTTTCTAATTTTGGATATATTTCTTTTGCCCGATAACCGACAAACTTAACACTCTATCCCTTTGCTCACAGGGACGTTGAGCCAGTCTAAAATTGAGACTTGCCGCTCCTCATGTATGGATATCACCTCTCGTCATCTCTGATGGCCATTAAGGATGATAAGGTTTATACCTTTGCCAAGTTTTACTTCTACTCTGTCGGTATTGAGATAGATTTCTAGGAAAATTTATACTATTTCCTAAAACAAAATTCCTTGAATTTACCGAGGAACCTTACATAAACTTAAGGTTGAGAACCCTTTTTAAGAGCATTGATAACTGATGCCGATCGATTGAGCTTACGATTGAGGTGTATTTGATATAAGGATTGAATGGCTGCACAAAAAATCAGTAAAAGTCCCAATCCCCGATCATCCATTGGAATCCAGATCGTATCTTCTTTAGGCTCAGTCATAAACAATATAAAATATATTGAAATAATCAATCCCAAAGCAGCACTAACAACAAGAATGATGCCGCTTTCAATGTAACTAAGAAAGTCCAAAGTTTGAGACACGTTATCTCTTTTTTTGAAGTAGATGATGAATTGCAGAAGGGTCAGAACTAAGACCATGACTGATTCTTTTTCGCTGATATTATGGAAATAGAAAAAACTTCCAATCAGTAAACCAAATGAAACAATCCTGTGGGGCCAGAGAATTCTAGAAACAAAATCACTATCAGCTAAAAGTTTCTGACGACTATTAAGTTCTTTTTTTAAAGGTGAATAAAAGAGATAAAAAGGGATAGAAAAAAGCAAGACCGTACCTGCACCTAAGAAGCCTGCGCCGATCGATTGAACAAAACCAGCGGCCAAAAATCCGACCCATCTCTCACCATCTGGTGGTAGCCATGGAAATATTAAGAGCATTAAAGGAAAAGATAATGAAAGGATACTTCGTAATACTGGATGACTGATGAATAACCACCGTATTAAGAACACATAATCCTTTAAATGCAGGTGTACCACCTGCTTTAATGTTAGAACTACATTTTGCTATGTATATAAAAAGAATAGCAGATTATTAAGTAATAAAAAAGCCTCACCTAAGTGAGGCTTTTTTTGTATGGCGCACCCTGAGAGATTCGAACTCCCGACCAATTGGTTCGAAGCCAACTACTCTATCCAGCTGAGCTAAGGGTGCACGGTAAATACTTTAACTGGCCAGCGCCCGTCAGGCAACGATTTAGCTCTTAAAAACCTAAAAATTTTAACGGAAAAGGCTGTTTTAAGGATTTTTGGGGCAGTGCTCTGAGATGATGAACCTGAGGTGCTGAAGCTCATATTAGAGCCTCAGCGTGAGCGACCTCAGAAGTTCTTACTGTTTTTTCTCAGTATTCAGGAGTTCATCAACCTCTTCGACATCGAATTCAGTCAGACCGAACGGATTGTCTTTAGAGTTGAGATCTTCATCAACGTAACGTTTACCTAAATTTTCTTCAATATCATCCAGAGAATCCTGATCGAGGTTTCCTTGCTTTTTCTCAAGGTCATTGAGGTTCTCATTCTCAAGTAACTTATCCTCATCTAACTTCGCATCATTGAGGATTGTTTCAGCTTGCTCAATCTCATTCTCAAGGCGCTCAAGGGCCTTCAAGTCGCGCTCAGAATCTTTGATTACTGATTTCTCACGTTCCTGGCGCTCAAGTTCTGCTAACTCATCTTCAGTAAGCTGGATTTTATCGGCTTGCTTTAATAGATCATCATTGAGATTTTCCAGGTTAAGCTCAACATCAAGCTCTTCCAGGTTCTTACCACCCATAACTTCTTTGCTACTCTTGGAGGATGCATTCTTAGCGTTTTGCTCGCGTAGAAAGGCTTCTTTTGTTTTTGTAATCGCGATGTCACCAACGTAAAAATCACGAATCGTGTTGGTTACAATAACCGTAGCAAAGTTATCCGTAAGGGTGATGACTGTCAGCTCACCCATCTTGTAAGTTGGCTGATCAGTGATGTTTTCTTTCATCAAACGGTCTTTAAACCCGAAAACTTCAAAAACGTTACCAAGTTCAACCCCGTCGGCCCGGCCGCGATCCAGATAGATCACATCTCCAAAGCTTAGGATAGATTGCATCGGATTATAGGAAGATAAAATAGCACCTTCCACGAGTCTAGAATTGTAGGTTCTGGTGATTCGTTCGATTTTCGGAGTATACGCAGTTAGGCGGTCTCCGCGCTGAGGAGTTCCTGAAACTTCTAAGAATTCTACTTCCCACTTGTCTTTGATCTTACGAATAAGTTTTATGTGTCCCACGATGGCGTACTTGTAGCCTTCGCGGTCAGAATTTTTATTCTTGGCCCTACCTAACGAGGTATAAATGGAAAACTTATCCCCTGGTAGTGCGTTAACTGATTCATCAAACTTTACATAGGCACGGTCGGTGTTAACAAAAAAGATGTTCTCATCCGGACCGTTGGTAATTTCTCCGAAATCCTGAACGATATTAGTTGAAACAAACGTCGAGAGATAAAAGCCTTCCTTGAAAGAATAGAAA
>JBEIEO010000180.1:0-6338 GCA_040382895.1 Halobacteriovoraceae bacterium
AAATGTATTTTTTGGTAACGATTTTTCAGCTGGTTAATGCCTCTCAACCTGGCACCTTTTGGAAAGTTAGAGGCCTAATTTCTTCCTTAATCTCAAAAAGATATCTTCTGGTTCGCCTGGAAAACGAGGTTTCGCCTCCATGCTTTCGATCAATGCCAAGACTTGCTTCTTACCTTGCGCGGTTTTTACTAAGTCAATAGGTCTTTGGTTGCCAAGAGCGGGGATTCGATCTCTTACCCACTGATCATAGTGTTCGTAGAGGTAGTTTTTCATGATCTCTGCTTTTTCTTGTTGGCTAAATTGTTCTTCCGGTTCAAGCTCCGAAGATCTGATTTCCTCAACCGATAGGTATTTGTATTTATCCTTTAGGTTTTTTTTGAGCCAACGTGAAAACCGATCCAGGCGTTCTCTAGAGTTCACCTCAAGGTTTAGGATCTTTCGATCGATGTGGAGGAACCCAAGGACTTTCATCGTTTTCTTACTGCGAGCATCAAGCCAGGCAAAAGAGACTTTCTTCACATCGCCACTTTTATAAAAGGTTGCATCTCGAAGGAGTTCCTCTCTGCTTTCAGCGTGATTGAGGGTTTTTAGTCGCTCGAAAGCAAGCTGCGGGTCCGGGATTTCAAAGGTCGCTCGAAGGGGGGTGAGTTCATGGCATTCGCTATTCACAACCATCGGTGGTGCCATCCGGTTGAAGTATGCAGTGAAAAAGTATTCATGAACGAGGTAATCTCGAAACCCCATGTCATTCTCACCTTCTATGAAATCTCTGAACTCTTCGAGCTGTTGGAGTTCGTTCACTTTCAATGGTGCCGGACAAGATGAATGGAAAAAAGAAAATCCATTGATCGTCGCAATTCTTGCAAGGAGGCAGAGCCCACGGAGGTCACTTCTTGACGCCATTCGATCAATAATCGAAAAAGTTTTTCCGGTGATAAGATCTTCTAGTTCAAGCCCTGTCGCAGGAATCATCTTTGTCACTGACCAGACTCCGAGCACAGACGTTTCCAGTGCCTCAATGAGCTTGAGTTCGTCATGGGAAATGAACTTGGCATTCTCCCGGTAGACATCTGCGAGAGTTTTATTCTCATTTAAATCGTTGCGAAAATTAAAGTAAAACCAAGGCATAAAACCTTCGTTCAAGTGAGAATTCGGTGCCCAGGGTGTCTCTGGGTCTGCGTCTCCGAGATACTCCTGCCAAGCGTCCTCGAGCATCTCCAGATCGATGTGAGATGCTAGAACCTGTCGAAGTCTTGGGATGAGTTGAGTTAGGACTGATTGGATCTTTTCGTAGGATTCGAGTGGCTTATATTTCCTGTGTTTTTGTTAAATCATACTTTGAAAAAATCACTTTAAAAAATTCCCCGCAAGATGTTTCAGTTATTAACAAACTTCTGATTTTGCTTTAATCAAAAAGACATTCAATTTTGGGGAAGAGTAGGGTGCGGGAGCTTCCTGGAGTTCTTCCGTTAGACCCCCCAAAGAAGGGCGCCTAAAACATTGGATTTTATGGAAGAGATGATCAGGGTTCTGATTCTTTTCATCCTGGTATTGCAGCTAGCTGTGATACTTAGGATGATCTAATCAGATTTGGGGAGGTCGCTGAACCTCCTGCCCACCTGGTTATCTATTTCAAGATGAGCAGAACATTTTGAGTCGTTGCAAATGTATTTTTCACTTCGGGTTTTTCAGATTGGTAATGGCACTTAGGTAGGATCACATTCTTTTTCAGCGATCATCAGACGGGTTTAGGAAGTTGGAGTTATTTAGCATCAAGGATTTACAACATTAAAAAGTTCAGATCCTTTGCACTCAAAGACTTAATGAAGCCTTCGGAATCATCTGAAGTGAGATCTTTGATGGTGTCATTTTTAAGTTTTTGCAATTCTTGTACTTTTTCTTCTATGCTTCCCCGAGAAATGAGTCGATATACATTCACAGATTTTTTCTGCCCCATCCTATGGAGTCTTCCTATGGCCTGATCCTCAACGGCCGGATTCCACCATGGATCAAGAAGAAAGCAATAGCTTGCCTCTGTTAGATTGAGTCCGGTTCCTCCGGCCTTTAAGCTGATAAAGAAGACATTTCTATTATTGCTTTCTTTGAAATCATTGATTTTATCTTGTCGATTATTTGTTGACCCATCAAGATAGACTGAGTCCTTATCATCCATGCCGAGCTCTTCTCTAACTAGTTTTAGGAAAGAGGTGAATTGACTGAAGATGATGACTTTATGCCCTTCTTCAAGGATTTCCTTAACCATCTCCTTGAGAACCATGATTTTTCCACTTTCAATATTTCTTAGGTTTGGATTTAACAATCCAGGATGACATGATGCCTGTCTTAATCTTGTCATCGCCTCGAGAATCGCAAAAGTCGATTTTTTATAGCCATCAATTTCAATTTCCTTGTTGAGTGATGCCTTCACGAATGTTTTCAATTCTTCGTACTGACGTTTTTCTTCATGAGTTTGATCGCAAAAAATTGTCTGCTCAACCTTTTCAGGTAATTCCTTCAACACTTGATCTTTTGTCCTACGAAGGATGAAGGGTCTAAGTGATTTAATCTTGGAGCTATTGCCAATCGGTGGATTCATAGCATCTTTTTTATACGCCCCAGGTACAAGAAAGTTGAAGATGCTAAAAAGCTCCCCCACATGATTTTCGATGGGAGTCCCTGAAAGCGCAAGACGGTGCTTTGCACTAAGAGCAAAAGTGGCTTTGGCAGTGAGAGATCTCGGATTTTTAATCGCCTGAGCTTCGTCGAGAACAGCATAGTCGAATTCATGACCAATGAATCTTTCAATGTTTCGCTGGAGCAGCCCGTAGGTCGTGATCAGGATGTCTGAGTTCAGATTTGTTAATTCGATGGCGCCAGCTTCGTGCACTTCTACGCTTAGATCAGGAGTAAATCTCTCGAGTTCTGATTTCCAATTATTAAGAAGGGATTTGGGGCATACGATGATACTGCTTTTCTTTTGTCTTCCATTTTCGCGTTTTCGAATTTGTAGATTCGCCGCAACTTGTACGGTTTTACCCAGACCCATGTCATCGGCGAGGATTCCACCGATTTCCATGTCTCTGAGAAACTTCATCCATTTTAAACTAAAATTCTGGTAGCCTCGGAGTTCGCCTTGAAACTTTTTATCGACACTAATCTCTGGAAGTTTTTTAAAATCTCTGATCTTTGATAGATAATCTTTGAGTTCAACCGTTTCAACCTCCAGCTCTTCCAGCTCAAGGGCACGAGACTTGTGGATGACATATTTCCCATCAATGTACTCAGCCCTCTCTGATAATTTTTTAATTCGATTGATCCATTTTTGTGGAATGTAAGTCGTCTCGCCTTTGGTAAATTCAATTAGGCCATCCGAGTTTAGTTTCTTTAGAATCTCAGGTAGCTGTACAACTTTTTCACCATTTTTGAAATTCGCTTCAAGCTCAAACCAGTTCAGATTATAGGAAAGATTGACGTTGAATGACTGAGCACTTTTGATGACACTCTTATCCGCCAGAACTTTTACGCCGATGTCATTTGCAGCTTCAATAACTCTATGCAAAATATCGATAGGTATTTCTAAGAACCCATTCCCGTCGGGATAGTTGCCAGTTAATTCATAGAAAGAAGAATCGATCTGCAGCCTTCTGTCTTCAGATATGACGGTCAAACTTTTAAAGGGTGGCAGTAGTTGTTGATGAGAGTTAACGATTCGGGCCTTTATGAGATCGCCTTCAAGAGGTAAGCGTAGATGCAGGTTGTATTCTGCTTCTTTATTCTCTATCGGCAGATTAAAATAATCATGGCCAAAGGCCCTGTGATCAATTTTAGAAAGGATATCCTCTCGGTAAAGTTCGAAATCCTCTTTGTCTAATTGAAGTGTCTTACAGCTTAGAAGATATTTTAAAGTCTCCAAAGGTATGAGGTTTTCAAGCCGACATAGAGTGTTACCATACAGAGCAAGTTTGGAATGAGGTAGAAGACCCAACTCTTCAATACGAGCGAGTTCCTTGCCTTCATGCTGAATTAGTAACCGTAATAAAAATTTACTCGAGTCAATCAGGATCTTTGTTCGAATGGTCAAACTCATGTCGCATTTCATGAAAGTCGTTGCATCTTCCGGACAAATCGTGCTCGAATTTCTTAAGAAACATTTATTATGTTGGATGATCTCAATTAGCTTGTGACCCTCAGTAGGCGGGATAAAGGCCGAGTCGAATCCGTCGTCTCGATGATCGTAACCAATTTTTCGAAGGTACGGTAGAAGCGGTGTGAGACCTTTCATGATCTCAGTGCCTTTTAGCTCGGCAAACTCACTCAGTTTGATCTTTTTTCGTTTAAATTTCCCCAGGCTCCCACTCTTGAGTTTGCTGGCGGTGTGAAAAAAAATCGCGACGCTTTCATCATCAAAAGTGGGTAGATCAATCTCCAGGACAATCGCATCGAATGGAGATTTCTTTATTTTCGGAAAAATCTCTTGTTCAGTCTTTTCAGTTGGCACGTGATTATTTTTTAAAATTCTTATGAACTCTGGAGCATTTAGATGCTCGGGATTTGCCACAGGATAAACCTGTGTGCGTGTCGAAGCAGTGTCTAAACCAAGTTGAAATTTTGATAGATCGATAGACGCAGCGACGTGGGGACATTC
This sequence comes from Halobacteriovoraceae bacterium, assembly GCA_040382895.1. Classification (GTDB taxonomy): domain Bacteria; phylum Bdellovibrionota; class Bacteriovoracia; order Bacteriovoracales; family Bacteriovoracaceae; genus Peredibacter. Next base: position 4,646 of record JBEIEO010000180.1, read on the forward strand.
GTTGTAATGTTTAAAATCAGGGCATGAACAATGGGCCTCAATTTGATTAGGACCGGGCTTTTTTTTTATGTGTGTAATGAACCTATAACTACTAAAACGAAACTCACAAATGGCGATGGCTTTTCTGCATTCGAGGAGTTTGATGAGTTCCTTTTTGAGAAAGAATTCTGCAGTGTAAATTGAGTTTCGTGAAAGAAATACCATCTGTTCCAGTCGTGGTTAAATGAAGAGAATTTTACCCACTCCATCACCGTTTATCAAGATGCATACGGTGCATTTGGAAATTTGTGGCTACACTAATCCTTCGCTTTTGCAAAGCCCTTCCAGATTGGTGACGATGACCTTGTCTTTAGGGGATTTTTCATCACCATCAAGGGAAACTTGATAGTACTTGGGTATATTTAATCTTTGAGCGAAGTAATAAATGTGAGGTGAAACGGACTTGTCTGCGAGCTTACATTCTACAGAGAAGAGCGGCTTTTTATCTTTTAACACAACGAAATCAACTTCTCTTTTGTCTGTATCACGGATGTATCTTAAATCCATCTTGTGCCCCAAGACATCTTCTTGGTAATGACAAAATTTTAGGAGATGTGAGGCGACGAGATTTTCGAATCTTGCTCCAGGATCTTGGACTTGGCTCCAATCCCAGAGATAAAGCTTCTGTTCTTTTTTTACTGCGCGAATTTTAGTAGAGCCAAAGGGTGCTACCTGGAATGAATAATATAGTGAATCGAGTATCCCAATCCATCGCTTAACCGTCTTGGGATCAATCTCTAAATCCTCAGCTAAAGATTTATGAGATAATGGAGAGCCAACCCGCCTTGGTAATTCTTCCGCAAGCAATTCTACTTTATCCAGATCCTTCACTGTTTCGAGCGAGTTCAGGTCAGTTTTGACTAGGCGACTGATTCGGTTTATGTGCCAACGCCTGAGGGTCCTTTCATCCTTTTCGAAGAGTGGTTCGGGAAATCCCCCGAATTTGAAAAGATCCTGAAGGTTTTCTTTTTTGAAACCCAGCTCAGGCAGTGTAAATGGGTGGAGTCTGTAATAGTGGTATCGACCAAGGAGCGAGTCACCACCTTTACGAAAATGATCAAGTCTTGCTGAACCCGTAATGAGGAATTTATGTGAATTTTTTAATGTATCATAAAGACCCTTTACTAAGTTCCTCCAGTTCTTCATCTTGTGGATTTCATCCAGGACGATAAGCACTTCATTTTTTGGCCAGTCTCTCTCCCTTAAACGTCTACGGTCCAAGTCAGAGTCCCAATTAATGTAGGCCTTGTGGTCGTCGTGATAATTTTTAATAAGTGATTGGGCGAGTGTCGTTTTGCCAACTTGACGAGGACCGCCTAAGAAGACCATCTTCTTCTTAAGGTCATCTTTAATGAATTTAGTAAGATATCTAGCATGGGACACGATAGGACTCCTGAGTGTTTAGGAATTGAGTCCATTTTACTCATGAGTTTTTGGGAGTCAACTCCATTTTACTCATGGCTTTAAAGTGTTTGGTACCTTTTTGAAATAAAACAGAGCTTTTGAAAAATTACCCGCAAGCTGTTTCAGTTATCAATAAACTTCTTTAGTTAGATTCAATCAAAAAGACATTCAATTTCTGGGGAGAGTAGGGTGCGAAAGCTTCCTGGAGTTCTTCCGTTAGACGCCCAATGAAGGGCGCCTTTAAGAGAGG
>JBEIEO010000181.1:0-6023 GCA_040382895.1 Halobacteriovoraceae bacterium
CAAAAAAAAAGCCCCAGTTTCCCGGGGATTTTAGAATTCAACTTAAGCTTCGCGGATGACGTACTTTTCTTTTCCTTCATCCACCATTTCTTTAAGTTCTTTACCGACTTTAAAGAAAGGAACCTTCTTCGGGCTCACCTTAACGACTTTACCAGTCTTCGGGTTTCGACCTTCATAGGCTTTATAGTTACGATTTGCGAATGAACCGAAACCTCTGATTTCGATTCGTTCATCATCAAAGAGAGCTTGAATCATGCTATCAAAGCAGATGTTCACAATTTTCTCAGCTTGGTGATGAGGTAAGTTCGCCTGTTTTTCAATTACGGCAATCAAATCAGCTTTCGTCATGTCCCACTCCTTCAGATCCTGTGGATGTTTATGATTTTGAGAGCTTATCGGCAGTTGAGGATATTAATTTAGTCCCACCCTGCATAAGCCGCAACTCACCTGTTCTGACACCCTATTTTATCCACTAACCGACTGATATCACGTAAGCTTACACTAACCTAGGATTTACGTTTCTATTGTTGCCACAATTTCTGGCCACTATCTTTAATGATTTTGGCCAGCTAAAGCCATAAATGACTGATTCTTCTCCTAAAAGTGACTAAATCACTTCCTCTATTTGGAGAGGCCTTAGAATAGGCTTAAGTAATGTAGTAATCGACTCGATAAGTCGTTGAGGATTAAGGATTATGGTCTCACGATTCAAAAAATCATTTTTACCAACATTGAGTCTGCTCATGATGAGTTTGATTCTTGTTGCTTGTCAGGACACAATCCCACAACGTGGTCTCATCACCCCTGATGCAGCTATCGGTGATACCGGTGGCACCACTGGTGGTGACTCTGGTGAGGACAAAACTGCGCGGCCTGATGGTGCAGTTAAATTCAGATTAAATTTTTGTGGTTGTAAAGATGGTAAGGCAGTTACCTACGGTAACTGTAATAGTTTTTGTGCCACTAAGAATACTCAAGGAGTGGGTCTTCTTTACGCTAACTTCAATGTCACCGAAGAAATCTCTCTGAACTCAGGATTGGGTAACCTCTATGCCTGGTGTAACACTCCACTGCCTGATGAGGAAGCAAACCCTCGCTGTGTCATCAAGGCCAAAGACGAAGATGGCGGGGAGCAAATTCTTGATGTAGTAGGTATTGCGGGTTCAAACTCTCTGACCGCAAATATTGATAAACTCTCTGAAGACAAGGCTTATGTCCTAACTCTGGTAGAGCAAACTTCCGGCGCGAAATCTGATTCCATTCAAATTGTGAAATTTTCCGCCGACATACCAATTCCGGTTTTAGGACCGCTGAAGAATGCTCCGATCTCTCAATACTCTTGTATTCATCGCCCACCTGCTCCCGATGAGGAAACCGGCGATATATACTATGATGCCGCTTTTCGGGTACACTTTTATTTCCTTCCACGAATTCCGCCACAACCGATCGCGGCCGGTTCAGACATCGTCTGTCATGACTGGTTGAATCCTCTGTACGGTGTGATTGATGATATTCTTTTTCCTCGACTGGAACTGATTGGTGGAGTGTTCAATCTTTGGGATAACACTGATCCTCGCTTCTATGATAACAACGGCAATGGGAACGACGATGTTAACGACATCATTATTCAGAAGGCTAAAAACTTTGGTTTAAGTTCGAGTTTTTCTGCCGCAACGAAATTTTTTATTCCATTTCCGACCATGAGTACCTCGGATGATAATGAAGAGGCCGGAAACAACAATTCCGCTCAGTCCCTCGGTTACTACATGCCACCATGGACAGACCAGACCACTTTCCGTTCTTATTGCTTAAATTCTACTCACTATAACTCAAGCAATCCTATCTTCAAGGCCATGCGTGATGTCGTCGGCGTGGATATGGAAGGGATCTATGTGGGCGTGAAAGCACCTGAGACAGTGTTTGATCGTGATAATAATCCGATCCAGGCACCGAATGACTTTCTCCTGATTCGTGAAACTGATCTCAAGAAAGTCTGGTTCTACATGAAGAACAATGTACCGACAGTTCCTACTGATGCGGTGGTTTCAAGTGTACCAGTTTTTTTCTACTACCCACTGAACCCAGCTTCACCATACGTGAAGACTTCGACTCAAAGAATCTACCAGGTTAAAGGTGCTGTCGAGTTGAATACTTCGAATGTCCAGGAAGGCGGTAATAATGCTGCAGGAATCTCTACGAAGTACCCACCTCACGACCGCAAAATCGGTTGTATCCCTAAATTTTAGAAGTTAGCTTCGCAGCGCTTTCAGATTGCCTGCCTTCCCTTTGGCAGTTCTCTCCGGATGAATCCAAGATTCAAGGTTTGCTCAGATGTAACAACTTCCTCCCAATCAAAGTGCACCATCACTGCGTGGACGGCAAGTACATGTGTAGCATGAATGGTCAAAACATTGCTCGCCAAATGATCAGGAAAATTACCACCGAATTGAAGACCATTAGATCTTTGCAAGGTGAATTGATTGCAATAGGATCTGATTCATGAAATTGTTCATAATCCTGATTTTTTTATCCACTCATGCCCATTGCTGGTCACCCAAACTGATTGAACAATGGGACAAAACTTCTCCAAGCTTTAGACCTCAAATGAAACCGACATTCGCGACATTCTGGGGTGGATTGCGTCGAGCTGTCCATTTTGACCAAAACAAGGGGGAGATGCGAGAACTGCTTGTGTCAGGTTTCCAGAAGACGCTTCCCGTATACATCCAATCCTCTCTCAAAAAGCGCGACTTGATTGTTTTCTACCCAGGGATATTTGGAAGACCCAATGCTGGGGTAATTCCTCGAGTTATCGATGGTCTTGAAACAAAAGACGTTCATGTGGCCGTGGTGCCAAACTTGTTAGATTCCTCTTATCTTATTTCCCACTCTTCTTCTCATGCCGATCCCATAGAATCTGAAAAGTTGAATCAGCAACGTATTTTCAAGGCGATCATCCAGCAAATTGGACAATCAAGAATTCGAAAGATCTTTATTTTAGCAGAAAGTCTTGGAAGTCTTCAGGCGCTCACAACATTTGCTCCGCCCTTTTTAGATCATTACCCTATCGCTTCTCTGACTTTTCTTTGGCCACCACTTTATCTTGATCGTGCAGTTGAGCGTTTTGACGCTCTCATTGTTGAGAGCTTATCAATACAGGCGAAGTGCTCTTTCTGGTGGAAGTGGCCACATGTCTTGTGGCAAACGAAGTTCTCAACATTTCCATCAGGCTTAACCATCCAGGATAAAGATTGCCTCGGCTCATGGGTGATTGCAGATAGATTCGTGAGTGCAATCCGCGATACGGCAGAAAAAGTGATCGATGCAAAATCTCTTGGCCTTGATTCGTTGCCTGAGACATTTGCAAGCTTCATCGACACCATCACGCCAGAGATGACTCAAGTTCTACGGAGAAAGGATCCACGTTTTTCAGTAGATTATTTACTGGCTTACTATCGAGGCCATCAGAGCAAGATGCGATTTGTCTCGTCTGTCGATGACTTTATCAACCACCCTCAAGAGTGGGCCTTGCTTAAAACAAACCATCCTCAGATTTCTTCCGAGATCTATTTATTCACTTGGGGCGGGCATTCAGGCCCAATCGGAATGGATGGTTTTCTTGAATCGATTTATTGAAGTGAAAAAAACTTGTACAACTGGCTGTGCTGCGTTTTTATAACTAAGAGAGCATGATCACAGGCCAAGAGATCAAAATCAAAACGAACTCAATCTCTGAAATCGAGAGTGAGTCCATCGCTGCAGATGATGATACTAGTCAAACGAAGAACATTTTAAAACCAATGTTTGGCCATGATTGCAAGCCCAGGCGCTAGCTCCTGGCTAAACATGCTATAGAAGATATAAATCGTTGCTAGGTTCAGTGGAACACTAATACTCAAGCTGTAAAGACGACGTTTGAGGAAAGGCCACTTCGGTTTGATTAACCGGTTTTTGATGAGAAGTCCGAATATAAAAATTGCGATCCAGATGTAACCAAAAGTTTTGAGATCATCTTTGCGCCCAAGGATCTTGATAAGCCCCGGCATGGCAGCTGAGTCTCTGACAATATCCACTGAGATTTCAAGAACACTTGGAAACCACAAGAAGACTTTTTCAAAGAAGCTACCCTTAACTCTTTCTCGTAATAGCTTTACGGTCTCTTCCCGTGAAGCCCGACTCATGTACCCTTCAGAAAACAATCTTGAAAGGGCAGCTTGAATCTTATCATCCATGAGCATGGCCGCAGAAATCTGACCCTTGGTGAGCTTCATCAACTGCTCCGCTGGATTTCCAAGAGGATCTTTAAGCGGATCCGTAGCCTTCTCAAGCATCTTCGCTTTTTCCAGCTGCTTCTGCCGAATAGCATTTAATTCGGCTAAATCAGCGTCCTCTTCGATGACGGCGGGTGCTGCGGGTGCTTCTTCAGGCGCAGGAGTTTCGCGGATGATGACTTTACCGGTATCTGCTGTACCAGAACCTTCCTGGCCGAAGCCAGGAAGAGTTAAGAGCAAAATGGAAGCAATCAGGAGAATCTTAGGCATTTTTTTTCAGGAAGCGTTCGAAATAAACGGTCATCGGAACAGCAATGAAAATCGTAGAGTACACACCCAGGACAACCCCTACTGTCATAGCAAAGAAGAAATCATGGATAACACTTCCGCCCAGGAACAACATCACAAGTGATACGCCTAGAACGGTCAGGGAAGTGATAATCGTTCGAGACATCGTCTCATTCAGGGCCTTGTTCATGATCTCGAAGGGACCCATTGATGGATTGGCATTTTCGATTTCACGAACTCGGTCATAAATAACAACCGTATCGTTCACCGAGTAACCAATGATCGCAAGAAGTGCTGCCACAATTTGGAGCGAGAATTCTTTTTGGGTCAGAATGAAAGCACCGATGATGATGACCACATCGTGGATCAAGGCCGCAATAGCACCAGGAGCGAATTTGTAATCAAATCGCAGGGCCAGGTAAATCATGATCGCCAGGATCGCCCAGGCCAATGCCTGGAACGCCGAGATTCGAAGCTGTGCTCCGGCCTTAGGACCTACGATATCATTTTTTAGAATCTCAAAGCTTCCCTCTCCATACTTACTGGTTAGGACCGTCGAAACTTGAGTCGAGATAGCATTCAAATCACCTTTATCTGTTTCTAGCTTCAACAGAAACTCATTCTGGGATTCTTCGCCAATGCTCTGGAGTTGTGACATCGCCACGTTGTTGGACTGCAACGTCGAACGCAAATCACCCAGCTCAACTTTCTTGTTAAATTTCACCTGGATTTCAACACCACCGCGAAAGTCTACGCCATAGTTAAGGCCCTTGGTGAAAAACAATACAATGGTTCCCACGACGAGAAGTAGAGAAAGCAAACCAGCAACTTTAAATTTTCCAACGTAATCAATATTTTTCATACTCATCATTCCTTCGATTAAATGCTCAAGCTCTTCTTCGCACCTTTGGCCACATAGTACTCAAACAGGATGTGGGAAACGAAGTAAGCAGTGTAAACGGTGGTCGCGATACCAATCAAAAGTGTCACGGCAAATCCACGCACTGGACCAGTTCCGAAGTTCAATAAGCATAGACCAGCAAGTGCTGTGGTAATGTTGGCATCGGCGATGGCCCAGAATGCTTTATCAAAACCAATGCGAACCGCTTCCTGAGGAGAGATTCCTGCCCGGAGCTCTTCACGGATACGCTCATAGATCAGGATGTTACCATCTACGGCCATACCCACTGTCAGGGCGATACCTGCAATCCCTGGAAGAGAAAGGGTGGCACCAATGGAGATCAGGAATGAAAGCGTGAACAGAACGTTCAGGATGATGGTTACAGTGGCGATCACACCTGAAAGTTTGTAGTAGAAACACATAAAGGTCAGAACCAAAAGGAGCCAACCAGAGCTGCCATCTGAGCTTTATCAATAGCATCAGAACCAAGATATGGACCAACCACTCGCTGTTATTCAAACACTAGTTCAACTGGAAGTTCACCTGCCCTCATAACAAGGGCA
>JBEIEO010000182.1:0-5927 GCA_040382895.1 Halobacteriovoraceae bacterium
CAAATCCTAATGCTCCTCGTGGTCCTCGATATAACCCTCCTACACGTCGTGAGTGCCGTGATGTTCCTGTTTATACCACTCGCCAATACCGTTATGACTGTTCATATACTGAGTCATATTGTGCTCGCTATGGAACAAATGTTTCTACAGAGTCAGATAAAGTGAAAATCAAGTTTGACCTTCCAGCTCTGGCCGGTTCCGAAGAGGAAACCTTTGTAGTAACTGCAAAACAGCGCACCTATGACGGATCAAACGTTGAATACGATATCATGCCTGAAAATGAGACTTATGAAGTGAAGAAAAAAGGTATCCTGGGATACGACTCCTACGTGATTAAAGCGAAGTAATACCTAAAATAGCCAAAGTTAGTAATAGGCCCTCGCAAGAGGGTCTTTTTAATTTTCTAAGGTTTGTCCAACTGGTCGTAAACCACGATTAAGTCCATTATAACAACATGGAGATTAATGTCCTTTGGCTCAAACGAGATTTACGAACTCAGGATCATGATGCCCTTCAGGCCGCATCGCTTAGTTCCCTCCCAATTCTTGTCATCTACTGCTTTGAACCGAGCCAATCCTTTCACTATGATTTTGATCTTCGTCATTGGAGATTTGTTTACCAATCGCTAGTTGATCTTTGGCAGCAGGGTATGCCGGTTTGGGCGTTTCAAGACGAGGTTCCCAATATATTCGAAACTCTCAGGTCTCGATTCAGCATAAAAAAAGTCTTTTCCCACCAGGAGACAGGGATCGAGCTCACCTTTGAGCGGGATAAAGAAATGAAGCGCTATTTTCGAAAGAACCACATTGAGTGGAAAGAGTTTCAATCAAATGGTGTTTTGCGTGGAAAGACTGAAGGTATTGACTGGGAAAAGAGCTGGCAATTCCAGATGCGCAAAAAAATCGTTGAGATTGATCTGAAGAGCTTAAACTTCGTAACTCTGGATAAAGACTGGTACCAACAACACAAGGGACCGGAGCTTCCATTACCTATTAAGGAGAATGAAGAAAGATTTCAAAAAGGTGGAGAGAAAATCGCTCATAAAGTCCTAAGGGATTTCGCTGATCATCGCTACTTTGATTACATGAAAAATATTTCCTCCCCCTCGGCAGGACGATACACTTGCTCTCGGCTCTCGCCCTATATCGCTTGGGGAAACCTGAGTGTCCGACAGGTTTATCAGGCGATGGAGGGCCTGAAGGAAAATGCTCCATCTTTAAGGAACCTCCTTCAGTTTCAATCCCGGTTAATGTGGCACTGCTACTTCATTCAAAGATTTGAAAAAAACGCCTTCATGGAAACTGAAAATCTAGACTCTGCTTTCGATCATCTTCGTACTAAGAAAAATAAAGATTATCTCAAGGCCTGGAAGAAAGGCATGACGGGTTACCCGCTGGTGGATGCCTGCATGAGGTGTGTGGTTGAAACTGGGTACTTAAATTTTCGTATGCGTGCGATGGTGGTTTCTTTTCTTACTCACCATTTGTGGCAACCTTGGCAAGAGGGTGCGCGCTTTCTGGCCCGCCAGTTCCTGGATTATGAACCAGGTATCCACTACCCACAATTTCAAATGCAGGCGGGTGTTTCGGGTACTCACACCATTCGCATCTATAATCCCGTGAAGCAGTCCGAGGAAAAGGACGCTGACGCCATCTTCATTCGTCAGTGGGTTCCAGAACTCGCCCAACTTCCTACTCACCTGATGCATCGTCCTTGGGAAATGACTCCGATGGAAGAGATGAGCATCAATTTCAAACTAGGCCGGGATTACCCGAAACCGATTGTCCCCATTGAAGAGACTGCACGACATGCGAGAGAAAAACTGTGGACCACTAAGAAGAATGATAATGGGACAAAAAGATTAAGAAAATAACATCAGCACTCATTCATGATTTGCTTAATTGTTGAAAGGATCTCTTGAGAATTATCTTTAAGCGGAGGAAGATGAATGAAGCCCGCCTTGATATTTGTCTGTTTCGTAAACTCCATCAATCGATACATCAAATAATTACAAACGTAAGTACCAGCGCTATAGGAAACACTAACAGGAAAAGGATACTGTAAGGTTCGTAACACCTGAATGGGCAGAGTCGTAAAGTAGGCAGAAGCGCCACCTTGAGTTATGAATTTATCCTGTAGAAAGATGCCTTCATTATCCGGGACATCACAGTCAATCAGGTTTACGGCAATTTTTTCAATTTCTATTTTAGTGCGATTTGCCGCTAGCCCTAAGGCGATGACGATTTCGGGCTTGAAGGAGTCTATTTCAACTTTAAAAAGATCGAAAGAGGTGCTGAATGCCACAGGTAATATGCATGTGCGTATATCTATACCTTCAAGTTTTGTTTGCTTTAGATGATTCACAATGATCTCCGAACTATTTTCGGAGTGTTTGCCAAAAGTGGTGAACCCAGAGACCAGTACCCGCTTCATGGCCCAATCTTCCGTAGCAGAACGTTCCCGGTGAGTTTACCTCGCTCGAAATACTGGCCAGTAACCCTGGGAAACTTCGCAAGATCCAGCAGGAAATACGATGTTGGAGATGCCTCAACATAAAAAGAGTTATCCTGATCGGCTTTCTTGATCAATTTGTTGCCACCATTACCAGCGCTGCGGGAATATTCTTTGCCGGAAGGATCGATCATGGAAACCAAGGTGTCTCCTTCAATTTTTTTTCCGATTTGCTGCAGATTAAACTGCATATTAATTATGTCTACTCGCTGCTGATTAGGAGGAAGATGGCGCATTTGCCCTTCAAAAGCACCGAACATCAATCGCCGATCTTTTCGAGAAAAATTTTCGACATAGGGAGTAGAAGCAAACTTCACCCAACGTTCCCCGTCATTTTTCGGAGCTTCCACTTTTTTAGAGGCTGAAGCAGAATCAGCTTGTTTGGTTGAGGTTTCAGAGATTTCTGTCTTTGTTTGCTCTTTCTCGGCAGCTGATTCATCCGAAGTTTTGATCTCAACCGGAGGACAAATCTGATTGGTCACTGGCCGGGAAGCAGACGCCATCAAGCCTAATTCCGTCAGGAACAGCATCATCATTTTGCCATACATTTCATCAGCAGCTTTGAGTTTCGAATCTGCATCCTGAAGATCTGCGTATTTTTTGGCTTCTTTTTCTATGAAGTTCTTAAATGGCTGAATATGTTTTTTGGGCTGAGGTATGGCATTAAAGGCGGGATACAGGTAGTAGCCAACAAATAGTGAAGCGATGGCCACAAGGATATACTTCACACCAATTTCTCCGACTTATTCTTCGAAAGAATAATCTCCCCTTTCTCCCGAAGTTTTAAAACTACATCCATGATTTTTTTCTGAGCTTCCATCACCTCAGACAACGGACGAGGTTTACCTTTGAGAACGTCTTCCACATCACGCTTCATACCCGAAGAGAACATATTTAGCAGATGATCGCTAACTTGTTTATTCGCTCCTCTCAAAGCAAGCCCTAGAGTATCAAGATCTATATCCTGCAAGAGGCGCTTCATCATGGAAACTGTCAGATATTGAAGATCATCAAAGGTCACCATATTCTGCTTGAGCTTAATGGCCATTTCTGGATCTTGTCTGGCAATCTCTGCCAGAAGTGATTGCTGAGCCGCTAGGTCTAACCCCTGAAGCATTTCGATGGCCTGCTTAAATCCGTCGACCTTTTTGCCTTTCATTTCTTTCCGGTTTTCAGGTACTGATCTTTCATCAGATGCTTTTGCACGTAATCACTGACGGCATCTTCTAGCTTCATAAACTTGAACTTCGGAAGGGCACGCTTGAACTTCGCCATCTCAGCTTGAGTATAATATTGGTACTGGTTTCGTAGTTCTGCGGGCATATCAATGAACTGTATCTTCGGTTTTTTTCCCATGGCCTTGAAGGTCGCTTTCACCAGATCGTGAAAACTGCGGGCCTCGCCCGTTCCTAGGTTATAGATCCCGGAGAGCTCTGGCTTTTTGGTTCCAGCGGCGATGAGTTCGATCATGGCACGCACGACATCTTTCACGTATACGAAGTCTCTCAGCTGCTCGCCATCCTGATAATCCGGACGATGAGACTTGAAGAGTTTCACCTCTCCCACATCCTTAATCTGATTGTAGGACTGAAACACCACTGAGCTCATATTCCCCTTGTGGTATTCCTGCGGTCCAAAAACGTTGAAGAATTTCACACCGAACCAGACCTTAGGTCTCTTCTTCTGACGAAGGATCCACTCGTCAGAAAGCTGCTTGGAGTAGCCGTATTTGTTTAGAGGCTTAAGCGCTGGAATGCCAGCATGATCGTCAAAATAACCCTGGCTGCCATCACCATAAGTCGCAGCACTGGAAGCGTAGATGATCGGAATGTTCTTGGTCGCTGCGAGATTTAGCAAATCATTGGTAAATAGGGTGTTGTTCTCGTAAAGGTAATCCATATCCAGTTCAGTCGTATCTGAGCAGGCACCCATGTGGTAGATGGCGGTGATCCCACCGGTCTTTTTATCCCAGATTTCATGTAGGAATAGTTCTTCAACCTGAACAAAAGTTTCGTATTTAAGTTCCCGCAGATTCTTCCAGCGCTCATCATTTCCGAAGTGATCACAGACCATAATATCCGTAATACCTGAATCGTTGAGTTCCTTCACAATAACCGAACCAATAAAACCTGCAGCACCAGTCACCAGAATCATAGCTATTTCCTTAGAGTTAATGCTTCATCATAGATCATTTTAGGCAAAAGATTGAGAATATTCTAAAAATCGCAGCGCATTAATCGGGCATAACTTTCTTGGAAATCCCCCTCTTTTAAGATAGAAATGGCTCTCATTTATAAGGAGTCCTATGAACGTCGAAAACTGGATGATCGAAGAGTCTTTTCGTAATACTTTTGCCATGGGTTTTAAGGTCAAAAAATACCTTCATTCTGAACAGTCTCAGTTTCAGAAAATTGAAGTGGTTGAGACTGAATCTGTCGGTAAACTTTTACTTCTTGATGGCAAGACCATGGTTTCCGATAAGGACGAATTCGTTTATCACGAGGTGGTTTCACACATTCCTTATATGGTAAGCCGGAACTGTAAAAAAGTTCTCATCATCGGTGGCGGTGATGGCGGAGTTGTACGCGAATTCGTAAAACACCCAGACATCGAGCGAATTGATCTCGTTGAGATCGACGAGCGCGTGATCGAAGTTTCAAAAATCCATTTTCCTGACTGTACGTCTGGTCTTACTGATAAGCGCGTGCGCGTGCTACCTGAAGATGGTTTCGCTTTCATCAAGCGAGCTAAGAATGAATACGATATTATCGTGGTTGATTCTACTGATCCGGTAGACTTCGCTTCAGGGCTTTTTACTGATGAGTTTTATTCTGACGTTTACAATGCTCTGACTGAAGACGGTATCATGATGAATCAGACAGAAAATCCGTTTCTGGATGAATGGGGAATCAAGAATATCTACAACAACATGAGAAAAGTGTTTCCGTTTGTAAATTCTTTCAATGCTCCGATGCTAATCTATCCGGGTGTTTACTGGACCTTCGGTTTCTCTTCGAAGAAATACAAAGCAACTGATATCAATCCGGATAAAATGGCCCACATGAATTCCCTTCAGCGCTCGCTTAAGTGGTACAACATGGACTGGCACAAAGGGACTTTCTCTATTTCTAACTTCCATAAAAACATGATTGGTCAGGAGTAAGACTTGGAACCGAGATTAATTAAAGAAGTCGAAGGACTTGAGCACGCAAAAGCTTTCATAGGTACTGAGTACGCAAGTGCCATATTCTCACACTCCACTCACATGCTAGGATTTGCTTTTGATGGCACCACGAGCTTTCGCCCAGGCGCGCGTTTTGCTCCAGGTGCAATACGTGAGGCTTCTTTCGGGCTGGAGACTTACTCCCCCTATTTGGACAAAGATTTTGAAGATTACAACATCATCACCATGGGTG
>JBEIEO010000183.1:0-5897 GCA_040382895.1 Halobacteriovoraceae bacterium
CGGCTGGACTTCAAGCTTCAAAATCGGCATTTTCAAAGAAGCTGATTTCTGGAGCAAGACGTCTATCTCGCCTGAGAAAGTTGTCGGTTACTCGGCCAGCATCAATGCTGAATCGATGATCGTAACGGCTGAAGGCAAAATTATTATCTTCTCGAAAAATGAAAGCGGCAGAACTCAGATCATTCTGGTTGATTCCATCACCGGTAAATCTTCCAATGCCGGGACCCTGGATCTGAACCCACTTATCGCTGGTGCCCGCGGTAAAGGACCACGTATCACAGACGCTTCACTTTCACCTGAAGGAGATAAAGTTCTGATCCTGACTTATGGGGATATCCTTGAAATCAATATGGATGTGCTTAACCGCACTCTTTCTTCAAAGGACTGGAGAAAAGGAATTGATTTCAATGTGATTAAAGGGCCAGCTCTGCCTCAGCAAGAAACCATTACCTACGCTAATGATAGCAAGGCCTTCATCGTTTCTTCTGAATCTCCAGACGGAGAAGTTCCACCAGTTCTGCTTTATACTTGTAAAAACTAAAAAAAGCCCCGTTACTGGGGCTTTTTTTTTATCTTACTGGCTTGAGTAGCTGTAAGGCCGCCCAGAGATTTTTGCACTTGGTTCCCAGACCAGGCTTCGTTTGACTCTTCCACTTGGCCAGGAAAGCTTCATAAGAAACCGGGTGAGAGACATCCGGAGGAATTGGACCGGCATCAATCAGGTAAACTTTCCCATTCCAGATTTTCAGGTTATCCACCGAAAGATCGAGTTTAGTGTTTGTCGTGCGAGAAATTTCCAACATATCACTTACGGCCTTGCGAAGCTGCTCTTCAATGGCCGGCTCAATCACACCATTGGTGCGTTTCATATAATCTTTTAAACTCTCCCCTTTAATCAGCTGGGTGATCTTCCAGTTACCATCCGGATGCATATCCACAACCTCTGGAACGTGAATGGAGGTCTTATGATTAAGCCAGTTACCGATGGTCACATCTTGCTTAATGGCCCCAGGGCTCTTTAGGCGCTGGTTAGCGATCTTAATCACCATGTCCTCACCCTTATAGTTAAAGATGTAGGCATCAGCGGTAAGACCCGAACCCAGGTGTTTTTTTAATGGAAGGGTTTCCCCGTTAATCACAATGGAGGTTAATTCGGCTTGAGCATTTTTTTTCACCATCACTTCTCGTAGCGGTGTAAAAAGTCCCAGTTTGTTTAGACCTTGGGTAAACGCGGTCTTCATAATCCGCCCCGGACTTCTGGTCGTGACGCCATCAGAGCCCAGGTAAAGACCCTTATCTTTAATATACTGAGCGACTTCTTTTCGGAGGACATTAGAAGGATACGTCTCCCCGATATCACCCTTTTTAAAATACACATCTTCATTTGCCACAAACCATTTGCGCGCCTGAGTGCTGGAATATGATTCATCAACCGGCACCACATGGTAAGGACGATTCTCAAAAGCCTTGGCAATTTCAATTTGTTCCGTACCACGTCCGGTGATGATATACCCATCCGGATCCAGTCGGTAGCGATTGATATAATACATTCTGTTCTGAGGAGATAAATCGCTTCCCAATACCGCGTAGACTTTTCTCGTGTCACCGCCGAACGATTTAAGTTTTGCCACATATTCTTTAGGAGAAATTTTCAGATCCTCAGCGTCTGGATAAAAGAGATTCGGCTCATTTTTCAGAGCGGCCTCCATCATCTCGTAACGAGTCTGGAGCGGGCTTGCAATCTTGTGAGGAGGATTTCCGGTAGGAAGATAAACAACGCAATCAAAATCCAGTTTTTTCAGAATCTCTTTACCCATGAGCTCATGCCCATTGGTGAAGGGATCGTAAGTTCCTGCCACGATTGCAATGTTCTTACAGTTTTTTAAATTCTGCGCGTTCAGCACTCCTGCATATGCCTGAGTGAGGAATAAACTGAATACAATGAGAGATAGAGGTATAAGCTTTTTCATCATGGACCAACTTTCTTCAATTGCGAGCCAGCTGTGGAACGAGTCATATTATTCGGTGCAATCACCACTGATAAATCTGTTTCTTTTTTAGCATCATCCAGCCATACGAACATACTTTTGCCTTCATTGAGCGTGTCGAACTTAAACTTCTGGGCCTTCACCAGCGCTTCGTCTACGAACTCGACGGTGATCTTGTCGATCATGCCGGACAAACGAATCGCGGCTAACCGCCGGTGATCCAGGGTCCAGATGCGACCTTCGGTATCCCGCCATACACGAATGGTAGGCAGATCAGTGACTTTTAGCTTACCTTCCTGAATGGATTTGGCGTTTCCAAGCACAGAGTATTTTCCGTCTTGAGAGGAATTTCGACAGCGAATCTGGGAGAAACGAATATCGTTTACGCTGACTTCAGCTTTCCCCAATTTCTGGGCCTTGTCGTAGGTCGGCATCTTCTGCACCATAAAGTTCATGTTGAACTTCTCGATGAAGAAGCGCTTCACCGCGTCCCGGGATTTTGGTCCCCAGGGGATCACGCCTTGATGATTCAGGTGAGAAATATCTTTTTCTGTTTGTTTAAGCAGGAGCTGATGTTGATCTGCGTCCCCGAGGTGTCCAGTTTTAGCATTCGGTTTGATCAGCTCACTGGTCTGTGTTACCGGTTTTGATTTCGTAGTTGAAACACTGGCATCTTTATAAAACTCAACGTGGGCATTCTTCTCGACGACAATCGGATTCTTGATATCGTTACTGATGACGATCGAAAGCTCCGCTTCTGTCCCCGGCTCATCCATCCACACAAAGAGCGACTTACCGCCATTGAGGGTACCGAATTTAAACTGCTGGGCCTTGACAGTCGCTTCGTCTACAAATTCCACCGGCACTTGCTCAATCACACCAGAGAGTCTCATGGCCGCCAGACGCCGGTGATCTAAAGTCCAGATTTTTCCCGTAGCATCTCGCCATACCCGGATCGGTGGAAGATCAGAGACTTTAAGTTTTCCTTCTTTGAATGATTTGGCATTACCCACGACGGAATATTTCCCGTCCTGACTCATGTTGCGGGCATTGACCTGAGACCAATGGATGTCCATGATATCCACGTCCGCTTTACCCAACTGCTGAGTTTTATCGAAGGCAGGAAGCTCCTGCCCAAGCTCATTCATCCCGAATTTTTCGATGAAGAAGCGTTTGACTGCATCTCTCTTACGAGGATGCCAAGGAATCAAACCATCATAGGCCAGACCAGCAAGTTCTTCGTTTTTCTTACCAATTATGGCGGCATATTTTTCAGGCCGAGCAGCTAAATGACCAGTTTCGAGATTTTGAAGAAGAGTGAGATTTCTTAGAAGACAGGAAGTCGGTTGTGGGCCCTTTGCCCAGGACAGCGACCAGGATAACAAGAGTACAAAAAGTACTCCTATCTTCCAGCGTGAAACGGAAATTTGTGGAAACGATGACATTCGTCTCTCCGACTATAAAACTAGCTCAATCTATTTTCGGAAGATCTCAAGATAAGCTTGAGCCTTTTCGTCAGGATCCACTCAAATGTCTGAATTTGTTTTAATTAAGGACGAACTCTTTCACACCCTTGAATGTTTTGCGATGAATTTCACACGGCCCATGAAGTTCGATGGCCTTGCGGTGATCGGCCGTGGGATAGCCGAAGTGAGAATCAAAACCATATTGAGGATAAAGATCATGCATCTGTAGCATATGTCCGTCGCGCTTTTCTTTAGCGATGATGGAGGCCAGACCGATCAAGAGTGATTTGGAATCACCCTGAATGATCGGAACTTCATTCCAGGGAGACTTCTCACTCCCCCAGCGAAGTTTCATTTTCCCATCGATTAACACGGTGGTTGGACACGATGGGTTTTGTGAAAGACAGAGAGAGGCTTCTTTCATCCCGCGCAGACTGGCGGCCAGAATATTTTCTGCATCGATGACTTTATGATCCATCTCCCAGGTCACGTAACTAACTTCAATGCCTTTTAAAACAACGTAGCCCCTCTCCCGAAATGGAAGATCTTTAATCCCCAGCTTGGTGAGGATTTCCAGACGATCCTTCGCTTTGAGTTGTTTGGAGTCCGTTACTCCCTTAGGACGCAAAAACCGCAATAAGGAATTGAGAGCTTCATGATTTTCCACATGGATGCGAACGGCACCAACGACGACCGGGCCACTTAAAGGACCACGTCCAACTTCATCAGTGGCAATGATTTCATGAGGGAATGAAGGAATGAGTCTGGATTCTCGCATATGGTTTATTTCTACCGCACACAGTGTCCTTACTCATGACCCAAGGCAAGGTTTAGAAAGTGTAACCCAGATTAAAACCTAACAGCACGAAGGTAGGAAGATTCTTAACTTTATCGATGTAATCCTTCACCCGGGATAGGTCATTGTTATCATCGATTTTATTTAAGACATCATTGTCTACTTTCTTCTCAAATAGCGGAACGTTCATCCGGAACCAGTCGATCCCAAAAGTAAGACCATTCCCCCACTGCCAGCGGTTTCCAATCCCCAAGGCAAGACCCATACCTGAGACTTCGAATTCATCGATGCTCTTATCGGTCATATCATTAACGATGTCGTTACCCAGCTGGGCTTCAAAATCGTTTTTAAAGGCGCCTAGGATGAAGTTGAAGCTGTTGCCGACAAAGCGACGACCTACCAGTGAATAGCGTGTTTCTGTGATGCTGGCGGCATCAAATCCGAAGGCTCCGATGCCCATGCTGCCTTTTAGGTATTCAGCTTCCAGCGACCATTTGCGATTGAAGTTTTGGGTATAAGCGGCACTCCACTTCGAGGGAATCCAGCTCGCAAGAAACTGATAGCCCAGCATAACACTGCCAAATGATTGTTCACGGTAATCCGCGGAGCGACTCAATTTCTGAGGAATTTCTTTGATTTTATCCTCTTTCACTTTGGCCTGAGATTCAGATTGAGGGAGTGTTACTGCCGGTTCCAACGTTTGCAGGGGATCTTGAGTTTGAGCTTGGAGAGAAAAAGACAACAAGGCGACCAAAATCCATTTCATAATCATCTCCAGTAACGCAGGCTCTCGGCTCCTGCCTGCGCCTGCATACATCCCATCCTGGGAATAAAAAAAGGCCCCTTTCGGAGCCTCTTTCTTTGTTTCTCGTTTAGGAGATTACTCGCGGTTGTAATCAATAGCAACACGAGCTGCTTTACCAGTTCTAGTTCTCAGGTAGTTGTGCTTAGCGCGACGAGATTTACCTTTAGAGATAATCTTGATGCTCTCAACAGCCGGAGAATGGAATGGGAAAACTCGTTCAACACCAACGCCGTCAGAAATCTTACGAACGCGGAAGTGACCGTTTAGTTGACCTGGGTGTTTCATAGCAATGCATGTACCCTGATAAACCTGAATACGAGTCTTCTCGCCTTCTTTGATTCTTACGCCGACTTCGATTGTGTCACCAGTTTTGAATGCAGGAAAATTCTTTGCATTCTGGTTTGCGTACTTCTTCTCAACAACATCAACTAAATTCATAACGTCCTCTCATGACGAGCCTTCCATTCGCGCAACTTGTGGCCAGAGGGAAGGTAAATAATTATGGGATCAGAGGCTTTGGGCCAGACGATCGCAATAAATTGCAACCGCTGAGCGAACAGACAAATGATTATATCCGTCATTTGCTATGCCAAATAATGGCTCTAGCCGAAAATCGGCCTGTTCAGTTACCGAAGCAGTTAATCCCCATCCTGTACCAAATAACAAGAACATAGGACTTCCGTCAAGACGAATCTTCTGCAGAAGATCCTTTTCTTTTCCATCGTATTTCTCAAAATTAGCACCCGTCACAACCACGAGAGGCCGCTTGCCCTCGATGCGAGTGATCTCAGCTATAGCAGCTTCAATAGAATCAATGACCTCGGCTTCTGCCAGGGCCTCAC
>JBEIEO010000184.1:0-5826 GCA_040382895.1 Halobacteriovoraceae bacterium
CTTTGCCGCTCGAAATCCTGTCCATCTCCTGCTGTTGGTTCTTCCACTCTGGTTATTCATGGTCTATTCCACTTTTTCCCGAGATTTTGCCTGGGAAAGTACTTTCATCGGTATATTCTTGGGTGTGGTTTACTGGACATTCCTGGAATATGCCATTCATCGCTGGCTTTATCACACTCCCTTTAAGTCTCGCTTCCTGCAATATTTTTTAGGATCTTTTCACCAGTACCATCACAAGGATATGTCCGATCACCGGGTGCTTAATGCCGGTTTTTTGATGGTTTATTTCGTTACTCCCACGGTACTCTCACCCCTGCTTTTAGTGACTCAGGATTTGCAACTCCTCTCCTCGCTGGCAGTAGGACTATTCAGCGGCCATTATTTTTATGAATGGGTTCATTACACTCTTCATCTGGATAAGTTTGAAACCGGCTACCTGAAATATATCCAGAAGTATCATTTCCATCATCATGATAAGGCCCCGTTGAAAAACTTTGGTAATACCTCTCATATTTGGGACTTAGTTTTCCGGACCTATGATGAAGACTACATAAAGTATGAAATGCCTGAAAAAACCAGAAAGACTTTGATTAAATATGCTCAAAAGTAACGTTAACGATTTCCAATATCTTTTCTTGGGCGGCATCATCGGAGAGGTACTCTCGCTACCATTTGTGGGAAATTATCTCAAAGTTAACAAAAAAATTCTCACCCAGATGGGTGTGGAAACAATCAACTGCCATACCCTCAATTCTTATAAATCAGCACAGGACAACGCTAAAACCCTGGCGACCATGATCAAGGTTCTCCACAAGAAGCACCGGAAGCCATTGGTGATTTTTGGTCACTCGAAGGCCTGTCTGGAGCTGATTCTTTCTATGATGGATCATTTTCCATTGTTTCAAAGTTATGTGAAGCAGGTCATTTGTGTGCAACCACCTTTCCAGGGATCGTCTGTTTTTGAGCGATATAATTTCTTGAAGCATTTAAATCCTTACTGGCCGGGATTAAAATGTCTTGAGCCTGAGCACTACTCAGATCACTTTGCAGATAATTTGATTAATAATTCGGAATTTCAGACCTACTTAAAGAAAAGCTTCCTGGTGGTCCGTGCATACAAGTCAAGCTCCCGGGACGTATCCTGGATAATCCGTCCCTCTCATTTTGTCATGAAACGGTTGGGCCACGATAATGACGGTCTGGTGAAGTTGCGTGATCAGCGCATTCCATTTGCGGACTACAAAGAAGTGGTGATGGAGATGGATCACTCGGATCTCTTTACTTCAAGTCTTTTATCAAACCGCGATGATCAATACCGTAAGGAAGTGATGGTTCAGCTGATTAATTTTTCCATTGAGCAAGAAGTTCAAACTGCCAGCGATCAAGAATCTGATCAAGCTCACCTTTGGTCAATTTCAGGCAAGGATGAAGCTGAAGACCAAGCGTCAGTGATGAATTAATTTGTAGAGCACTGGCCCCCATCGGGTTTAGCGGCACGACCGTAGCACGAATTCCCCAGGCTTCATTCAGGTTTTCCACATCCCATTTCCCCAGATTGGTAAAGGTTCCGGTTCTTCTTAAAAAGTAATGCAAATAGGGCAAGGCCTTAAGAAACAATTTTTTTCCGAATAGTTTGGGAATAAGCATACTCCAGATGGTGCCCCAGTAAGCCCCATCTTTGAGTTCCCGGGAAATTTTCTGTCTTAGCGTGAGCTCAGAGTCATCCGGACCTACTTTGATATCAATAAATGACACATTATTCTGCGGTGGCATACCCAACTCAAGTTTGGAATGAAGAGAAACCGGCAGCATCCACAAGGTCTTCTTATGAGTTCTCATGGCCCGATGAAGTGCCAGCAAGATTCTTGAATTGAGATTCTTTTCATCATTGACCACAAGTGTGCGAAAGCTGGATAGGTAATCACCAGGGCCCGAACCAGAAGGGCGATAGAATGGGCGATAACTGACCCGGTACCACCAAGTGGTGGCCATCCATAGGCGTTTTAATAACGAAGGAGGAGCTGAGACTTTTAGCACAGGTAATTTCTTATTCCCTGGAAGTTTTGTGAGCACTTCACATAACGCCGAAGCCCCATCGTAAAATAAATGATTAAAGGAGAGTTCTTCAGTGTTATCAGTCTTGAACTTAACCAGCTCAAAAGTCATCTTCTCACCGGCCTTATCCAGACATTGAAAATAAAACTCGATGAGTTTATGCGGATTCATCAGTACTTGGTCCTGAAAAGATAATCCATGGAAGGCTCAACAATACCGAAGTTGGCCTGATCTTTGAGTTCCGAATGGTGAGTGATGTGGTGGCGGCGAAGCCAGTCAAACATGCTGAACTTCATCGTCCAGTGATCTTTAGGTAAATGTTCAATCCAGTGCACACTTTCGTAGAGTCCATACCAAAGGATAAGTCCGAACATAAACGGTAGAATCAAAAACAAAGGAGCGATCGCCGCCAGGATGAGTGTTGCTAAAGGCAGGTAGATGAGGAAATAGACCAACTGAAGCCATGGTGGCATGAGCAGCATATAGACATCATTAATTTCATCATAAGGCATGTTTTGCGGGCGATAAAAGGTGTGATGCCAGTGATGCATCTTATGGGCCCAATGAAATCCCGGAAATTTTTGATGTAGAAGATAGCGATGAATAAAGTAGGTTAGAACTGATGCCTGAAAGATCGAAAAAAGAATCATCAGTGGTGTCCACCATTGCCAGTTAATCATCACACCACAACTCACCAGCGCCGAAACTTCTAGAAAGACAAAAATGGCGATGTGAAGTTTTCCCCGGTAATAAGCGGGGATTACTTTGCGGCGAAAAGTTCTGCGGTAGCGGGCCAGATCCATAGGTTCATTTTAGCCCACTTTCAAAAATTTGGTAGTTAATCTGCGGTTTCATCACCTAAATGCAGACTCAGGATTTCGTGGGCATCATATTCGGCTTTCATGGGATCTTTTTCGAGCTGTATCACACCATCTACGGCGTCTTGTCCTATTTGCTGTTCCAAAACATTAAACCAGGCAGACCGTTGTTCAAGGGCCACTCGGGCAGCCTTTCGAAACCACAGGATATCGGCTACCGGGCGATCGTTTTCAGATTCAATATCCATGTAAATGCGAAAGGTATCCCGGGCCATTTGCTCATAAGGAGCAGTTTCCTCTTCAGCTTGGCGATTGAGTTCCTGACCGGGCCTGGCCACGAGGAATATCAAACCACCGACAAAAAGCAAAAATAAAACATGGAGACCTTTCATAAATACCTCCTGCTTCCTCACCATAGAGGTTTGGTCTGAATCATGGAAAGTAATTATTAATGGAGAGTGTTTGATTGGTTTGACCGCTTCCTATCAACGCTTCGAAAAGGGTGTGATAAAATGGCATCTATGGGAGGACCTTATGAAAGTCTTCATGTTGATTCTGAGTATGATCTCCTTCCTGGCCTGCTCCAGCTCACAGCAGGAGTGGGATTCAGGAGCGCAACGCCAGGAAGCTTTGTTAGATGAATCTCGCGGTGGTATTGATGAAAGTGCTAAAGATCAGTTTTCGAAATCTCAGCCTTTC
The DNA here is from genome assembly GCA_040382895.1 of Halobacteriovoraceae bacterium. GTDB lineage: Bacteria > Bdellovibrionota > Bacteriovoracia > Bacteriovoracales > Bacteriovoracaceae > Peredibacter. Next base: position 3,573 of record JBEIEO010000184.1, read on the forward strand.
TGAATTAGAAACATCCCATCGCGAATCGGTAGCAGAGATTTGGTGTAGCCTTCGAGTTTCGCGGCCAGCTCATTATGTAAGCGAATGGAGTCAGTCTGCTTATCTAATCCGGGAGTGAGAACTTTTCCATACCAGAGCGTATTGTCAGTGACGATAAGACCATGAGCTGAAATATGCTTCAGGGCCCATTCTAAATAGTTAGGGTAATTATTTTTGTCAGCATCAATAAACACCAGATCAAATTCACCATTCAAGGTGGACAGGGCTTCCAATCCGGGTTTCAGAATCTGGGTGATTTTTTTTCCATGCTCGGATTTATCCCAAAAACTGCGGGCGAGCTTGGTGGTTTCAGGATTGATATCGACGGTGATGAGCTCCCCATCGGGCGGTAGAGCTTCCGCCATAACCAGTGCCGAATAACCAGTAAAGGTTCCTAGTTCGAGGATGCGTTTTACACGTCCCAATTTAATCAAAACCTTTAAGACTGATCCCTCCATCTCTCCGATCAGCATGTTGCTTCCATGAACTGAAGCTCGTGTATGATTCATCAATTCCTGAGCTACGTTTGAGGGTTTAGAAGAATGGGCCACACAGTATTCTTCGATTTCGGAGGAGATAAAGCTCACAGAGGGGTCCTTTGTCTATGTCATGATGAGTCAACAGGGATTGTTAACTTAACTTATCGACTTAAAAAAGGTATTTCTAGAAAAAAAGGAGCTTTATGAAAGCTTTCATCCTGGCCTCAACTCTTCTAACGGCCCTGACCGTCTGTGCTCAGTCCGTTTTTGTTCACCCGACTATCATCAATTTCGGGAATCAGGCCCAGGTGCAGATTCATAACACTACTCAAGATGACATCAACTGCTCAGGCACTGTTTACATGCACACCAATACTGGTCGAATGGAAACTGGTTACTATTTTGACTACATTATGAAAGGTCGTTTATCGATGCGCAGTTTCTATCTGATGAATTTTAATGATCGCATCAGTTTCACGAATCACTCCATTTTCTGCAACAAGCGCTAAATAATTTGAGTGCTTTGAATTATCTCGATATTCACACTCACGGACGCCTGGATACCGAGGCGAGCGTGGGTGTTGCCAGTTTATCTTTGGAAGAGATCCGTCTGGAGAAGACTTACCGGGATTACTCAAGTGCTGGCATTCATCCTTGGTGGTTAGAAGATTTAAGCACACAAGAGATTCAACGCCTGCAAGGTCACATTGAAAATCTTCTGAAAGAACGTCGTTTGTGGGGACTAGGGGAGACCGGCTTTGATCGCCTCTATCCTGAATTTTTAGATCAACAAAAAGACTTATTCAACTGGCACTGGGAGTTGGCCGAAAAGCATCAACTACCTCTGATTATTCACAATGTGCGCTCCGGCTCTGATTTCCTGGAAGTATTGAAAAAGAAAAAGGCAACAACCCCCTGGGTTTTCCATGACTTTCGGGGCAATGAAGAGCTTGTGAAAAGTTTACTGAAACTCCACCCGGACTGTTTCTTTTCATTCGGTTTATCGTTAGATAACTCACCACAAGTAAGAGAGCTCCTGCCGCTGATACCCATAGAGAATCTGTTTTTGGAAACCGATGTTCAAAAACATTTAGACATCCATGACATATACCTCAGGGCAGCGGAGAATTTAAAAGTTGATATTGATTTTCTTAAGTCCCAAATTTGGCATAACTTTAAAAAGATTACCCCATCACTGCATTAAATTGTCAGGAGATCTTATGAAAAAAATTATTCTTGCTACCGCTCTTTTCGCTTCCGTGAGCTCTTTTGCTGCTGAAGTTAACTTCACATACTTCGGTAATGAAGGTGGACGCCAGTCTTATTATGCTTGCTCTTACGTTGAAGATCAGGCGATCTCGTACCTGGAGCTTCTAGGTGCTACGAATATCGACGTTCGTTGTTCCGGCGGAATTCAGACTGGAAGTTGGTATGCTCAACCGGTTTCACTTCGTGCAAAGTTCGATCTTCCGGTTGTAACAGGTGCAAGTGTTGAAACCGTAGAAATCGAAGGGGATACCTGGAACCCTGCTTGTGGTCTTAATACTCGCATGCTGAATGAAATGCTGAAGAAGTTTGAGAGTGTGACAGTACTTAAAAAGATTGATTCTTGTGCTTTCGCGACTACCAACTACTATTACAAGCTTCAGATCGCTCGATAATCGATCTTCATTGCTGGCCTCTTATGGGGGCCAGCTTTTTTGCGACTGACTGGAAAAATCTAAAAGCAAAATTCA
>JBEIEO010000185.1:0-5718 GCA_040382895.1 Halobacteriovoraceae bacterium
GAAAATGCCTTAGGGGACCTTTTGAAGTGAGATGTTCCTTTTATAAGTGTCATCCATGGACACGGTGATGGTGTTCTTAAAAATTGGTTAAGGGATTACGTTAAAAAGTCCCGTGAGTTTGCTATCGATACTTCCGAATCAGGCAATGATGGTGAAACCAGAATCGTTTTGAAATAAAAGAGCCCGCTTTAAGCGGGCTCTTTTATTAATCAATAATTGTTCCAATTCTCCATGGACGAAATTTCCAGGATTCTTGCTCATCTTCACTCCATGGCCAAGGCACAGAAAGTGAAAACCAGATCATGATCGCTTTTCCTTTGATATGACCAAAAGGAACCGTTCCCCAGCGACGAGAATCTGCTGAAAAATCACGGTTATCGCCCATCACAAAAAAGTTATCCTTGGGAACTGTAAATTTATAGTAGTTTGCAAAGTAATCATTACCCATATCAACCTGAGTCATGTGAGTTGCTTTACCGGTTTTAGTTTCCATGAATTTGAACTGATAGGATTTATATCTATCGTCCATATCTTCCAGAATTTTTTTACCATCAACTTCTTTGGTCTCGATAGGTTTATTGTTCACATAAACCACTTTATCGATAACCTCGATAGTGTCTCCAGGAAGGCCAACAACACGCTTGATATAGTTGAGGTTGGTGTCTTTTGGATACTTGAATACGACAACATCACCACGTTCCGGATGCTTTGCCTGAGTCATATAGACCGGGTCAGTAAACCAGTCACTGAATGGAACTTTAAAGCCGTAAGAAAACTTATTTACCAGAATAAAATCACCAATCAAAAGAGTGGGGATCATAGATCCTGAAGGAATTTTAAAAGGTTCAAAAAGAACGGATCTGAAAACCAGTACCGACAAAATGATTAGAGTAAAAGATTTAAATTCTTTGATGAACTTTTCTTTTCGGGAGATACCAGGAACCGTATCAACGGCTGATTGTGCATCAGGCGCAGCTGTTACTTCTGGTGTTTGATTGTCTTGCATGATCTGAAGCCTTTTTATTTTTTCTGCGGATACAACGTTGAGTAGTAGTATTCCATAATGTTTTTAGCGAGCAGTGGTGATTTGATATACCACTTTTTCTGATTAACAATCATGACACAGATTGAGATACCCTTATCATTTTTGTCTTCGAGAGATTTAGCATAACTTACAAACCAATCTCTTTTGCCTCTTGGCTCACCACCAGTGATACTTCCGGTTTTACCGCCAATCTCTAACTTGTTCAGAAGGTAGAGACTTCGCCTAAAGGAAGATCGCGCTGTCCCTTGAGTAATGGTGCCCATGAAAAGAGTCCGCAAATCATCTGCCGATTGAGGAGTCAGCACAGCTTCATCTTTTTTCATCGGAGGATAAATTACTTTTTTATCTTGCAGGCCTTCCAAGGATTTGATCACCACTGGATAACGTAATAACCCATTATTAGCGACCACTGACCCAATAACCGCGCCATGTACCGGACTCATCAAGGTCTGGGTATTAAGGCCTGAAGAAAGTTCAGCCAAGTTGTACTGATCTTGGGCCATTGTGAAAATTGACGGTGTGAGATTGACGCCCTCAAGTAGCCGCTTATTGAATCCAAACTTCTCTGCCATACGCTTGAGACCGGCAGGAGTAAGATTTTCAATCGCTGTTCGACCAAAAATAACGTTATTGGAGGTTGCAAAAGCTTTATGCAGATCAAGACTTCGGATCCAGCGGCGGTTAGCCGGCTCTTTAAGCTGAGAACGGTAGAGCGTGGTTGAGCGTCCGGTAAATGAAAACTCCGTATCAGTTTTGATGTGAGTGTTTTCTAACAGGTCAGCAGCAGTAATTACCTTAAAGATACTGGCAGCCGGATGAGTTGTAGTGAAAGCAAGGTCACGTCCAAAAATATTCTTGGTGCGAGCATAATCTACGGCTGCCAGAATATACCCGGTTTCATTATCCATAACCACCACGGATGTAAAATCCGGACGGTAAAGTGCTAGCTGCTTTTTAATGAACTCTTCGAGTTCCTGATTAAAGGTGTAGTTTGGTTTATATTTGGCTGAGTCGTAATCGATTAATTGGTTCCATGAAGCATGCTTATCAATGATCTTTTTCCATTCATTGGGTGCATCTGTAGGAGCGGCTTTTGAAGCTGCTACATCGGAGGGTGTCACAAACAAAGAATTGTCTTTGATGAAGTTGAGGTTTGCCCACGCAGGTACAGCGCATGCTAATCCCATAACAGCCATGAAAAAGAATCGGTTTAAATCCTTGAAAACCATGAAAGACATTATGCCTTAAAGTTCTTTCCAATGACAAAAAATTCTTTACTGACACTACGAGTGGATTTTGGCTTTAAATAGTGGAATTCATTAAACAGATTTTTCTGTGTCTTGAGATAATTCTGAGCATCTTGGGAGTCAAAGACCTTAATAACGAAATTTCCACCAGGTTTAAGGAATTTCGGCAACAAACCAAAGACCGACTCCACCAGATTGAGACTGCGAATCTGGTCTACTGACTGAATTCCAGTAGTGCTCGGCGCCATATCGGAGAGAACGACGTCGAATGGCTCAGATACATCCAATTGGGCCAGATCAGAAATGTTGAAGATGTCTTTTTGATACACTCTCACATTCTGGATCCCAGTCAGCTTCTTATTCACTTCCTGGATATCAATCCCAACGACTCTACCCTCATCTCCGATAACCTTGCTGGTATACTGGATCCAGGAGCCCGGATAGTAACCAAGATCTACTACATAGTTGCCTTTCTTAAGAACCTTATAGCGCTGATCGATTTCTTCCAGCTTATAAATACTGCGAGCGAGATAATTCTCGTTCTTTGCCTTATGAAAATAGTGGTCTTTAACCTTAAAATTGCCCATGCATTCTTCTTAGCAAGCTTTGTCGATTAAGGCCAATTTTGCTATGCTGAAGCTATGAAAAAACAAGATCAGGCCCTGGAAGTCTTTAAGCGGCTAAAAAAGCTCTATCCAGATGCTCATTGCGAGCTTAATCACTCCAATCCATTCGAACTATTGGTGGCTACAATCCTATCTGCTCAATGTACGGATGCCCGGGTTAACATGGTAACTCCGGATTTGTTTAAAAAATTCCCTACTCCAAAAAAACTGGCAAAAGCTAAGCTGGAGGATGTGGAAGAAGCCATTAAATCTATCAATTTTTTTCGCAATAAAAGTAAGTCTCTCATTGGTTGTGCCCAGATGTTGATGGATGAACACAAAGGCGACATACCTAAAACTGTGGAAGAGTTAAGTGAGCTACCTGGAGTGGGTCGTAAAACGGCGAATGTGGTGCTGGGAAATGCCTTCAACATTAATACTGGTATTGTGGTTGATACTCACGTCAAGCGTACTACTTTTTTGCTGGGACTTACAAAGCAGACAGACCCTGAGAAAGTTGAACAGGATCTAATGAGACTTTTTCCAAATGAAACCTGGACGGACTTATCACATCTTTTGATTTTTCTTGGTCGTCGAACTTGTATCGCCCGCAGACCTCAATGTGATCTGTGCACTCTTAAAGATCTTTGCCCTTCGAAGGAAAAAGTGATGAAAGCTCAGAGAAAAGCTCCTCGCGGCACCAAATAAGTGGGGCTTCGTAGAGACGCTTAACCTCTAAGACTTCTTTCCCCTGCGAATAGAATTTAATACCCTGCTGCTGACACAAAAGACTTCCTCCTGCGATATCCCAGATATTTTTGGGTGCAAGACTTACAACGAAATCAATTTTTCCCGCAGAGAGCCTGCCAAGTTTATAAGCAATACTCCCCATGGGACGAAGTTTAAATTTTGGGTGCTGAAAACTCTGATACCAGCCTCGCTCCCATTCCGAATGGGAAACCTCACCCTGTAAAAGACTTTCGCCGATTCTCGATCCGGCATTTCCATCAAAGAGCTCATCCGTTACAGGGTTAAAAACCCAACCTTCTCCCTGAAACTTCTCTGTGGGAAAGTGGCCCACCGAGATGGACCATTCAGGCCTTTGTTTAATGTACTCTTTGGTTCCATCCAGCGGATCTATGGCAATCAAAGGAAAAGACCAACCCTGATAGTTTTCCTCAGAGAAAATATTGGCCTTGGGAAAATACCTGCGGCAGACAGCCTCTACCAACTCAGAAAGCGCTAAGTCCAGAGGTGTGACCGGTGAGCCATCAGCTTTAGGATTTCCTGGATAATGGGGATGGACAGATAAAAGATTTTTAATATCGGGTTTAATTTTCAACATAATACTGGCCAAAGACTGGCCCAACAAAGATTTTTTATCCACAAATTACTTCCACTTTTCCACAACCATATTTATTTGACCATCTCTGACATCTGACATTCATTGCACCTGGTCGTTCGTTATTTCAGGAACATAAAAAAGGGGAACAGTGAGTTCCCCTTACATCAATTATGACTCAAATTGTTGAGTGAATTAGTTTTCCCCAAACTTTGTTAACTTGCTTCATGTAGAGACAACATTTCTACAAACCCATCCTGAGCTACTGAAAGAGCAAAAACCCCATCGGTAGAATCATTGTCTTCGTCCACCACGTTGGTTATCAATTTCACACCAGAGGCATCGACGTAGACAAAGGGCTGTTCGGGACTTTTAGTTTGTTGAGACGTGAAATGTTGATAACAAGATGAGAAGTCTTTGAAAACAGTGGCCGTTAAGTGAGTCTTGTACAAAAGTCCTCCTTGATGCCTAAGAAGAGATCCATTCTCTTCCTGCTTACAATTATTGTAACAAATGCCCCGGATGTGGCGCAAAAGAAAAGTGAAAAAAGTAAGTAAAAATAAGAGCTTAACCTGATCCTAACGATTCAAATACTCAACTATGTCGGGAGGTGATTGATAGAAATTGTAGAGCATCCTGACTCGACCTTCGAAGTGAGAATCCAGCAAACACATGATCACGTAAATCATATAAATAAAGTTCCGTCGGGAACGCAGACGACTTATCGATTGAAAGATCCACTCAAGTGGTAAGACACATAAAAACACAATAAACCACAGCATCCCAAAGCTTCGGATCAGATCCTTATCAATGAAAATCCCCACTGCAAAAAAGCATAGAACTAAGGCAGTGAGTTCTTTTAAACGACCATAGTCGATGGTAAGAGTCGCAAGAAATTTCAATTTGGGTCGAATGAGCATAATAATCAAGGCTACGACACCGATATACGATAGAGCATAGAAAGCTTTACGCTTTATCACCACGCTGAAGTAGGTAGAAAGCTGACTAAAAGTCATAGCGTGTTCAAAGAAGCGCAGATCAATATGAGTGATCAGTGTAACCAGAATAAGAAACATGCCCATTGAAGTGTAACGGACAAATTGATTACGGTACCATTCCGTATTTTCTTTCAAGAAAAATAAATACAGCAAGGCCAGGCCCAATGGAAATAAGAAGAAGTGGTTGTAGTTAAAACAAACCCCCACGAAACACAAAAGGCCATACATCAAACCAGAACGATAGGTAGAACTTTTCACACACCAAAGAATGGACCAAACCCACAGCACGGAAAAAGTGGTCGAAGCACAGGCGTAAATGTCTTTTTTAAGAAAGAGGGCAAAGGACCATGTTGAAACCAGGGCAAATAAACCCAGGATCGAGAGACGACGTGAGATGAAGAAGCGCAAGATTCCATAAAACGCCAGGAGATAAAGGCTGAAGCTAACGAAATAAAAATGCATACTCCATCCGAGATTCATC
>JBEIEO010000186.1:0-5696 GCA_040382895.1 Halobacteriovoraceae bacterium
CACCATGGCTTTTAAGGGGAATAACAATAAATTCCGGTCCGGCACTCACATATCTCACCTGCTCAAAATGCACTTGGGAGGAATCAACCTGACATGCCTTTAGGACTAGGTTGAGGTCCCCATCATAGATCCGTATCTTAGGTTTGCCAGGAAAGATTAAGTTGGCAAAGAGAGTATCTGCTTCTACTTCGACAGCTCCTAACGGTAAATGCAAAGTGAAATTCTTTTTTTTTGTTAGTTGTCCTACCAGCCAGCTCGCTCCAATCGTTGGGTGGCCAGCAAAAGGAAGTTCACTTTTTGGAGTAAAAATTCTTAACCGGTGGTGATCGTAGATAAAAACAGTTTCTGAAAAATTAAAATCTTTAGCAATCGACTGCAGCTTTTCATCACTAAGTTCAATCTCTGGCAGTACAACAGCGAGCTGGTTGCCAGAATTTTCCTCATCCGTGGCAAACACATTCAGCAGATGAAATTTCATCGGCCAAAACTCCTTAACTGTTCACCGCCTAAAACATGAAAATGCGTATGGAAGACTGTCTGACCAGCGTGAGGACCATGGTTGGTGACAACTCGGAAACCAGATTGAGCTAAACCTTCTTTTTCTGTTAGCTCTCTTATCGCCTGAAATACATCAACTAACTGCGCAGGGTGATTACCAGAGATGTCGTTAATATCTTTAGTATGGTGCTTATGAATAAAGAGATAATGGATCTTCGCGTGGGGTTGGAGGTCTTTAAATGCCAGAACGTGATCGTTTTCAAAAACTTTCGTAGACGGGATCACACCCCTCAACAATCTTACAAAAAATACAATCAGCACTTTTCATAAATTATCCTTTTACGCGTTTAATTTTTCCACCCAAGGCCGTTAATTTTTCATCGATTTTTTCATAACCACGATCCAGGTGATAAACACGCTGAATCTCGGTTTCACCGTGAGCGATCAATGCGCAGAGGATGAGGGCCGCCGATGCCCGAAGATCAGTACACATTACCGGGGCTCCACTTAAGGATTCTACGCCTTCAATGAGAGCAGCATTACCCTTAAGAGTGATCTTAGCCCCCATTCTGATCATCTCAGGAACATGCATGAAGCGATTTTCAAAGATAGTTTCCGTAACGATCGAATTTCCATCAGTAACACTCATCAATGCCATCATCTGGGCCTGAACATCAGTCGGGAAGCCTGGAAATGGCAAAGTTTCCACCATAGTACCTTTAAGACGGGGCGATTTTCTGACTTTAACAAAGTCTTCACCGATTTCCAGGTTGGCCCCCATCTTGGTCAGTGTTTCCAGAACAAATTTTAAGTGGGCCGGATTGAAATCCTTCACCAGGACTTCTCCTCCACCCATAATTCCAGCAATGATGAAAGTAGCTGCTTCAATGCGGTCACCGATGACTCGATAAGGCTTGGTATTTGGTTTGAGCTTTTGAATGTCCATTCCATGAATAGTAATTCGTGCCGTGCCTGCTCCTTCAATTTTTATACCCTGACTCATTAGAAAATCTGCCAGGTCATCAATCTCCGGTTCCATTGCCGCGTTTTCGATGACAGTCACACCGTCAGCGAGTGCTGCAGCCATCATAATGTTCTCAGTCGCCCCGACACTTGGAAAAGGGAATGTGACAACTGCACCTTTGAGTTTATCGCATTTGGCTTTAATGTATCCGTTTTCGATTTCTATGTGAGCTCCCATCTTTTCCAAACCCATGAGATGGATGTCCACGGGACGCGCACCAATGGCGCAGCCACCTGGAAGAGAAACAGAAGCTACTCCATAACGGGCAAGGAGAGGGCCTAATACTAAAACTGATGCTCGCATGGTTTTAACCAGTGTGTAATCAGCGTGTTGTTTTTCTAATTGAGTTGCATCGCAGGTAATGAAATCTTCCTGCTTCGAAACTTTCACGCCCATACTCTGAAGCAGTTTTAAAATCGTACCAACATCCATCAGTTCCGGAATACCGACAAATTTAACAGGATAGGGACAGAGAATCGTTGCGGCAAGTATGGGAAGGGTAGCATTTTTAGCCGATGAAATATGAACGGTACCATTTAAATGACAAGGACCTGAGACCAGAAGTTTATCCATAAACCTTCCAAGTTGTTGTTTGAGAGAATTTTAAGGATAAAACTTCGTCTTGTCTTGGGTTTGTTTAGTTTGAAAGGCAAATTTCCACGTGGAAATTCCCAGCGGTGCTTTCAAAGGGAATAACCACAATAGGCCCTTTGGTTTGGGTAGTTAAAATATGGCTTTTACCGTGTACGACGGAAGGCAGCGCAGTCTTAATACCATAACCCTTTTCATTGAGTGATATTTTCGCCTGACCAAAAATCATGTTGGTAATTTCTCCTGCCCCATCCAGAATGTCTTTATTGATTTCAGTGAAGTTATCCCCCAGCATGCTGGACATAACTTTGAGGAAGGTCTTCTCAGGAAAACTGATTACGACTGAACCATTAAATGTTTCACTAACGATTCCGATGATTCCTGAGATGTCTGACTGGAATTCTTTTTCATTTTTTTTAAGACAGAGTTTGCCGGGTTTAGATTTAATCTGGGCCTGGATATCCAGCACGTGAAGAGTAGCATCGAGAAAAGGATTTATGAATTCGGTATCTAGCGATCGTTTAGTCCCCAATCCTAAATCTTGAAGAGCTTCTTTAAGTGTAGGAGCGATCTGAAAAGCCGTATCAATGCCCTCTTTTTTCAGGAAACTGAAGATATTAGGAGAGACAGATACGAGCTTCATCATTTGATGTTTTTTCTTCAGTCCAAGCTGTAGCCTCATAAGGGAGCGTACCCAGTCCTTGGAAAGTGTTTCAACAACAGAGAAGTCCACTATAAAAGGATGTTGTGCGCCAAGGAGAAAAGTTTCGATATCAATTTCGAACTCCCGATTTTCATTAAAGGTTAAGACGTCGCCTAACTTTAAAAGGTTATATGTTTCAGTCTTTTCCAATAAATATTTTTTCATAGATCCTCAGGAAATGTTTAAGCCGAGATACGAGCTGCTACTTTTTTATGGGCCATTTCTAATTTAGCTTTTAGATTATCCTGGCTGAAGGGCTTAATCACATACTGATCAACACCACTCTTAATCGCTTCTGCAACCTGATGCTGTTCAGCCTCAGCAGTGACAAGAAGGAATGGAGTTTTACAAAATTTCTTATCCGCCCGCACTTGCTTGAGAAAATCAAGACCAGTCATATTTGGCATGTTCCAATCGGAGATGATCAGGCCAAACGGCTCCTGAGTCGTAGTCAATTTCTGCCAGGCTTCTTTACCATCACAGGCTTCTGTGATGTCAGAGAAACCTATCTCTCGTAAAACTTTGGAAACAATTTTTCTCATTGTGAGCATGTCATCCACGATAAGTATTTTGGTTTTTAGATTAAACATAAAATCTCCTTAAGCTATTTTTGGCACTTTGTTATTCTTGATTTTATAGAAGGGCACATTCCCCATCATCTGTGGAGAAACATCATCCAAAATACCCAGTAAGCTCTCTCCGACACCCAGCATGAGTCCGCCGTGCATATCTAGTTGAGAAAGAAGATTCTGAACCACACCTTTTTTACACTCAACTTTCTGATAAATAAGTACGTTTCGACAAAGAATAATATGAAACGGCCCCTTAACAGTCGAGCGAGTCAGGTTATTATAACGAAATGAGATTTTGCTTTGGATCTGGGGCTTAAGCTGCCATCCTAATTCAGACTTACTAAAATATTGATTTTTTCTTTCATCCGAAAGACCTCGCTGGACTTCAAATTCCGTATAAAAACCAGACTTTGCTTTAGCAAGAGCTTTTTCAGAGATATCTGTTCCAAGGATTGAAAATGGTGGTAAGGCCCGTTTTTTGGCAAGCTCTTCCAGTGTAATAGCTATGCTTATCGCTTCCTGTCCTGTGCTGGAAGCTGCCGACCAGATTTTGATCTCACTTGGAGCTGAAGGCAGAACATCTTTAATTATGAAGTCAGAGATAGCTGCAAAGAACGATGGGTCACGAAAAAACAGTGTTTCGTTATTAGTTGAAATATCCAAAAGTTTCTGTCGCAAGAAGGGATTTACCGTTCCTAAGAAAATACGATGAAGTTCATTTAAACCTTCAAGTTTTTCAAGTTTTACAATCTCTTCCAGCCTGGATTGAAGTTGATAGAGATTGGATTCCTGATAGACGATACCTGTCTCTCTTTCGATGAATTGAGAAAAGAATTTTAAAATTTCATGCGACATTGAAGGCCCTCCGTGTTTTTGCAAGCAACGCAACCTTTCTTCCCAGATCGGCGGGATTACCTATATAATCATATTGTCCAGACTCAAAAACCGCTCCGGGCATGCCAAAGACGACACTTGAGGCCTGATCCTGAATCAAAACAGCTCCACCATTAGATTTTATGCATTGACTACCATCTGCGCCATCGCGCCCCATTCCTGTTAGTACAATCCCAAGCGTGTTCTTCTTAAAGATTCCCGAGGCTGATTCTAAAAGGAAATCAGCGCATGGACGCACAAAGTTTCTTGCGGGTCCCTGATCTAGAATAACAGTCTGTTGTGTTTTCGTTCCGGTGATACTCATGTGATAGTTCCCCGGAGCTACATAGATCTGATTTGGATACAGGATTTCTCCATTTACTCCTTCCGCTGCTTTCTTCTTGGCGATTTCTCCAAGCCTTTGAGCAAGGGAAGTTGTGAAAAGCGGTGGCATATGCTGTGTAACTAAAATAGGAAAAGGAACTGGCTCGGTGAGCTGCTGAAAAAATTCACTCAAAGCATTAGGCCCACCAGTAGACGAAGCAATCACCAGAATATCAGGTTTAAAAATATCCCAGGCAACATTGGACTTAACTAATGACTTAGTTGGCCCGTTGGATAGCGCTGCCGAAGGGAATAGCGAAAGTATTTTAGGCAATAAGGAAGAGCGAATTTTTTCATGTGGTGCCAGGTTTGTTTCATCCGGCATTGGTTTTGGCACAAAATCCAATGCTCCTAGCTTCATCGCTTCGAGAGTTTTTTCCGCTCCCGTTTGACTCATCGATGAGAAAAGAATTACCTTGGTTCGCAACTTTTGGTTGCGAAGCTCCTTAACGGTACTGATACCATCAAGGACTGGCATTTCAAGATCTAGAATCATCAAGTCAGTTTCTTGCTGGCATATTTTATCCAAGGCAAGTTTACCATTGGATGCGGTCCCGATGATTTCTATCTGCTCACAGTCTTTAAGAGCGAGCTGAATCTGGGACCTAAAAATAACAGAATCATCTACAATCAAAATCTTTATTTTATTCATTTACTACGCACACTTTTTATCTAATTCCTGAAGAATATTCTCGAGACTGATGATGCTGATAATATTCTTATCTGTTTTATAAACACCTTGCATAAAGGTCCGGATAGCAGGACTGATAGTCTGAGGACTTGGCTCAAAGTTGGATTCAGTGACCTCAATCACGTCTCCGATCTTGTCCACCAGTAATGAGAGAAGGACGTCTTCAACTTTACAAACAACCGTCATTTTATCTGCACCATCGTCAGAAGAGAGTGAGAACAGATCCCTTAGTCCAACAGCTGTGGCGATTTGACCACGCAGATTGATAAGTCCCTTGATACATGGTGGAGCAGATCGCATGAGTGTTACTTGTAAGGGCCGGGTCACTTCCTGGACTTTCCGCACATCAATTCCATAGAG
>JBEIEO010000187.1:0-5622 GCA_040382895.1 Halobacteriovoraceae bacterium
AAGACTATAACCATGTATTCCGATGAGGGTAGTGGAGAATTATACCGTGAAACATCTATTTATCTTTTGTTTGATCTTTTCGTTAACCACGTCTGGATATGGTATCGCGCCACTTCCAATGCATGAAATTGTTTTTGATGAAGAAGCTTGGTGGCTGGAAGACGAAAATGATTCTTATGATCCTGCGGTTAATTCAACTCAAATGTCTGATTCTGATTGTGGAGAGCAACCGGGTAAAGATCTCCTCAATATATATCAGGTAAATTGCCCTATCAAATTTAAAAGTACTAAGAACTTCAAAAAACGTATGTGTAATTGCATTGAAAACGCAGCAGCTGATAACTTCCTCGTCAGAGAACTTAAAAATGACCAGACCGAGCTTAAAAAGCAAGAAATAGAAATGAAAAGGCGATACACCCGTCGTTTTAAGAGTGCCTACTCACAGATGACGGTAGAAGCCGCGGTTCAGTCAAAATTGCTGGGACTTAGTGATGGCAATGAAGAAGCAAAAGAAGTAGGGTGTCCTCCTCAGGATATCGAGAATGAAGTAAATGATCTTGCAGAGAAACACTATAAAAATCAAAACGAGATCTTGGATAAGTTGTTGAATGAAAGGAATGCGCAGCTTAACAAGTGTAAAGCCTCTAAGAAAGCATCTCAAGATCCAAAAGTTTGTGATGACCTTGTTGACCGAGTCAATAAACTGCAAAAGATGAAAGTTGCTCCTCCTCCGATGAACGTGAAAAACACTTGTGGTTTAGCCGCTGCTGCTTTAACAAAAGAAGCAATCCTTGATCGTCTCAAGGAAGCTGTCAATTTCTACAGTTCCACTGAGAATTCAAATCCTGCTATACTCGATCAGGCGAAAAGATTAATTGCTCAAGTAGATAAAGATGATTATGGTCCACAAAATTGTCCTCAATCGAGACTTGACAGTGATGCTTTCTTTAAAGTTTTTGATGCTCAACTCGTGAAAGGGGGCATACGTTTTGGTGTCGAAAGACAGGGACAGTGTGAAACTGAAAGTGGTCTCTGTACAGCCTTTGAGAAAACCAACGCAAATCTTGCGTTAAAAATTAAGGATCGTTTTCAACACGATTTGAACAAATGTTTCAGCTATGCTGAGTTTAAGATGTTTAAAGGCATGCCAGGAGACGCACTACTCAGGTCGTTTTCCAACTGGACCCGCGGGAATAATCATGCCGAAAGTCTTCTAGATACTCCTGTTTCACCTCGGTCAGAACTTGGTCGTGAAAGACTAGATTTCTTGCGTGCGAATCCGATCATCGCTCAACTGGCCCAAAATGATGAAACGAAACCTCAGTTGGCAAAAAAGATGAGGAAATTCTCAAAATCGATGGTTGGAAAAAGCCCCGCCGAAAAGCTTAAGGGATATCTCGAATTCATGAAAAAAGATGTTGCAGAACTCATGAAGGGCAAAGACACCAAGAGCACCAAAGCTTTCATTTGTCTTCAGTTGGTAAAAAACTTTACTGCAATACAGGTTGCCAATGACCTGCCGGATCCAGAGCAAAAAGACAAAAAAGAATCTCAGACGGAAATGTTGTTCGACGCGATTAAGCTTTGTCAGCGCCGTGAGCACAACGAAAATGCTACGACTAATATAAAGAAAACTCTGGAGACTTCAGCCATTTTTAATCTAGCCCCTGAAGATCCAATCGAACAAGAGAAAAAAGATAAAGACGAATACGACGAGTTTATTAAAAATAACTGTGCTGGATACAAAGAAAAATGTGGGGAGACTCCCACTGAAGATTGTCGGCAGGACTATCTAAACTCAAATGACAAATTATCTGGGGCAAATAATGCGATGAGAACAGCTGGCGTAAAAGCTGGCATCTCTAATCAAGACATGGACGATGTCACCCGTTCAACGGATAAAAAAGCTCAGGACACTGAATTTAAATCCTGGTGGGAGAAAAATGTCAGACCCCAATTGAGCGATGACGTCATTGCTTTTCAGGGTGAGGAAAAGAAATTCGCAGCAACTCAGAAAGCTGATTATTCAACCAACAGTTCGGCGGAGGTTCCTGAGAGGTTCTCTGATAGAGCTACCTCATTGGTTGATCCGTTGGCCGGAGCAAAGAGCGGTACTGGTGGCCCAAAAGGTGGCGCTGCTAAGAATGAAACTATTTCCGACACTCAATCGTCAGGAAAGCAATATGTACCGGATTTCAAACAGCCAGAACAACCCGTGTTCGATAAAGACAAACTCCGCGCTGGTGCTCCAATTGAGAAAGCGATTCCATCCCTGGCAGGGAAATCTCCAACCGAACAAGTAGAATTGCTGGAACGATTTAAGCAGAATCTACCAGAAGCAGACAAGGATCTAATTCCGAAACTGGAAGAAGCTCAGGAATTAGCTCAAGCTGAGATTCCAGATACAGAAGAAGTTGAGAAAAAAGATAAACAGAAAGAAAAAGACGTGAAAAAAATTGCTAATACCAACTCAGGCCCCGGCAATAGAGTTCCGCAAAGGACTCAAGCCAGTGGTTCCAACGCTGTCCCTCTGCCAGTTTCTGCAACGACCCCGCGAGTGGATCTAGCTCGAGTCGCGAAGAAAGATAAAACGCTTGAGCAATTGAACCAAACCCTTGTTGATGTGAATGAACAGGGAGACAAGGGCCAAGGTAGCTCTGGGGCCCAGACACGTGCACCGGCGAGCGTGAATGAGATTCAGGTTTCTCTCAACACTCCAGCGATTGTAGTGGAAGCTTTCGCTAAAAATGAAGATCTTCCAAAAACCGATAAGGGTATCTTGATTGTGCGAGATGAAGATCTTGTGATCAAAGATAATTACAACGATATTGTGAATGATCGTCAGAAACTTTCAGCTTTCGTGAGATCGTCACTGGTTGGTGAGCAGATCGGCTCTGAGGTTGTCAGAGTCACGGATTCCAAGTCAGGTCTGCAGACACTTTTATTGGTGAATCCAGGCAAGCACGGTCTGATTATCAAGCGCGTAGACCGTATCGCAACCTATAATGGTCTGATCTACGCTAACTCAGCTGCTGCTCCTCAAACTCCTTAATCTTCTGAACTATCCACTTAGGGTCATCGGCCGAAAGGTCATGACCCGCGGTAGGATGTTCAAGAATCGGTGCATTCCATTTCTTGGCAATCGCGCGTGAGCAATTAACACTCACCATGCGATCTTCTTTGGATGCAAGTATTAGTACCGGAATTTTTGGAACGAAATCACCAATGCGAAACGTGCCACCGGCCGCTAGTTGGCGGATGGTATTGGAAAGACTTACCGGTCGATCTTTTTGGATCTTTTCCCAGATATTGAGAGTTTCATCAAAAACATTTTTATGGTTACTCACCAGACGCAAGATATGAGCTTCCTTGGCCCGACCTTTCAGCGCCGGGACTTTCAACAGATAGGCCAGTGCCGCCGGCTTGAGACGCTCAAACAAACCAGAATAGCCGCCATAGCTGGTGTTGATAAGAATAGCTCGCTTGAAATCTTCCGGATGTGATTTCATCCATTGGCCCGCGATCATTCCACCTAATGAAATGGCAACGAGGATGCAATCTTGCTGAGGCTGACATTTCTCAAGGTATACCTTACGCATTTCTTCAACCATTCCCTTGACGGTGAGTGGGGAAGAAGAACGAAAATAGGCGCCGGCACCAGGAATATCAATCAACGTGATCTCACATCCTGGATGTTCAGCTTTGAGAAACGCCGGAAAGTTAGCCCAGTGCTCGGCTTCGCGAATTAATCCGCGGAAAAGGAAAAAATGTTTTTGCTTTGTCATGGTTAACCATTTTACACTTTTTTTATGAGTTTGCAGGTGTATTACGAAGATTCATTTAATTCTGAGCGAAGCCGCAGTCCCCGTGACATGCTGGATGAAGTCATTCAGAGTTCTAAAGGTCTTTATAATTATGTGCTGGAATCCAAGGGCAAATTCCTGACTGATAAGGACTGGCATGGGCTTAAGGTCGCCGAGATGGGATCAGGCCGTGGCGGACTTGGATTACTACTGGCGCGCATGGGGGCCAAGGTTACGCTGGTGGATTTTTCGCCCTCAGCTCTTTCCCAGGCCGAAGGTGTGTTTGCACTCGAGGGCTACACTCCCACATTAATCGAAGCAGATGTTTCTTTCCCCGATGTAAGCTTACCAGATAAATATGATCTGATCGTGGACTCTCATCTCTTGCATTGCCTGACTTCAGATCCGGCGCGATTTTCTTATCTCAAATTAGTGCAGGATCATCTAACCGAAAAAGGAATCTTTGTCTGTGAATCGATGGTTCACCGTAAGAAGATGTATATACCTGACGGATTCATGTTTGATCAGCAGAATACTCTCTGGCAGATGTTCGGAGAGTGGAAACCTGTGCGCCGAATCCTGGATAGTCTGGATCTCGAGCAAGAACTAATCTCGGCCGGTTTTCACATCACTTACTTTGTTTATTATGCCAACTTCGGTTTTGTCCCGCATAAGCAGTTTATGGATATCCCCAGTGAAATCTTGCCTGCTGCGGTTCGCATGGTACTACAGAGAAAGTAATCCACTCAGGATATTTAATACTCTAAGTCAACTTGACTGGGGTCTTATAATGTTAGCTCTAAGCAAAGGAGCTATCATGAATCTTAATATCACATTTCGCCATATGGACCATACACCTGCCTTGGACAACATCATCCGTGACAAGTCGACCAAGTTTGAAAAATGGTTTGGTCCGGCCACTAATATTCATTGGACGTGCTGGCGTGAAGGTGTCGACTTCTGTTCAGAAGTATCCATCAACAATGGCTCAGATAAATACTTCGCAAAAGCCCATGACAACGATTTGTATAAAACATTTGATCATATCGTTAATAAAATTCAAAATCAGATGAGTAAATAATTAACTGGAGACAGAAATGACGAAGATTTGGCACAAAGGTTACGATGCAGGGGTTCCGTACGAGATCAACCCTAATGAATACTCTTCAATTAACGATGTTCTGGAAGTGGGGTTCACCAAATTCAAAAAGAATCCAGCCTTCCACAACATGGGAACGACACTGACCTATGAGCAGATCGATCTCATGAGCCAGAAATTCGCCAGCTTTCTTCAGAATGATCTGATGTTGCAGAAAGGTGATCGAGTGGCCATCATGATGCCGAACATCCTTCAGTATCCCATCGCGCTTTTCGGTATTTTGCGTGCCGGTCTCGTCGCCGTGAACGTTAACCCGTTGTACACGCCAAGAGAGCTTGAGCATCAGTTGAAAGACTCTGGTTCTAAGGCGATTGTTATTTTTGCGAACTCAGCTTCAGTTCTGGAGAAAATTCTTCCTGCTACTCCGGTAAAGAATGTGATCCTGACCCAGATCGGAGATCAGCTGAAGTTCCCGAAGAATTACATCGTTAATTTCGTTATCAAAAACGTTAAGAAAATGGTTCCAGCTTTTAATATCCCGAACGCCATTGATTTCAATGACTGTTTAGCCAAAGGGGATGCTAGTAAGTTTAAAAAAGCTGATATCAGACTAGACGATACAGCTTTCCTTCAATACACAGGTGGAACTACCGGTGTTGCGAAAGGAGCGGTTTTGACTCATAAAAATATTGTGGCCAATATGGTTCAGGCCCGCGCCTG
>JBEIEO010000188.1:0-5595 GCA_040382895.1 Halobacteriovoraceae bacterium
CCCCATAAGTCAGGATCAGAACTTTATCTCCTTCAGGTGAAAGTGAAGCGTCTGTGATACGTGGTCCTTTACCGCGGGCACCAGCTATAAGTGGGTTCAGATCCAAGGTCCCGGCATTGGAAGATTTACCGGTGATGGAATCAACCAGAATAATCTGCGTTCTTCCACTTTCATTTTTAGAGAAAATAATGATCTTGCCTTCAGCCGTTACGATCATCGATTCAGCATTGATGCTGGCCGAGTAACCTACAACTTTCTCAGGAGTGATAGATGTTTTGCTCCAGAAATCAGCTTCTTTGAAAATGCCGATTTTGAAGCTTGAAGTCCAGCCGATACCATCACCGATGTCGCCGATGTAAAGACATGACTCAGCTTTATTTGAAGGGCATGGTCCTGAAGAAACTGCTTCCCAGTCATTATTTCCAAGTCCGTTCACACGAACAGTTCGAATAATTTTTCCATCTTTGCCTGTGGCAAACAATTCTGGGTTACTGCCGGAGTCGTTAGACCAGATGAATTTATCTTTTTGAAGGGCAGAGGCGGTTAATCCGCTGGCCTCATCGATGATTCGGTTATTGAGTGCACCTACTTTGCTAGAGGTCCAGCTTGAGCAGATAGCGAAAGTGTAAGAGCTAGCGATCATGAGTCCAGTAACAAGAGATGTTTTTAGAAGTGTTGACATAGAAGTCCTCCAAATTCAGAAACTTAAGCCCAAGAATGATCTACTAGTTCAGTCTGGATTGCCAAGGTGATAATTCTTACTCTGTGTCGCACAGCAAATGCTGCGACATTCTTTAAGTTTTTTGCTGTGCGCTCATGTAGATGTCAGAAATGCATTTTTCTCTCTCAAAAAGACATCACTTCTTCACTAATCAAAGACAAACTCTGTATAGGCAATGAATGAAAAAAACAAATGGTCTGGATAGGGAAAAACAATACTCGCTCGCTTTTCATACATCGGGAATTCCAGTTTTAGTTTCATCTCAACTTTTGCGAAATCGTCAATTAGGTCAACTGGATTTGGTAAGGCTAAAAAAAGATCAGCTCGGATGGATAATAGAAGTAGGAGAGGTGAAAAGCTCCCGAATGGGAATCGAAAACATGGAGCGTTCTCAAATAAGAAGAATTAACTCTGCTCAAAATTTTCTATCCGGAATTTTTAGTGCTCGTACCCGACTGATCAAGCTCTTTCAGGATGAGGAAATATTTTAATCTCCCCTCTGGTTTGTAAGTGATTGCACTGGACGCTGATTGACGGACAGTTGGGGCTATTCTTGAGGGTAATGTGAAATCTGTGCTGATTGGTTTTGCTTCTATTATCGCTAAAGAAAAGCGTGATCATTTTTTGAAACAAATGCATGAGCTCTATCTTCAGTCCTTGTCCGATTCATCGTAAAAGTTTTGCCAAGGTTAGAGGTGAGAGAATTTATGAGTATGAAGTGAATCAGTCGGAATAGTTATCTTTTGCAAAATTTTTCAGCTCGCATTAACCTAGAAGTATGAGAAAAACACTAAGCTTAGCTCTTTTATTAGTCTTGTCCTTCACCTTATTAAAACCAGAGGAAGCTCGCGCCGAAATACCGGCCAAGGCCCGTGCGTTTCTGACTATCACGGGTTATGGGGCTGCCAGTGGTGCACTCTTAGGTTTGGCAACTATGGCTTTTGGTAACTCCTCTCGCGCAGTGGCCCAGGGTGCATCTTTAGGTTTATATGCCGGATTACTGTTCGGTACTTACGTGTTAGTTTCCCATCACCAAAAACAAATGGGATCTTACGAAGATAATTCTTCTCCTTATCAGGAATCCAATGACATCTATGGAGATGAATACAATTCTGAGGGGGGAGGCAGTGATTCTGAGGAAGAAACTAAACGCGGTGGATTCTTTGATCGCTTTCGTGTAATGGAAGAGCACATGTTCAATCAGTCTTTTACATTTGACTCCCAGAAGAGCAAAGGCTCCAGTTTTCCGCCGATCCATCTCAATTTAGTTCAGTATCATTTCTAATAAAAAAAAAAGCCTCCTTGCGGAGGCTTTTTTTTAGTTTTCGAAAGTGTTGTCGCGGTTACCGAAACGCTGGTTCAGATTATCTGTTTCATCATTGTCGAAATTCATCAATTCGGCCACATAATCAGTTTCGTTGAGTGAGTAGAGTTTGAAGATTTTCAAAAACTCCGGCTTCACGTTAGAGAGGCTGATGTCATGTTTCTGATTTTCTTTCATGAACTTGACGGTTTCCACAAAGTGGCAGATCCCAGATGAACCCACGAAGTCGATGGCACCCAGATCGATAGTGATTTTGATATTCGGGTTATTCTTAGCGATTTGCTGCAGCTCATTTCTAAGCGGATAGCTATGATCGTAGTTTAAATCCCCCTGCATATGAACGATAATATTTCCATTGGCGTCTCTGATTACATTGGCCTTCATGCTCATTTAGGGGTCTCCTTGGATGTTCGCGGGGCACAAGGTGCCTGCTATAAGGATTATTTTAACAGAGACCTTAAAAGGACTATAGAGTGGGAAAAATCATTCTGCTAAACACACCGATTGGGAACCTCGGCGACCTAACTCCCAGAGTTTTAGAAGCTTTCAATCAGGGCGAGACATTCGCCGTGGAGGACACTCGGGTATTCAAAGAGCTTTTGAATCATCTGGGAGTATCACTGACCGGAAAACGAATTTTTTCTCTGCACGACCAGAGCGAAAAAACCCAGGTGGATAAACTGCTTGAGTACGCTGCCACCGGAGATTTGTATGTGGCTTCCGAAGCGGGAAGTCCTATTGTTTCAGATCCTGCCTACCCGCTGATCCTGCGGGCGTATGAAAAAGGCTTTGAAGTGGATTCCTACTCGGGGGTTTCTTCACCCATTATGGCGCTTGAGCTATCTGCGCTTCCACCAATTCCATTTCAGTTCCATGGTTTTCTTCCCAGAGAAAGCGGAAAACGCGCCAAAATTTTCCAGGAAGCGGGTTACGGCACTCATATCTATTTTGAAGCGCCCACCAGAATTGAGGACACGCTGGATGAGTTGGCAAAACTCATGCCCGAGACTCAAGTCGCAGTTGTTCGAGAACTTTCCAAAAAGTTTCAACAAGTCATGCGCTTTAAAGCTGCAGAGTGGTCTCAGCTCAAAGCGAGCATGACTTATAAAGGGGAGTTCATACTCCTGATACATAAGCCAGAACAGGTGGGACAAATGAGCAGTGAAGTCCGATTACTTGCCCAAGAATTGTTGGCTAATCAGGGTGGACCCAAAACTTTGGCCAAACTGCTGGGAGCTATTCTTGATCGGCCAACTAAGGATATTTACTCAGAATTAAGCCGGCAAAAGAGGGAATAAGGTGCATTCTTTTTGAAAGCGATTAAACTTATTTCATGAGAATTCAAGTTCTTGGTGGTCACGGTGGACAGGCCCTCGGTTTTTCGACCACTTCTTTTCTTATCAACGATGAGCTTCTGATCGATGCCGGATCTGTCACGGCCATGTTGAGTGTTGAGCAACAATCCAAGATTGATCACATCCTGATTTCACATTCCCATCTTGATCACATCAAGGATCTTGCCTTCATGTGTGACAATTGTTTTGGTATGAGACCAAGGCCTTTCCAGGTCTATACTCATCCAACGGTAAAAAAAATTCTTAAAGATCATCTTTTCAATGAAACGATCTGGCCTGATTTTACGATTCTGCCCAATGAAAAAAATCCCACCTTGCAGATCAATGCCATAGAGCCAGACAAAACCATCACCATTAATAAGTATAAAATTACCCCCATTAAGGTTCAGCATCCTAACGATGCCATGGGCTTTATTATTGAAGATGTGGATAGTTCAGTTCTCTTTACAGTTGATACTGCAGCTACCGAACGGATCTGGGAAAAGGCAAAAGAGATAAAGAATCTCAAGGCCATTTTTACAGAAGTAAGCTTCCCCAATGCTCTTAAAGGTGTAGCGATTGCATCCGATCATCATACGCCTAAGAGTCTCCAGGCCGAATTGGCCAAAATGCCTCCTAACATTCCGGTCATCCTGACTCACCTCAAACCTAATTTTCGTGAAGTCATCATGAAAGAGATTTCTGATCTTCAGGAAAAACGTTTGAGAGTTCTGGAAAAAGACGGAGAAGTATTTAACTTTTAATTTTTTTTGAAAAAGCAATAAATAAGCTCCCTTTCGGGAGCTTCTTTATTTTTATCTGATCCCCTGAAGACCATGGTTATTCAAAATTGGTTTCTTTATCTGTCGACCAGGACCGCCACCCATACCTGGAGTTGGCTGCCACTGAGGTTTATCCTTTTCGACCTTTGGATCTTCTTTTTTCGGTAGAGCAGGAATGTCTACAGGTGAAGATTTTGCGACTTCGACACCTTTTTCATTTAACAGAACGGCTGTTGTCTGTGATGTCTTTTCAACTTTCTTCTGTTCTACCACACTCAGCGATGTTGTAATGAATTCCTTCGAAGTTCCAGGATCCGGTTTATCAGAAATTGTTCCCCCAGTTGTTCCGCCCGATGTACCACCTGATGTACCGCCTGATGTACCACCTGATGTTCCACCCGATGTACCACCTGATGTACCGCCTGATGTACCGCCTGATGTACCACCTGATGTACCACCTGATGTACCACCCGATGTGCCACCCGATGTGCCACCACTATCTCCGGCTTGTTCTGATTCATCATCAGAACCTGCCAATTTAGTCGTTTCTTCACGACCATTATTGACATATTTTATGCTAAAACCTTCTGGTAATCCTTCCTTGCCATCAACTAAGACCTTTGACAAAAGATGATAAGGAGCGGCTTTCTCGTCATTTTTAGCGTCGTCGGCTTTCAGCTCAATCTTATAATCTTTATTCTTCTCTCCGTCTTTTGGTGGAACGCTTGTTTTACACACGGCCTTTTTTCCATTGAATTTCCCAGTGAAAGAGATCTCTTGTAACTTATCAGTCTGGGTAACGATCTTGACCAGCACATCATCTGGTTGCTTCCCTTTAAGATTCTGTCCAAGATCCACTCCCGCCCATTGAGTCTCATCAACTTTTGGCGTATTTGCAGGGGGAGTTCCTCCCGGATTGAGATCAGGTGGACTGACCGTTAGGGTGTAGGTTCCTAGCTCATTATCTTTTCCTGCCACTTGGGCAATCGAACAGGCCAAGGGTTCTTCGGGTGTTGGAGGAAGAGTGAATTTACATTCTGCTGAATCGCTTCCCACTCTGACCTTAAAAGCAGTGGGATTTTTCGGATCATGAGTGTAAGGAAGGCCTTGGATTTTGTCTTTAGCTACAATTTCCACGTCCGAACTGCCTTCAATTTTGTAGAATACCTTCGCTGTTTTACAGATGAAGACTTTCGTCACTGTACCTGTTGTAGTATCTGTCTGCTCTTCTTCTGCACAGGTCGGTTCACAGACCAGGGTCTTCTTCAGAACAATATCATCCGGGTTCTCACAGAATTTTTTCATATTCTCATTAACAATAATTTTCTCATAATCATCGTCAAACTTGCTGCGGAGGGCATTATTTTTTAGGTCTTCCGGTTTCACATTTGCATCAAAAAAATTATTAAACTTTTTCACAAATTCTTTATAGTC
>JBEIEO010000189.1:0-5542 GCA_040382895.1 Halobacteriovoraceae bacterium
GGTGAGATTCCACTCCAGGATAACCTTAGAATTAACTTTATTAACATTCTGACCTCCGGCCCCGCCACTGCGGGCGAAAGAAAAGGAGAATTCAGAAAAGGGTATTGTTATCTTTTCCATAAGCGTTAATATATTAACATGAAACAAATGACTTGGTTTGTTTATATTATTCAGAATGACAAAGGTCATCTCTACACTGGCATAACTACAGATGTCGAGCGCCGATTTAAGGAGCACTCAGATTCAAAGAAAGGGGCTAAATTTTTCCGAGGTCGAGTTCCTGTGGAAGTCGTCTTTCAGAAAAAGTTTAAAGACCGCTCAAGTGCATCCAGATACGAAGCCCAGGTTAAGAAAATGAAACGTACTCAGAAGATTGAGCTCATCACTACCCAAGGCAACGCATGATCAAACAAATCTGTACTTTAATTTTTAAAGCCTCGGGTTGGACTTTCAAAAATTCCATTCCAGAAGATTTAAGATCCTTTGTTTTCATTGGAGCACCCCATACCTCGAACTATGATTTTGTTCCTGCCATGGCAGTATCCTATCTTCTCAAACGGAATGCCCGCTTCGTGATTAAAAAGGAATGGCTGCGTTTTCCGTTGAATCTTTTCTTCGGACCCATCGGAGCCTTGGGACTGGATCGGGAAGCGCTTAAGGGTGCCAAAAATGGCAGCAACACTGACGTGATGGCGGCCCTGTTTAAAGATCAAATTGAACTGGTTTTGATGATTGCTCCAGAAGGTACCAGGAGCCCTAACAAAAAATGGAAAACCGGTTTTTATTATATTGCACAGAAGGCCGGTGTTCCGATTGTCTGCGGATATGCCGATTATGCTAAAAAGGAAGCCGGGGTCGGTCTGATCGTTTATCCACAAGATTTAGATAAAGACATGCAGGCGATAACTGATTTTTATCGTGGTATGACCGGAGAAAAACCACAAAACTTCCTTTTGGATGAGAGATTCGATCATCCATTAACAAGGTCATAATGTCACAAATTATTGCCTTCACTCAAAATATCAATTTTCGTACTTTGCTTGAAGTTCAGTGTAAAGAGATCACTGGATTTAGTCCCATTATTCATCATACCTTTGATGAGTTTCTGAATGTACTTTCCTTGCTCGAGAGAATTGAGATTCTCATTGTGGATGAGCCTAAAGATGACACCATTTTCATTAAACTCATTAATGAGTTAATGAGCCGCCAAGGTCAATTTAAACAAATTCTCTTCCGGTCTGAGCGAAATCCGAAGCTGGCACAAAGCAAAGTTTTTTCTCCAGAAGACATAGAAGGACTGCTGAATGAACTTAAATCTCTATTTAATTTTGTTGAAAAAAAAGAACAGGGTCATATTTCCATCCCTGTTGATTCCCTGATTCATTTTAAGATTTTACCTTTTGATCTTTTTGTCAAAATCGGAGAAGACAAGTTTTTTAAGCGCATTCCTGCCCATGAAGAAATTGATGAAGCCACCTTTGAGCGATTCCACCAAAAAGGGATTACTGAGCTCTATTTTGAGCGACAATATAATCGTGATTTTTCAGTCATGTTGATTAATAATATGATCAATAAAGTGGAGAAAGATTACGACAGTATTGATGAAAAACTCACGGCTACCAATGAAGTTTATCTCACGACTCACCAGATCGTTGGCAAGCTCGGTTTTAAACCTAAAATGGTTGAAGTCTGCGATAGTGTTTTGAATCAGATCGCTGAAGATGTGGTAAAGGGGAAGGACAATTTCTCGAAATTCCTGGAGCAACTCCGGACTAGAACTAATCTATCTTTTCGTTACCGTTTGATGGAATTAACGAGCTTCATTGGTGCCCAAATGATTGAAGCTACCGAACCATCTTCTGTGCGACGTGAAATGATCAACAAGCTTATTTTTTCTTCTCTGTTTTGTGACATCACTTTAATAAATAACGATCAGATTCATGTTAGACGTCCAGATCAGCTGATGAAGCTCTCTCAAAATGAGCAAAAAGAAATTAACGAACATGCCCTTCGTGCCAGCGAATTGTTGAACAAATATCAAAGAGCGCCACTTGAAGCATCTCTGATTATTAAGCAGCATCATGGAAGCCTGAATGGCGTAGGGATCCCTAAGGATATCTCACCTAAAATCCTTCCTTTGGCTAAATGCCTGATGGCGGCCCAGGAGATCAGCTACCAAATTCTGGTAGAGTCCCACCGTCACCCGATTGACGTCCTGAGTGACGTGAAACTTCGTTTCATTGATACTCCTTTAGAGGAGTACTTAGAGATCTTCGAAACCACCTGTTATGAAAATCTGAATTTACCGAAGTCTTAGTTCCTGCTGGCACCCTGACCTGTCGTGAAAGCAGGACTCATGAGTGGTTTGAATTGACTGCGATGGGCATTGGGGGTCTGGTAGGTTACTTCCTCGAGCGCATGTCGCATATTGAGTTTTTTAGCAATCTGGAGTTTATCATTTTCCGTCAGCTCAATGATCTTGGGTTCCCCCGCCGATTGTTTGACAGGTTTAATGCCTGAGATATCCTGGTCCGGCCTTAGTTGGGATAGACTGAGGGCCATACTTTTGGAGCAGACGAGAAGGATCATCATGATGGTCAGAGCTTTCATGGGGTTAACTTACCCTGAATTCCCCAGTCATTCATAGCTCCCATGTAATCTCTTCAGTTTAATTGTCATCCAAGTGGGAAATGAGTACAGTGACCCCCATGGAAAAGATTAATGCCGACGAACTACCCATCACCGCATGGCTACCTACCACTGTTAAAGAAGCTAAGAAGCGTGGCTGGGACGAACTTGATGTTGTCCTGATCACCGGGGATGCCTATGTGGATCATCCGGCTTTTGGTGCAGCCGTCATGGGAAGAATATTTGAATCTCTTGGCCTTAAAGTGGCCATCATTGCTCAGCCTAACTGGCGTGATGACCTACGAGACTTCAAAAAGTTCGGTAAACCGAGGTACTTTTTTGGTGTGACTTCCGGAAACATGGATTCCATGGTGAATAAATATACCGCCGGAAAACGCCTGCGCTCAAACGATGCTTATACTCCTGGAGGATCTCCGGATTTTCGTCCCGATTACGCCACTACTGTTTACACCCAGATTTTGAAGAATCTCTATCCTGATGTTCCGGTAATCATCGGTGGTATCGAAGCTTCTCTTCGTCGGGTGACTCATTACGATTTCTGGGAAGATAGATTGATGCCCAATATTTTGACCTCCTCAGGAGCTGACCTCCTGGTATATGGCATGGGCGAGCAACCCATCCGTGAGGTGGTGAAGCAACTTCTTAAAGGAGTGCCTTTTTCAGAACTTAAAACTATTCCACAGACTGCTTTTCTTCTGAAAGATCATCAAGATCTTCCGGGCAACAGACAATGGGAAACATTTGAACTAACCAGTCACGAAGAATGCCTGTCCGATAAGAAAGCTTATTCAAGAAACTTCATGCATGTGGAAGTGGAGAGTAACAAGCAATTTGCAAAACGCCTGACGCAAAGAGTGGAAGGCGATACGCTAGTGATCAATCCTCCCTATCAGACGATGACGGAAAAAGAGATCGATTCTTCTTTTGATCTTCCTTACACCCGTTTGCCTCATCCAAAATACAAAGACCGCGGACCAATTGCGGCTTTTGACATGATCAAGTTTTCCATCAACACACACCGTGGCTGTTTTGGTGGCTGTAGCTTCTGTACCATTTCTGCCCACCAAGGGAAAATGATCGCCTCCCGATCGAAAAAGAGCATTATGAAAGAGCTCGATCAGGTAGTGAGAATGCCCGATTACAAAGGGTATATCTCCGATTTAGGTGGGCCATCGGCCAACATGTATCAAATGAAAGGCATCGATCAGGATTTATGTGACAAGTGCGCGGCTCCATCCTGTGTTTTTCCTCTTATCTGCAAAAACCTTGATACCGATCCTACCAAGATGACGGAACTTTATCGTGAAGTCTCCAAGCATCCTAAAGTTAAGAAAGCTTTTGTGAGCTCAGGTCTGCGATATGATCTTATGTTTGATCCTCGCTCAACCCATCCAAAGCAGGATGAAGAATATGTAGAACAGCTCATCACTCATCACGTATCCGGGCGCCTGAAGGTGGCGCCAGAGCATACTGAGGATGAAGTCCTTAAACTCATGCGCAAACCAAGTTTTGAATTCTTTCATAAATTTAAGACACGCTTTGAAGAGGTATCGAAAAAGAAAGGAATTAAGCAGGAAATCATTCCTTATTTCATTTCTTCTCACCCTGGCTGCAAGCCGGAAGATATGGCCAAGCTTGCCGCCAAAACCAAAGCACTAGGCTATAAGTTAGAGCAGATCCAGGATTTCACTCCTACTCCTATGACAGTAGCTACAGAGATTTATTATTCTGGATACCATCCTTACACTCTTAAAAAAGTTGATACCGCTATTACTCTGGATGAGAAGACTAAGCAGCGGACTTTCTTTTTCTGGTACAAACCTGAAAACCGTAATTTCATCCGAAATTATCTGTCGAAGGCTAAAATGTACGATGTGATGAAGGATCTCTTCGGCTAGTTCCCGGCCGGAGCGCGCTCTTCTTCTTTGATGACTCGCTGAATTTTGAATTTGGTTATGAGCTCTTTGTTCTTATGACTGACGGTAAAGTTTCCCTTGAGGGAATCATCCAAAGAGATGAGATCAGAACTAGGGATCTGTGACACAATAGAAAGAAGTCGGGAAAACTCTTCATCCAAAACTTTTAAGTTACATTCTTTGTCCCCGGCTGCACCGCCAAAGAGACTGTTGTAGCAGGCAAGATTAGATTTCTTAAAGCCTTCCAATACTGCCTCCATTTCCTGATCAATTTTTTTCTTTTGCTGGTTCACAAGCCCCAGTAAGCTTTCCTTGGACTGCGATTTTAATCCTTTTATGTCAGCAGTATAGTGGGCGACTCGTGTTGAGAGGTTCGTCAGGTTACTTTGAGCACTAAACTTATTTCCTTTGCTGTTAATGACCGCTCTCTGATTCACTTTATCCATGTACCATAAAATAGAAATATCGGAGTCTTTAAAACCCGCCTCCGGATTGAGGTTTTGATAGGCCAGAAGAAAAGCTGAGCTCTCCTGATTATAAAAACGTTTCTCCTTTTTGTAATACTCCGCTTCGGTGGCTTTTTGTTTGAGGTGATTAACCAAAGCTTTTTGATCTTCTGGTAAACCATACTTTTTATAAGTTGCGTTTACTTTAACCAGAATCTTTCCTTCTTTATCGGCTTCCTCAATGGCCTTTGACTGAGATTGAATAAATGACTCCATGGTTTTGCCTTTGGATTCTGATGCCAGAACGGCCATTTTCAAAACCGTTAGTTCATATTGCATACCGATGATGTTTTTGGTGTCATCTTTAAGAATGTCGGCTAAAGCCTGCTGAAGAGCTTCTTTACATTCATCTAGGGTAGGAGCTTCTGTTGTTTTTACTTCTTCTTTTACTTCTTCTTTTACTTCTTCTTCTTTGGGCGGTTGTTCTTGCTTCACATCCGGAAGCTGAGCATCAGCTTCTTGCTGAGTTAC
>JBEIEO010000190.1:0-5513 GCA_040382895.1 Halobacteriovoraceae bacterium
ACCTTTATCCAGCGTCCCCCAGCTCATGGAAAATAAATCTTTCCATTGTCCCTCGAGAATTTGAAAGGCTTGTGAGTTAAAAAGATTGAGCTCCGATTGCACGGCTACAACTTTTACAAGTTCACTGGCCTTCCCAAGATCCTGGAGGTTGGTGTTACAAAGTCCAATATGGCGGATGATTCCTTGATCCTGATAGCGTTTCAGGACCTCTAGTGGTTTTCGGATATCTGTGCGTGCATCCGGCCAGTGAATCATATACAGATCAATGCTGTCCCGATTAAGGCGCTTGAGACTTTCCAGCAGCATTTTTTCCATTACTGCCGGCCCATTACTCATATTGACACGTTTATTGGGATGCCAATCCACTCCACCTTTGGTGATGATAAAGGCTTCTCTAGGTAGATAGCGCCCTAGGCGCTCTTCGGATAAACCAAATCCATAGATAGGGGCCGTATCATAAACATTAATACCGCACTCCCAGGCGCCTTTTAAGAGGCTTTCAGCCTCGGCTTCACTTATGGCCCCAAAACCATAGCCGCCACCTTATCCACTGAGGGAAGCACCCCCGAAACTAATCCGGGAGAGGGCTTGATCTAGAGAGGGAATTTCACTATAAAGCATATATGCAGCTTATCACAATGGCGCACCTAGGTGAAGCTCAAGGTGTCATCAATTTGTTTGATCTCAAGAGAGTGACCCCTAACCTCTTTGAAAATGATACTCTCTCCTGCTTGATCACAGGTGAAGGTCCCTTTGAAGCGGCCACAGCGGTGGCATCCCAGCTCGCTAAAAAATCCTATGAAAGAGTTCTTAATTTAGGCATCGCCGGTGCCCTGGAGCCAGTTCTTAAGCTGGGTGAAATCTACCCCGTACGATCGATCTACCTCGTCGTAGAAGGTAAACCCCAGTTTAAAAGTTTTAAATCCCTCGAGAAGGGACTGGATTGTATCACTAGTTTTGAGCGTATCCTATCTCCGGATAAGGCCCTTGCGCTATCAGGAGTTGCTGCTTTGGTGGATCGAGAGGTTTGGGGTGTGGCGATGGCCGCAAAGTCCCAAGGTGTAACCTTCGAATCCTATAAACTCGTTTCTGATTACGCTGGATCCCTGGGGGCCTGTGAAATTATAAAAGAAGCGGCTGAAGAATATTCACAGAAGCTCGCGCAGTTTCTCGCCACCCAAATTGAGCACACAACAAATCCCGATGAACAACTAAACCTCGAAGGATTTCATCTCACCTTCAGTACCCGGATTAAGTTTCTGCAATACTTAAAAAAACTCTCTCTCCGTGAAGAAGTGAGTGAACAGCAAATCCTATCTAACCTCAAACTCGAGAGTCTTCGTGACCAGAAGCTTCAACCAAAAGAGCGCACCCGCTTACTGTTAGAGGAAATGGAAGACAAATTAGATCCTCTAAAAAAAGAGCTGGAAAAAAGACTCACGGCCTGGAAGAAGCCTTTCACGTCGCAGGCCATTGATCTGATCACTGATCCGAATTGGGAAAGTCCGGAAGTGAAGATCAGCTTTCAGGTCAGTTCTCAGGAAGAGCTAGCACAAAAACTTCAAGTTCTCGCAGGAATGAACCTGCGCCCATATCAAAATCTTCGAAATGGTGAGTTCCATGTGGAATAAAGTCTATGTGGAAGAAGCTCTCTTAGATCATCCCCGCACGCAAAAAATTCTTGTCAAGACAGGTAGAGACCCTATAGCCCTCAAGCGCTATGATGAAATCTGGGGCCAGTCAAAGAAACCTTATTTGCATAAGCGCGATTCGCTGAATCTCTTTATTGCTCAGAAGAGAGGCCAGCTCCTTAAGCTAGCTCCGGATGCTTACGGCCAGGCGGGAGAGCCGCACTACTACTTTATTCATGCTTACAACTGTATTTACGAGTGTCAGTACTGCTACCTGCAGGGTTACTTCAATACTCCGGATATTGTGTTGTTTATTAACCACGAAGAAATCCTGACCCAAATGCAAAAGACCTTAGATGAAAGTACAGGTCGGGTGTGGTTTCATGCCGGTGAATTCTCCGATTCTCTTGCCCTCACTCATTTAACGGGTGAGCTTGAGCTTTACCATGATTTTTGTAAAAAAAATCCCCGTGCGTTGATTGAGCTTAGAACGAAGTCCGTAAACACCAAAGAACTTCTCTGTCTTGAACCCCTGGATAATTTCATCGTGAGTTTTTCCCTGGCGCCCCAGAAGATTGCTCGCTCCATTGATCTCAAGACCCCTTCGACTCAAGCGCGCTTAAAAACCATGCAAGAACTTAAACAGCGAGGCTACAAACTTGCGGCCCACTTTGACCCCATCATCTACCAGGAAAACTTCCGGGAAGATTACGCTCAGCTTTTGAAAGACATGAGTGAGCTCGATCTTACCCATCACCTGCAATATCTCTCTCTAGGTGTGGTTCGTTTTACCAAAGACGTCTACCGTGAAGTGGAGCGCAATTATCCGGACTCCCTGATTCACTCCACCCCCATGATCAAAAGTTTTGATAACAAAGTCCGCTATCACCATCCCATGCGTATGTGGATGATGAACGCAGTTAAGGATCTTGCCCTCAAGGCCGGTGTGCCCGCGCAGGGGATTTATCTGTGCATGGAAGAGCATGCTTAAAAAACCCGAGCTCTTCACCCGTGGATTTCATTTAACCTATTTTCCGCTGGGAGATGAGATCGCTCAATTGGTGAAAGAGGAGCGCTGGGAGGAACTGGATCAAACCTTTCAAGCGCTGACTCAAAAAGGTGGAAGGCTTTATCAGTTTCTTGAGACCTTTCATGATTTTAATGCCATCGAATTCATCATAAGTATCCGGGATGCGGCCAATGACTGGGAAGAAGATGGCATCTGGCATGATGATGGCTCCCGGGTTTTTGCCTTTTCTCTGTCGTTGACTCAAGGTGACATCCAGGGCGGAAGACTCGGCATCCGTTCAAAGGATGAAGAAGCATTCCTGCAAATCCCCACTCCCTCTTTTGGTGGCATTATTTTATTCCTCACAGGTCTTTACCATTTTGAACATAAAATCCATCAGGTCACTAAAGGTCGCCGGGTGATCATTGCCGGTTGGTGCAGTTGATAGTGTCAAAAGGGCACTGATTTCTTTTACTTAACCACAAGCTTTCGTTGACAGTCACACTCACAAATTGATTTGATGAAAAACGAGTCTCACTCACTAGGAATTTGAGGTACAGATGAAAAAAATGATTAGTTTTTTTGCGCTCGCTTTTACAATCACTGCTCAGGCTCAGGTTCTTCCGCAAGATCAGTGTCCAGTTGCTGGTGTTCAATTAAGTCGTGAGTATGTAGGTCTCTCCTCAGAGACTGTGGGAAATAATTTCGAACGCGTTGGCTCCCAGGAAATTCCTACTCAGTTTGAGTTTGCTGGTTTTCTTAAGGCCCGCATCTTCAAAGTTTTCCACGAGCGCTATTGTGTCGCCAAGATTCACACGTACCAACAACAAGTTTGTGCCGACATTCATCCGGACTTGGCCCTGGGCCGCGGAAACGATACGTTCAAAGCTCTTTTTGATCTCAACATCACTCTTCTTAAGCGTGCGGAGATTTTTTCTCAGCAAGTGAAATACGGTATCGGTGCCAATCAGGCGACTCGCATCACCACCGCTTCGGAAGTGGTAAAGCACCTCACGCGCCTGGCGATCAACACTGGCATTCCTAAGAGCTGGGAAGAATTTGTGGCCGTGATGAAAAAGATCATGACAGAAGGCTTCCTGACTCAAGCCGAGTTTGATGACATCCTCGTCACTAACGCTGTGGTGAACCGCCGCAATCTTGGTTTTCAGCCACTGGAGGGTGTTCAGTACCAGGAAGGCAGAGGTAACGGAAAGCTTGCCCGCATCTTTGATCTTAATATCACACTCCTTCACCGCGCGGCCCTGATCCGCAGAACCATCGACGGCGTCACAGAAGCCTCTTCGCAAGTGCTCGCCAAGACTTTTATTGAATTTGCCACCGCCAATGGTTTGCCGCAGACCTGGTCTCAGTTCATTCTTCTCATGAAAGATTCCGCTGCTAAGAATGCCATCAGTCAGCAGGAGCTTCTGAATATCACCGAGAACCTGGAACCTCAAAACCGCGCGAACCTTGGTTTTGAAATCCGCTTCTTTACCTGTAAAATTGAAAACCGTAGTCACCGCTACAATGCTGTTGAGGAAAAGCGCACGAGCGAATTCCACCAGGAAGCCTCCAAATCATTCCGGGTTTTCCTGAGCAACGCTCCTTTGCTTGGAGGGGAAAAAGAATCCATCGAAGTTGTCTTTCATGGACTCAATGGTCTTTCCATCAATCCCGGACAATATTACAACGCTTACTCCGTGGAGCGCTCTGCTGCAGGTGAAGTTGAGGTCTTTAAATTGGTAGGAGCTCGCAAGAAAGTGACTCCTCCAAACACCATCTCCGCCCAAGTGCTTAAACAGGGCAACAAGGTAAATCTCAACATTCAAAATACAGCTTTCAACCCATTAGTAGGTGGACGAGTGGTGGTGGAAGTTCACTTCTATGAAAAAGTGGTGATCCTAAAAGATAAAAAACTCGGTGTGCGAACATTTGATCTCTTAGATGGTAACATGACGGCCTTCACGCCAAATGTGGCCATGATTAAACCCAAGCGTGATGCCTACGTTCAACTTTACATGAAGGTGGTGGGTTCACGGTACTATAACGAAGAGAATTCTGAGTTCAAAGAATTCAGAGAATAAGGATTAACCATGAAAACTTTCTTTGCAATCCTACTCTTGAGCTTAAGTCTCTCAGGTTTTTCTCAGACTGTGGAAACCACCATCAATGGTGTCCGCTACTCCTGCTTTCCGGTGAACCCAAACCCGGGTGGTGGATACGATCCTGTGGCCTGCGGGGATGTGGCCTACCGAGGTCCATTCTCCCGAGAAGAGGCCACTCGCCTGTGTGCCGGTGCCCGAAGTGATGCTCCCGCCAATTGCGCTATCAAGGCCTATGCGGGTCCCTTCTCGAAAGAAGAATCCATCAACCTTTGTATCCGCGCTTACTCGGTTGGTCCTTCGGAATGTGCCGTTAAGGCCTATGCCGGGCCCTTCTCTAAAGAAGAATCACTTCATCTTTGTGGATCTCCAAGAGCGAGTGTTGCAACTGCAGATTGCGCCATCCGCGCTTATGCTGGTCCCTACTCCCGTGAGGAAAGTATCCGCATCTGCAAAGAGTCTTACGGCATCCATGCCAAGCTCAACATCAGTGGTGTGAGCAAAGCTGACTTTGAAACTCTCCTGATTCAGGCCAACGAAAAAGCCGTCCTGGAAGGATCGTATAAGAAATGATTCTCTGAATGAAAAAATTTAGAACGGAGCCTTCAACCTTTCCGGAACGCTCCAGGGATCGTCAGTCCAACCGAGACCGGGCTTTTCATAGATTGAGCCGTGAACGGCTTACCGTTACTATCGACCTGAGACCTTCCGTCTTTTGTGTACGTGAAGCGAACGGCCTTGAGCTCATCGCCCTCGTAGAGCACAGAAACG
>JBEIEO010000191.1:0-5513 GCA_040382895.1 Halobacteriovoraceae bacterium
CGACTCTTTATACATCTACAGTAGTAAATGAGAAGAAACAGAATTATCGGGTAAGGATTGGTTTAAGTCAGTTGGATAAAAAGGCATTGAAGTGTATGTATATTTTTAATGCTGAGACGAAAGAAAAAAATTGTAACGCCCAAAAATAAGAAGGGCCCCTGATAGGGCCCTTCCGACAGATTTTCTGCGCGTATCGCTATTCTAGCTACCGCACGAAACACAAGCTTCAGGATTATCCAAAGAACACATCAGAGCTTCCTGGTTTGAAACCTGAGGAGCTGCAGTTGTTTCTTTAATGGTGAACTTGATCGCATCAACCGCTGGACGAGTACGCAGGTAGTACATACCAGTTTTGAGACCAAGTTTCCAGGCCGTGAAGTGCAGAGAAGATAATTTACCGAAGTTGGTATCTTCCATATGTACGTTCAGGGACTGAGACTGATCGATGAAGGCACCACGATCGGCTGCCATCTCCAGGATGGACTTCTGCTTGATTTCCCAAACAGTACGATAAAGTTCCTTAAGGTCAGCTGGAATCTCTGGAATGTATTGAACCGATCCATTGTGAGCGATGATACGGTCTTTCATTTCTTCATTCCAGAGACCGAGCTGAATGAGGTCACGCACCAAGTGCTTGTTGACCATAGCGAACTCTCCAGAGAGAACTCGACGAGTATAAATGTTAGAAGTAACTGGCTCGATACACTCGTTGTTACCGAGGATCTGAGAAGTAGATGCTGTAGGCATTGGGGCCATCAACAGGGAGTTACGAACACCGTAGGTCTTGATCTTGCCACGAAGGCTTGTCCAGTCCCAACGCTCAGTTGTACGAACTTCCCAAAGGTCATGCTGAAGGATTCCTTTAGAAATCGGAGAACCTTCGAATGACTCATAGGCACCATCTTGCTTGGCAAGATCAGCAGAAGCCGAAAGAGCTGCGTAGTAGATAGTTTCAAAGATTTCTTTGTTCAGCTGACGAGCATCTGAAGAATCAAACGACATACGAAGCTTGAAGAAAGTGTCGGCCAGGCCCTGAACGCCGATACCGATTGGACGGTTCTTCATGTTAGAATAACGAGCTTCTTCGACCGGGTAGTAGTTTAGGTCGATGATGCGGTTAAGGTTACGGGTAACCTGATAAGTAACTTCATAAAGTTTCTTGTGGTCAAAAGTGTTGCCGTCAACAAACTTCGGAAGGGCGATAGAAGCCAGGTTACAAACCGCAATTTCCTTCTCCGAAGTGTACTGCATGATCTCAGTACAAAGGTTAGATGATTTAATTGTTCCAAGGTTCTTCTGGTTAGATTTTTCGTTGGCAGCGTCTTTATAGAGCATGAACGGCATACCTGTTTCAATCTGAGATGTGATCACTTTGAACCAAAGGTCACGGGCCTTAACCACGCGAAGACCACGTCCCTCTTTCTCGTATTTTTCATAGAGCTCCTCGAACTTCTTGCCGTAAGTATCAGCAAGTCCCGGAGACTTGTTCGGGCACATGAGTGTCCAATCAGCATCTGCTTCTACGCGCTTCATGAATAGATCGTTGATCCACAGAGCGTAGAAAAGGTCACGGGCACGAAGTTCTTCTTTACCGTGGTTCTTTTTAAGCTCAAGGAAATCTTCGATATCAGCGTGCCAAGGCTCTAAGTAAACAGCGAAGGCACCTTTACGTTTCCCGCCTCCCTGATCAACGTAACGAGCCGTATCGTTGAACACACGAAGCATAGGAACGATACCATTTGAAGTACCGTTAGTTCCGCGGATGAATGAACCTTTCGCACGGATATTATGGATAGAGAGACCGATCCCGCCAGCTGACTGAGAGATTAAAGCACATTGCTTAAGTGTTTCATAGATTCCTTCGATGGAATCATCTTTCATGGCTACCAGGAAGCATGACGACATCTGCGCCTTATTAGTACCGGCATTAAACAGAGTCGGAGAAGCATGAGTAAACCAGCCCTCGGAAATGAGATGATATGTTTTGATAGCTTCTTCGATGTTTCCAATCTGTACTCCCAGGGCAACTCGCATAAACAAATGCTGAGGACGTTCAACAATTTTATTATCCACTTTCAAAAGGTAAGACTTCTCTAGCGTTTTGAAACCGAAGTAATCGAATTCAAAATCACGAGAGTAAGCGATCTCAGAAGAGATACGGTCTTTATGCTCACGAGCGAAGTTATAGATTTCCTCAGAGATCAGAGGAAGCTTTTCGCCAGTGTACTCGTTCTGATAATTGAAGAGCTTATCAAAAGTCTCTGCGAATGAATCAGAAGTTGAGCGGTGAAGATTGGCTACTGCTATACGACCAGCAAGACGGGCATAGTCCGGGTGAACGGATGTCATATAAGCAGAAACTTCTGCAGATAGGTTATCCAGTTCTTCTGTCGTAATACCATCGAACAATCCGTTGATGGTATGTTTTGCCACTTGCATAGAATCAACGTACTTGGCATCCAGGCCGTAAGTGAGCTGAGAAATGCGGTGAGTGATTTTATCAAATTGTACAGGTTCTCTCTTTCCTGATCTTGTAATAACAAACATGTGTGTATCTCCTGTCAAAAACCTTAAAAATTAAAAATCAATATCTGTTGAGAACGCGAAGTTAGACCCTGCTGGCTCTTTAGTAGAGTTCACAACTCCTGCCTTCTGGTACTCAGAAACTTTACGCTCAAAGAAGTTGGTCTTACCTTGCATAGAAATGAGCTCCATCCAGTCAAACGGGTTCTTGGCATTGTAGATATTTGAGTAACCCAGCTGTCTCATCAGTCTGTCGGCAACAAACTTGATGTACTCTTTCATCATGTCAGCATTCATACCAATGAGTGATACTGGTAGAGCTTCAGTGATGAACTCGCACTCAAAATTAACAGCTTCAGTGATCAACTCTCGGATGCGCGATTCTGATGGCTTATTTTCGATGTAGTTATAAAGTAAGCAAGCAAAGTCAGTATGAAGACCTTCATCACGAGAAATAAGTTCGTTAGAGAAAGTCAGTCCTGGCATCAAACCACGCTTCTTCAACCAGAAGATCGAACAGAATGAACCAGAGAAGAAAATTCCTTCAATGGCAGCGAAGGCAACTAGTCTTTCAGCGAAGGAATCATTGCCGTTAATCCATTTCATGGCCCAATCAGCTTTCTTCTTGATGCATGGGATATTGTCGATGGCCTTGAACAGATAATCTTTCTGTTTTGGATCTTTAATATAGGTATCAATCAGAAGACCATAGGTCTCAGCGTGGATATTTTCCATGGCGATCTGAAAACCGTAAAATGCACGTGCTTCTGGGATCTGAATATCGTTATAAAAACGAAGTGCAAGATTCTCATTAACAATTCCATCAGAAGCCGAGAAAAACGCTAGGATATGTGAAATATAATGACGCTCTTGCTCATTAAGACTGTTCCAATCATTTAAATCGGAATAGAGATCGATTTCTTCTGCAGTCCAAAAACTGGCCATGGCCTTTTTGTACATGTCCCAGATGTCGTTGTACTTAATTGGTAAAAGTACAAATCGATCGTTTGACTTCTTTAGTAGTTGCTCCGTGCTTGTGTTCATACCCCAGCTCCTTCTTCATGATGTGTGTGGTGGTGTTAATAAATCTGTCTTGAATTTAAGCGTAGTGGGGGAACTGACGATTGAAAAGCAAAAAAACTATATATAGTGGTTACGACATTTTTTTGACAGTTTTTATAACTAGATTTAGTAGAAATGTCCGATAAAATCTCTTGGTTTTGATAACAATTTCTTACATGTAATCCTGCATAATTTACTTCTACTTTACAAAAGAATCTTAGGCCGGTCGGTTTTTGGGCCCAGCGTTGGATTTTAGGCGGCAAAGCTTGCCGGTAATCGAGAATATCGGTCAAGCGATAGAGAGAAAGAATTGAAAGATAATCCGCACTCCCCCTCTCCGAACACCTGAACACTGTATCTCGTGACACTCATTTATTGGCGTGTACTTTCCCTTGGGTAGAAAAAGCTTCAGATGAACCGACACCAGATTTATTGACCCAAGGGATGCAGTTGCAAGAATGGATGGCATGAATGCTGATAAGCTTATTAGAAGCCTAATTCCCAAAGAAAACTCTGCGTAGGGTCTCGTAAGGGGCCCTGTTTTTTCCGAATTTGTCTTCAAAGCTCTTCTTCACAACTTTTTCAGAGATAACTCCATCACATGCTGGATGGTTCTGGGGTATATCTTCCAGGACATCCATTTCAATGTCAGCAAAGGGACGACGGTACTTTTCTTTTTGATCGGCCGCAAGTTCACGATAGGCTCGTGAATCATTAACGATGACTCCAAAAGCGGGAATGGATTTTCCGAATTTGTTCTGTAAATAAATCCCTATGATGTCTTCTAATTTTTTATCCAGGCAAGATTGCAAATAGGCCAATTCATCAGAGGAAGTGGATTTAAGATGAATCGCCTCTTCCAGTCCCTGTGTCTTAAGCCAGGTTTCGTATTTTTTGACGTATTCATTCTGAATTTTTGTAGTGGTTGTCATGGCCCT
This sequence comes from Halobacteriovoraceae bacterium, assembly GCA_040382895.1. Classification (GTDB taxonomy): domain Bacteria; phylum Bdellovibrionota; class Bacteriovoracia; order Bacteriovoracales; family Bacteriovoracaceae; genus Peredibacter. Next base: position 4,524 of record JBEIEO010000191.1, read on the forward strand.
CTTGGCAACCTCCCCTAATTCAGATGGTGTACGTATATCTGCCGAATCTACAAATCCCATCTCCAGGTAATAGTCTTTTTTCTGATACTTGAAATGAATCACATTACGGGGGAGCTCCGTGGAATCGGTACTTCCGTCCCGATAGATGTGCTTGTAGTAATACATCGGTAGGGCCAGCGATTTAAACTCACTATCAGTGACAAAAACAAACCGCATCAGCTCTTTAGCATCTGCCTGATAACAACGAAGCGTGAAACTCTCCTCTTCTCCCAACAATTGAAAATATGTCTTAGGGTATGTGGGGGTAGTAGGAGCATTGGCAAGAGAATGAACACAGGCCTTATATGACTGGGAGGTCAACTTCTCTTCAAAGGAAGCAATTCCCCGTGGACCGGCATAAGAAAGAAAAGGAATAAACATGATTAATAGATAGTTCATGCCTTCTCATCGTAAACAAACAGTTTATTTATAAATAAAAAGAACAATCAAAAAAAATTGCGAATAAGTTAATAAAGAAAAACTACCAGGTTTCGATAAGACCATTACTGAAACCATGGAGGTCTCAAGGTGATTTTCTACACACTTCAAGGTCCTACTTATCATTTGGAAATTCACGAAGACAAAATTAAGCTGATTCCTAAGAGTTGGGCGTGGATCTTTACCCCAAAAAACGAACTTCTGGAATGGAAACTCCAAGACCTGGCGCAATTTCAAATTTCAGTGCCAAAATTTGTATGGGGAAAACTTGAATGGTCAACTTTCGATGGTCGCAAAGGGGTCTACCGCTTTACAACCAACGCCGCCATGGTTTCAAAGATCGAAAAATATCTCCATAAACTTATCATTAAAAATTTCAATCGACGCCAAACACCCTAGAACTTTTAAGGTATTAGCTACAACTTGATCAATATATGTGTTTCCATCAACACAAGTAATGCCCAAAAAATTGATATCTGGATGTAGCGCCCCAAAAAGAACTGCAAACGCATC
>JBEIEO010000192.1:0-5510 GCA_040382895.1 Halobacteriovoraceae bacterium
CGCTTGACCTGACGGTTGAATGGCTCATAGAGCTCTTCAATCACTTCAGCTGCGTGATCTTCCAAAGCGCCGATGATGATACGCTCTGGCTTCATGAAGTCTTCTACCGCTGAGCCTTCTTTTAGGAACTCAGGGTTATTGACGACGTAAAATTTTTTATTGGTTTTAGACTTAAGGTGCTCACGCACTTTGTTTCCGGTTCCAACTGGTACAGTGGATTTTACAACAACAACAGATCCGTCTTTCAAAAAAGGTGCAATAGAGTCACAAGCACCAAAAACGTATTTCAAATCGGCTTGACCATCATCAGAAGAAGGAGTTCCCACTGCAAGAAAGATGGCTTCCGCTTTGGTCACTGATTCGTAGTTATTAGAAAAATGCAGACGCCCTTCTTTGTAGTTGTTCTGCATCAGCGGCTCAAGGCCTGGCTCATAGATCGGGCATTCGCCATTTTTCATTCGCTCGACTTTAGAAGCATCGATATCGATACAAGTCACATCATGACCCATCTCTGCAAAACAAGTTCCAGTTACCAGACCGACGTAGCCTGTGCCAATAATGCTTAGCTTCATTTTTAAGCTCCTTACGAATGAAAAGTGCCCCCATTTTGCTCCATATTCCAAAAGGTGTCACGTACCTTTTGGACGGGAATGGTTGGTTGAATGAATCTGAAAGGAGGTCCAAAATAGCTCCAGGAAACGGGGTAAAATATGAGTTTTATACTACGGCTTCTGTTTCTGCTCTTATCTTGGTCGGTCTATGCTCAGACCGGAATTTATCAATATCAGATGGATGGAACCTTTCAGGGTCGAGTGCCTCAAGATCTGCGCCAGGTGGATGTCACCTTTACCCTCGCATGGCGGGAGATCAACGGCCGCATTGAGGGAACATACCGCGACAATGTTTTTACGAATAATACTCCCGTGACAGGAACAAGCGGCATGAATGGGCGGATTTTTACCGTGGATTTCCCCCGGCTCATTCAAGGAGTCTCATCGCTTTCCATCACCACCAATATGACGAATCTGATGAGTGGCACGGCCCCCATCATGATTGTGATGATGGATCCTTCGGACAATAGCTTGGGCCAATACAATGTTTCGGCCGCAGTTGTGGTATTTAGCGGAGCCGGGCCGGTAGAAAGTAATTGCGATATTGGATTTGGAGCATTGACTGAATACTGTGGGCTATATGCTGGAAGGATTCAGGAAATGAGTGATACAACTAACCGCTGTAATCTACCGGATTATGGGTTCCGCATGGAACTTAACACCGATGCCAAGTTTAACCTGTATTTTTATTATTCAGATTCCACTGTTGGAATTCCCGAGCATGAACTGAACTCTCTGCCCACTCCTCCACTGACTCCAACTGTGAACCTTACCACCCGCCACTGTGGAACTTTAGTAGGTACTAATTTTGATGCCAATAACTGTCAGGCGCTTCGACTGGAAGGAAGATTTGAGGACAATGCTGGCCAGAGAAGATTTCGCGGAACCTACTTAATCACTGATGAGATCAGAAACGAGAACTGTAGATATGAGTTGATACTTGAAAGGGAGAAAGGCTACTAAAATATTTTTTTGAAAAAACTTTCTACCCTTGCTTGATCCTTAGTACTAAGTTGGCCGGTCAACGAAAGAACTAAATTAGACTGTATGGAAAAAAGTTTGAATCTCACTTTACAGTTTTTTCTGAGCCCGGCTTTTGAAAAATCACTTAGCTCGATGTCCGTGGACCAGGTTTCAGCTGTTGAAGAGGTGATCATAGCGCAAGTAACCATTCTTGTTTCAAAATTAAAATCTGCATTTGACAAAACAAGTGCTGGTCGTTTTTTTACAAGATCTGAATCAATAAATGGAAAAGGAACCACGATCACGTCGAATTTTTTAAACGAGGCCATCATCGTCGTCCCCTTCCCATTCAGATAATGTTTTTTCCATCGACTTCAGATAAACAACTTCTTGAATAGAAAACTTTTTGAGGACAAGTTTACCTTTTTCTAAAGAATATTGAATTAAGTCGCCAGGCTTTAATCCTAATTCGTCTCGTACCTCAGCGGGGATAGTTGTTTGGCCTTTCGTAGATACTTTGCTCATTTGGGTTCTCATTCTTATATTTTACCGTAAAGATTCTTTACGGTAAATACAAAGTAATTCTAATAACTTAGGTGCGCCTAGCCATAGAGTTCGATTTTAGTGTTGTCATGATTACCTCCTCAGGTGTGATGACGGTTTATTGGAGTTTAGTTCTTATCTGAAATGGGCACTGAAAGTTTATTGAAGGCCTTGAGCTTTCTTTTATTCAAATCAAACTGTGCCTTTCGCAGCCCTGATTTAATCAATTCCAGGTCCTCCTCTTCATACCTTTCATTCAACCAAAGAATCTCTCCTTCGTGTCCAGCAAAGGACATAGGGACGCAAGAATGCAGAGGGAAAGGGAGATTTGGAGCCAGTGTGGAAAAGAGGTAATCCTGCACCTTTGAAACAAGCTGGGCACGAATGGGATTCTGATAAATGTAGCGGTAGACCTGATAGTAGTGACGTTGGGAATCGATGAGACTCCATTTATAGCGCCCACCCCAGATGTGATTTTGATGGCGTGAACGATGATTGATATCAACTGATGTCATTCGGAGAAAAAAATGCATGGCCTCATCAATATTGGCTTTGGGGGTGTGACAGAGGAGATGAAAATGATTTCCCATCAAAACAAAAGCATGAATCGCAAGATTGTGCTCTTCGTGAGTTTGCCTTAGCCGATTGAGCATAATGGGCCAGACTTCACGCAAAGGCAGAGGGAAAAACTCCTTATTATTACACCGGGAGGTGATGTGATAAGGATGGATGTCGGATCGAATTAACAAGGATCTAGGCATGGTCAACCTGGCACCTATTGGCGCTGGAAATAAATTCATAAATTGATAAGATGAAGGAAGCCTGATGATGTCGTTAACATCAGCAAGCTGGATCATAAGACCCGAGGGGAATCGGCTGGTGCAAAACGGTGATTCTCCTCTCCTTTCTAGACCCTCATGAAATTTCCATACCAAGATTCAATTCTGTAAACCTATGAGATTAAGGAACGAGTGAGATCTACGTCATAAAAAATTACCCATATCAGCCAAGACTTTTTACCGATGTTCAAAAGGTACCGTATACCTTTTGGACATCGATTTAGATGAAATCATAAGTAAACTGAAGGGATGAGCACAAAACGTCAGAAGTTGAAGTTATGGGCAGTTACTCAAACTTGTTTTGTCTGTGGGGAAACTATTGAAGAATTCAGTCTTGCTACACTTGAACACATTATTCCCCGATCAAAAGGCGGTACAAATCAACAAACCAACCTCGCACTGTCTCATAAGATCTGTAACGAGATAAAATCTAACTACACGATAGAGGAAATCTGGCGCCGAGAAATCAGGGAGATTCAAAAGCGAAAAGACTTTCTAATTTGGAGAAGAAGACGTAGCGAGTTTGAAATAGGAATTCTAATCGAAAGAGCTTTTGCAGATCTAGCCTGGGCACAAAACATTATCAACAGCTCCTTTCGCTTTTGCGAACCTGTACGCATCTATGAAGAGGACATTCAGATGCAGCTGAATGTTATCGAAAAGCTTCGTAGCTGTAGCATGACAGATTTGATAGAAGCCTCCAAAAAGATTGATGCCTATAGAACTCAGCACTTTTGGCGGTTAGTATTTTCGATTTGTTTTATAGAAAACTATAAAAAGAATGGAGATCTCGTTGCACTTCTTCATGCCATCTGGCGTATGAAAGGATTTCAGTCTTCAATCCAGACACCAATAATGTTTTTAGTATGCTGGGATCTTTTAAATCTGTGTAAATCAATTAACCCTGTGGCATTTGAAAGAACCCTTGCGTTAAAAATCTAAGCCGATCTTTTAAGAGCGTCTTCTATGGATGCTCTTATCCATTTTTGATAATCAAGCCCTTCTTCTTCAGCTTTTAGTTTTATCGCTTCTAGTAGTTTCTCACTAAGACGTAACGTGATGGATTTATTTTTTGGCATGAGTTCGAATTTTATTTTTTCCCATCCACTACCGCTTAAAAGAGAGGTTAAATCTGACGCTAAAGGATCAATCTCTTTTGAAGATTTTTTAATTAAATTTCGTTTTATTTTTTTCATAGTATTCTGCCTCTTTATTTCTCATGTATCTTGCAGAGATAACCCTGATTTTTCCGCTTCTCATAGTGAAGCAAGTAAACATCATTTTGCTGTTTGGGCCGACTCCAATTGCAATAAAACGCTCCTCCCCCAATGAATGAGCGACGTCCTTCAAAACCATTAGAGATTGATTAAAAAACTGTTCAACCTCGATTAATGAGAACCTTGTTTCAATCTTTTTCATGTTCCCTGAGTCCCAATCGAACCCATGATAAGCCAACACTATCATAACATAGAACCCCGAAAATGTACATACAAGCGTACGTACACGATTTATACCAATAGGATTCTGCAGCGATGGTGCCAAGAATTTTAAGGCTATGACATGGAAAAGATTGAAGTATTTAGGAGTGCTATAACTAAATTACCCAAAAGGTTAAGAAAGATTTTCCTCAACGAACATCCTGCCCTTGAGACAAGGATTACTTGAAGAGGCGGAGGAAGCATGTCCAAAAGGTATGTGGTACCTTTTGAAAGATTAATTAAGCGACTTCCTTCACTTGAAGTACAGTCTCTAGACCAAAAGGCTTTAAATATCTATCGAGAGTTTCCCTTTTAGGAGATCGACTACCATGGATGAATTTATTGATATTCTGAGGTCTTTCCCCGACGAAATGAGCAAATTCAGTTGTTCCCATTTTACTGGCAATCATTCTGAGTACCTGGAGTAGATCGAACTCTTCGAGCATTGATTTGATATATCTTCGAGCGTACTTAGGATTTTGAATTTCTTGGCTGAATCGTTCGTTGTAAGAATTACTTCTGTGCATGATTTCTCCAAATTTTTTTAGCTTTTAAAATATCCTTCCTTTGACTCATTTTATCCCCTCCATAAATGAGAAGAAGAAAATCCCCAGCTAAATAAGCAAAATAAACTCTATAGCCTGGACCAACATTAATTTTGATTTCAAAAAGTCCATCTTTAAGAGACTTAACATTCTTTAAAGAACCACCTAGGGCTACCCTCAAAAGGTTCCACCCCATTCTGATCTTTAAAAACAAGAACGTTTTTCAAAATCTACTCCGCTCAATATAATACATATTTATTAAACAAACAACTGCTCACAAATTGCTTCATTAAGTGCTTTAAGCATGCCAACAGTGAATGATCTAAATGCCTAAATAAATAAGAGGCGATAGAATGGCGTTATTATTTTTACCTAGTTGATTAGAAGATTCTTCCCAACGAACCCCCCAGCATACTTTGAAGGCCATCGCCGCTAGAGGCGGAGGAAGCATCTCCGAAAGGTATGTGGCACCTTTTGGGAGGTTATGAAAAAAGGTGAAACTTCGATTTTATCAACGAAGGGTTTCTCACC
>JBEIEO010000193.1:0-5462 GCA_040382895.1 Halobacteriovoraceae bacterium
GGTCTTGCCGCCATGCTTAAGCGACATTCATTAAGACACCGTCAGAAAGCTGTTCCTGTGCTTATAAAAGTGATGAAGGAAAGTAAGTATCCGGAGCAAAACCGTTGGCAGGCAACGATGCTCTTGGCCCAAGTCATGGGTAAAAAATCGGCTCCATTTATTGCCAAATTCATCGATCATCCTCACTGGATGATGCGCGTGGCGACTCTTAAAGCTCTTCTTGGTTTAAAACAAGATGAGTATCATGCCGTATATGCTAAAGCTTTGAAGGACCCATCACTAATTGTAAGAGTCCAGGCCCTGGATAATATCTCTAAGATGAATGTCTCCTCTCTTGCTCCTCAGGTTTGGAACATGATGTACGATCAGTCTAACTATTCAGGAGATGCCGGCAATCGCAAACGCACTTCCATCGTTCGTTCTATCATCCGTACTATTGGTGATGTTCGATTTGAAAAAGCTAAAAAACCTCTGGCAAAACTTATCCAGAAGCCAAAGTACCAGGATCTGATTGAAGATCTGGATTATTCTCTGGAAAAAATCACCGGTGAGAATTCTCCGAACTCTTCAGCCGATGCTCGAAGAAAGTTCTGGAATGCGAAAGTGTCGATGAATTCGGTAAAGAAAATTTAGATTCCGGAGTTTTCCAGCTGCTCTTTTTCGCGGGCCTTATCAATTTCCTTGAGCTTGTTATCAATCGCAATCAATCGCTCAATTCTGTAGAGAAGAGTCTTCTCGATGATTCCGTCTGTCGTCACTTCTTTCCAGCCCTGGAGGAAGTCATTCTCCATTAACTGGCGCTTGTAGATCGTGACTTTACTGACCTCGCGGGAAGCACGAAAGCCGCGAACCACGTTCACAATAAGTTTGAATTTGGCTGCCTTAACTGAATCCGCTGAACCAAAGGAATCTGAAAAATTCACTTCCAGGGTATTATCCATCCAGCGGGTCTTAATAAAACCGGCTTCCTGATTCTGTTGTGCGATATCGAATTTGCGCATCACCTGGATCACGGCCTGCCAGGTCTGGTTATAGTCAGCGCGATAGATTTTAGTTGGAATTTCCAGCTCTTCAGTCACCTGACGGAACTTTTCGTAGTTCGCGCACCCGTTTAATAGGGGCAGCAGGATGATTAAAAGATAAAATTTCATTGTCAGCCTTCCGTGGCTGCCACCCTCCGGGCGGCTGCGCCGATGCAAAAACACCGTCGTGGTGTTTTTGTCATGACTTTTATGTTATCAATTAATCAAATAAAAAGAAATCATTTGGAAAGCTATGAGCCATAAAAATCTCTTTACCCAGGTATTAATCACTGAAGCTAAGGCCCTGGAGCAGGCGGCGGAACGTTTTGATGATAAAACCGCCAACCGGTTAGTGGGTCTCTTTGAGCTGCTGACAAGTACCGGTGGAAGTTTAATCATCTCTGGCGTGGGTAAATCCGGTCATATCGGAACCAAGATTGCCGCCACTTTCTCTTCCCTGGGCTTACCATCGTTTTTTCTTCATCCCACCGAAGCCATGCATGGCGATTTAGGGCGGGTAACCAAATCTGATGCGATTGTTCTCATCAGTAAATCCGGAACCACTGAAGAACTCCTTAACATGCTTCCTTATGTCTCTGTTCCAAAAGAACGCATTGTCGCCCTGGTTGGTAAAACCAATTCTCCTATTGCGAGCGCTTCAGGAATCGTGATCGATGCGTCAGTCGAGAAAGAAGCTTGTATCAATGATCTGGCTCCCACCACCAGCACTACTTTGGCACTTGCTCTCGGAGATGCCATGGCCGTGCTGTATGAGAATGTCGTAGGTGTTTCCAAAGAAAAATTCGCCGTAAACCATCCTGCCGGTCTCTTAGGTAAATCTCTGTCTCTTACCGTTGATCGCTTGATGATCAAAGCATCCGATTGTCCGACTGTCAGTGCTTCGGGAACACTCCAGGATGCCATTCTGGTCATGACCCAGAAACCAGTTGGTATGTGTGCTGTCGTTGATGGCTTAAAGCTTTTGGGAATTCTGGTGGAAGGAGATATTCGTCGTGCATTCGCTAAGAGTGCCGATGCAATAAAAACACCGGTAAAGGATCTCATGACCGCAACACCAACAACGCTCTTGCCTTCCACTCTTGCTTTTGAGGCATTAAAGATGATGGAAAATCCTACACGCCTTCTAAACGTCGCCCCTGTTGTTGAGGACGGAAATTTTATTGGTGTGCTACGACTCCATGATTTATTCAAGGCCGGTTTTAATTCATCATTAGTGAAATGATGTTTTTTCCCGCCAGAAAGTGATGAGATAAATCAAAGCAAAAAGTATCAATAGGGGAAAAGCTCCCCATTCCTGATAAACAGTGGCTTTCGGTTTAGACATGGGAATCTCTATATCCAGCGCACCCACTTCATTTACACCTAGGCGATTTGACTCCGTGGCATCTTGATAGATGACTGATGTAATTCCTGTGTTCGTACTGCGGATGATAGGAAGTTGAAATTCCAGCGCCCGCCATTTCGAAAGAAAAAGATGCTGGTGCGGCTCTGCTGTATCTCCGTACCAGGAATCATTAGTATGATTGACGATGAAATGATTCCCACCCCATTGGTTGAGCAGTGAGCGCATGTAATTAGTTTCTAAAATTTCATAGCAGATAGGAGTTACAAATCTAAAGCCTGCCCGGGTTTCCATCAAGGGAATTCCTTGCCCCCGAGCGAAGAGCGAAATTGCCGGTACGATGGAAACAATCTGACGATTGAAAGGTCCAAATGGAAGAGTTTCTCCGAAAGGTATCAGAATGTTTTTATGATACATGCTTCGGACTTTGTCATCGCCCATCAGAATGGAGGAATTGAAGACAGATTCGATTAAATCCATGGACGATTTCGAAGTATCCTGATCGTAACCACCGATGAGAATTTCACTGCCGGTTTTCTCCATGATAAGTCGGAACACCATATCCAGTTGTGTTTCTGAACCGTAAAAAGATTGGGGGTAGGCGGTTTCTGGCCAGACGATAAGATCGGGCTCAAAACCATTCTCTTTGGTTGATAGTTTCTGATAAAGAGCAGAGACAGATTCAGTCGAAAAAGTATCGCCTTGTTCAGATGATACTTTCAGAAAATTTCCGATGTTTGCCTGAACAATCCTGACCGGAAGTTTTAGTGCCGATTCCGGACGCTTGATAGGAAAGGCTGCATTCAAGATGATAAACAGACCCATGATGCCCCATACCTGGACCCTGAGTTTTTTCTGCTGAAGTTGTGTGACGGCCTCCAGAGAAAGCCAGTAGGTCATAAAGCTAAAAATCGCCACACCGAAATAAGGCGCTAATCCCAGATAAGGTGAAAGATGCATCCATGGACTGCCTACAAAAGAAGGAAATTGTTGCGGAATAAAGCGTTCCAGTAGAGTCATTACCATAGCACTAATGATGATGTGACTTTCTTTGGACCAATTCCATTGAGGGCGGAATTTTTTCCAGATCACATAGACCCACCAGTGAGGTTGGAGAATAAAACTAAAACCCACCCCTAATATGACAGAAACAGCGTAGGGAAGATGACCAAACTCCCGCAGGGTATGTGGAATCCAGTAATAGCCTGTGAGATTCAAACCCAGATTGAAACACAGAACAATTAAAAGGCTTTTTTTGGTGCTGGAGGATTCCAGGAGCCAGAGAAAAATCGGAAGGACAATAAAGATAAGTGGGAGCCATCCGGACCCAAGAAAAGACGGATAGGCCAGTGCATATGAAGATCCGGCGAGAATGGCCAGAAACACATCGAGAAGATTTTTTTTCATCTTCTCATTGTAGGAGAATTATTAACGATTTGCTACAGCTCTTGTCGCAGAGTTAAGCTTTTCATTTACTGTGTCAGCTAGTTCAATTGCGCGAGCAGCATCGAGTTTACCTGCACCAAGAATTTTGCCTTCAAAGTTTTTCACTTTAAGTGAAGAGCTCAGGATAATGTTTTTAATCTGATCATATTTCATTGTTGGATACTTTGATTTAATCATTGCAGCCACACCCGAAACAAAAGCTGTCGCCTGAGATGTACCAGTCATATAACCGGCACCGTTGTGAGGGATCGCTGAACGGATACGGTGTCCAGGAGCTGCGATATCAACAGAGTTCTTGCCCCAGTTTGAAGATGGGATGATATTCAGACTATCGTCATGAGCACCAACAGTAATGATGTTTGAAAGACCGTAAGAAGCCGGGTAGTAAGCATGACGTTTATCATCGATGTTTGAGCGCTCATTACCAGCAGCTGCAATAACCAGAATTCCTTTTTTCTCAGCAGCTTTCAGAACACGAAGTTCCTCAACTGAAGCTTCGGGACCGCCGCCAGAGTAGTTGATAACATCAACGTTATGGTCAACAGCGTACTGAAGAGCTTTGATGGTGGCATCAAGGTTTGCCTGACCAGAAGCTTTTGGATTGTAGTATTTAAGAGCAAGAATTTTTACTTCAGGGAAGATAGACTTTACGATACCAGCAACGTGAGTTCCGTGACCGTGCTGGTCTGAAGGAGTATTTGTTACTTTCTCTCCAGAGAAATCTACGCCGTAATTTGCTGTGCCTGCTTTACCGCCTACAACGTGGATGTTGTTAGCAAGAAAAGCGTGATCACCCTGGATTCCTGTATCAACTACTGCAACCACGATGTCTTTATTCTTTTTGAATTTAGCCCATGAATCTTTCAGGTTAATAGAGGCCAGGTGCTTATCCGGATCGATACCCCATGAAGCGTATCGAGAAATAAGAAGTTCAGCATTGTATGCTAACGAAGGAGCTGCTGACCAACCAGTAGAGAGGTTGAGGGCCAGGGCCAAAGTTAGAACTGTTTGAAATGCCTTTTTCATTCTTATCCCTTATCACGAGTAAAAACTAAGTCGTGGGAAAGCTAAGCTTCCATGTAACAAGTAAAAGCAAGGAGCTTGCCAGAATTGGCTATAGGGATTCAAGGGGATAGGAAGTCAGAGGTGTCGTTTTAACGATGATGTGTTTAAAGTTTAAACACTTTGATTTTCAGACAAAAAAAGCCTCCATTTCTGGAGGCTTACGAGGGTCTTGAAGTTGTTTAAGCCTGGCGATAGATCTGAGATTCTTCACGTTCTTTTTCTTCAGCGTGCTGGATACAAAGTTCTGCCCAGGGCTGATTCTCCAGACGTTTAGCCCCAATCTCTTCTTCGCACTCTTCACAGTGACCATATGTCCCTTCTGAGCAACGGTCCAAGGCTGCATCGATTCTGCGAAGTTTAAGGTATTCGCGATCACGAATGGTGCAGTTAATTTGCTGCTGAATCAGAGAAGAGGCCAGGTCGGTTTCATCCGAAAGGTCTTCTTCTGATACGTGTAAGTCTTCAGATTTATTAAGCAAGCCGACGTTCAGGATCTGCTGACGATGCTTCAACAGTAGAGCCTTGTAATGTTCGAGTTTCTTTTTATCCACAGGATCCTCCCTATA
>JBEIEO010000194.1:0-5339 GCA_040382895.1 Halobacteriovoraceae bacterium
ACTGAAGAAGATAGAAGTGATAAAAAGATTCCACTCCATTGCTGGAGCGTCGACATTTTTCAAGGTGATGCCTCCATGAAAAATCATGAACAAACAGATCTGGCTAGGTACACAGTGGAGCAAATGGGTCAACTTGAGCCAATCTTCCAGGAAGATCTTGAACTTTTCATCACTCTAACTCAGAGTGGCACTAAAAAGTAACAGCAAATTTCAAACACCCATTGTAAATTAATGAACCATAATTCGATCCAAGGAGGACAACATGCTGTATGAGATCACCGTCCCGCAATTCACCAAGATGCTCCATAACTTAAGCCTCATTATGGAGAAAGCTTCAACTCACGCCACCAATAAGAAATTTGAAATGGATGTCCTGTTGAACGCTCGACTGGCACCGGATCAGTTCAACTTCATTCGTCAGGTACAGATTGCCTGTGATACGGCCAAACTTTGTGCTGCCCGTCTGGCAGGAAAAGAAGCTCCGAAGCACGAGGACAACGAAAAAACTCTACCGGAACTTAAAGCACGCATTGAAAGCGTGATTGGTTATCTTAACACTTTTAAGCCGGAAGATTTTAAAGGTGCTGAAGATAGAAAGATCTCTCAGCCTCGTTGGGAAGGTAAATATTTGACTGGATTTGAGTTCGTGAATCATCACGCCCTTCCTAACATTTATTTCCACATCACCACGGCCTATTCCATTTTACGTCATAACGGTGTCGACATTGGTAAGAAAGATTACCTGGGCGAATTACCATTCAAACGATAAGGAGAGTCTATGAGATACATTCTACTTGCTGCCCTCATTGCTTCTGGTTGCTCTTCTATGAAGAGTAAGAAAGAAAAACAACAGGAATCGATTAAGCCGGAAGTGGCGATGGAAATCACTGAAGGTATTCTTCATCCTGAATCTGTGATCTATTCAGCCAAACATCAGATGATTTTTGCCTCTAATATTACAAATGGGAATCCACTGGAGAAGAAAGCTGTTTCTTATCTCTCAAAAATTTCACCAGATGGGAAAGTCATCAAGTCTAAATGGATTACTGGCCTTTATGCTCCGAAAGGTCTAACCGTCGTAGGAGACGATCTGTATTTTACTGACGTGACTCGAGTGGTGAAGGTAAATATCACGAAGGGTAAGATTATAAAAACCTATCCGGTGAAAGCTGCCAAGTTTCTCAATGATACTACTGTGGATGCGGAAGGGAATGTTTACATCTCGGACATGTTCTCTGATGTGATCTACAAGATTAATAAAGACAAACTTTCAGTCTGGATTAAAGACGCTAAGGTCGCTGGCAGTAATGGTCTTTTCACCGATGGAAAAGAGCACCTGCTGGCCATGAAATGGGGAACTGATGTTGACGAAAAAACATTCATAACAAAAACCCCGGGAGATGTGGCGATTGTTTCCCTCAAAAAACCCACTGAGATAACTGTTGTAAAAGAACTTCAGGGTAATCTAGATGGTGTTGGCGTTGATAATAAAGGGACACTTTGGATCTCTGACTGGATGAGTGGTGATGTCTACACGATGACTAAACAAGGCGAAGTAAAGAAAATGTTTAACCTGGGTCAGGGGACTGCGGATATTTCAGTGGCAAAAGAATTGAATCTTCTCTTGGTCCCACAGATGTATCAGAATAAGCTTATCCTGATTAAACTCTAATTATGAAAGAGTTTGCACTGACTAAGAGTGATCATGTTGACCTGTGTGATCTGATGAAGCTGACTGATCTGTGCGATTCAGGTGGTGAAGCCAAGCACCTGATCGCAGAAGGTAAAGTTAAAGTTGACGGTAATGTAGAAACACGCAAACGTTGCAAGATCCGTAAAGGCCAGTTAGTCGAATACAAAGGTCAGCAGGTAAAAGTGGTATGAGTCAGCGCATGGTCACACTGCCGATGCCATCGAATGGTTAAAGTCTCAGGAGACTCTCACCGGTTGTTCGCTGATTGCTTCTCTTCCCGATATTTCTGAGTTTCAAGGATTCACTCTTTCATCCTGGAAAGAGTGGTTCCTGGAAACTGCTGATTTAATTCTTTCCAAATGTCCCGAAGATGGTGTCGTCATTTTTTATCAATCCGACATTAAGCACGAGGGCACTTGGGTCGACAAAGGCTATCTCTGTCTCAAGGCCGCAGAAGCTGCAGGAATGGAAACTCTTTGGCATAAAATTGTCTGCCGTTATCCTGCCGGCACCATTACTTTTGGTCGACCGGCGTATTCTCATATGTTGTGTTTTTCTAAAGGTGTACGGGCAGATGTTTCGAAGTCTACCATGGACGTACTGCCTGACATCGGTGACAAGACCTGGGAGAGAGGAATGGGGATGGAGGCATGTCTTCTCGCTTCGAAATTTATCCTGACTCAAACGACCACTCGAACCATCGTTCATCCCTTCTGTGGAGAAGGCAGCATGCTTTCAGCAGCTAATGCCCTGGGCCTCAATGCCATAGGTATCGAGCGTAGTCCCAAACGGGCAGAAAAAGCACGGACTTTAAAACTTATTCTGGAATCGAAGAAGTGGGACCCGTAGGCACTATTCTTCCTAAAATCCGGATACCAGAAGAATAGAGAGTCATACTTTTCAATTTCCAAATCCCATCGTTTAGGTCCTCCAAAAAGCATTGATGACAGAGAGACGAACTCTAATTGATTTAGGCAGAGCGGACAAAAAGCAGATTCATCTCATCCGCTGGGGCGATAAAATTTATAGAATCTTAACTCTTTCTGTGTTTGGGATTAAGAGCTATGATTTTGGTCAGGCCATCACTATGAAAAGTGAGCTGGATAAAGTCTTCACTCACCAGGTCCGGATGCTGGTAGCGCTTTTGTGCTACACCATTTATGATTTCCAAGGCTTCTGCCTCATCTTCACATAGAATGAGGTACTTCCGTTCTTTGATGACTGGCACTGGAAAAAGATAAATCTTTCCATTGATTTTTGTCTGTCTTAATTCCCGTAGCATGAGTTCTATTATAGCTGTAAACTCTACTCTTGGATGTTAGAATTTTTTGAACCTCTTAAAGCTTCTCTTCCGGTTTGTTCACCTCCCTGGTGGGCCAGGAGTGGTCATTTGCAGACCATTATGGGGCATCTTCTGCCATCGCCTCCTTTGTCCCGTAAAGGTGAGACCTATCATATTGGGTTAGGCAAAGAATCAGAGATCATTCATTCTACTTATCTCTCAGGTACGAAAAAAGTCGTAGTTTATTTGTTTCACGGCCTCGGAGGAAGTTCTCAAGCTACATACATGCAGCGAACTGCAGAAGTGGCGAATCAGCTGGGATATCACGTCTTTTTAAACAATCATAGAGGATGTGGTGAAGGGGCCGGTTTAGCGACTGAGCCATATCATTCCGGACGCTCAGAGGATCTTTCCCAGGTTATCGCTCATGGAAGAAAACTTTTCCCATATCACTTTCATCTGGCAGTTGGTTTCTCACTTAGTGCAAACGCTCTTTTACTTTTGTGTGCCGGTATCCGGGCCTCAGAGAAGCCCGATGCCGCCATCGCCGTTAATGGACCCATTCATCTTGATCGGGCGTCGGTGAATCTGACTCAAGGGTTGAATTTAATCTATGACTATCGATTTGTGCTGGAACTAAAAAGATATGTCCGGGACAATCATCCGGAGGGATTAGGACTTCTATCGGGAGTCCACACCTTAAGGAATTTTGATGAGTGTTACACAGCGCCGGTTGGTGGATTCAAAAATCGGCAACACTATTATGAGATTTGTTCAGCCAAAGAGTATCTACATCTCATCGATATTCCGACAGTTTTGCTGACGGCTCAGGATGATCCCTTCGTGAGTCCTGTGGATTATGTGGAAGCGAAGCTTTCAAAGACAACGTTTCTTCATCTGGAAAAAAGCGGGGGCCACATGGGTTATCTCCACCAGAGCGAGCAAGGTCTCCAGCGCTGGCTTGATCAAGCACTGGAAACCTACATGCAAGGCTTGGTTAACTTCAGAGTTTAAGACACATCTTGATATTTGTTTTTATTTTATCGCTGATGAATGGTTTATCAAATAAAAAGACATTCTCGAGGTTGCCGGCATGCTCTTTGAGCTCCGGAAGATAGCCCGTAAAAAACATCACCGGAGTTTGACGGTAGTTGTGGTTCTCTCTCAGCTTCTGGATAAACTCTAAACCGTTCATCTTCGGCATCTTGAAATCCGTGATGATCAAATCGTAGTTTGGAACGGCATTCGTCAGAGTCAGGCCTTCGAGACCGTTGGTTGCTGAATGGACCTCAATCAAAATATCCATAAGCTTGATCTGAGAAATCCAGAGCTCAAGAATGTCCTGTTCATCATCAATAACCAGTACTTTTTTAATAACTACCTTCCTGTTTCATGGTTTGAAATAATTCTGGAAAAACTTCCTGTAACTTTTTTTTGAGAACATGTTCGTCAAAGGGTTTTGGGAGTACAGCATGGATTTCGGTTCCCATCTGAAGCTCATCTAATGAGGCATCTACTCCACCGGTCATAAGAATACACTTCGGCTTTTTGACCTTTTTGTTAGATTGGATCGCATGGATCAGCGTTTTGCCATCCATGACGGGCATCTTAAGATCTGTTAGGATAAGATCAAACGCATGCTTCTGGTACATGTCGAGAGCTTTTTTACCGTTCTCTGCGATGGCGACCTTCATACCCATACCCCTCAGCATGATAGCAAGAATGGTACGGATATCTTCCTCGTCATCGGCCACAAGGACGCTGAGGTTTTGCTGAATCATCGGCTCTGGGATTTCAGGTTCCGGCATAATTTCCAGTGCTTTGACTTTGGTCTGGTCCAGAGGAAGAGTCACCGTAAAGGTAGCTCCACAACTAGATTCAGAGTCGACATGAATGCTTCCGTCATGCTCTTTAATGATTGAGCTCACCAGAGATAAACCTATCCCGGTTCCTTTATTGACATCTTTGGTCGTGAAAAAAGGATCGAAGATCTTATCTTTAATGCTCGCATCGATTCCACGTCCATTATCGGAAAGAGTGATGCTGACCAAATTATTCTGCTCGCTGAGTTCCAATTTGATAGATCTGTCTTGTTGTCCTTCGGTTGCATCTTTTGCATTAGCGAAGAGGTTAACCATAACTTGCTGCAAGCGGCCCCTGTTACCATAAACGTAAAGTTTCTGCTTGGTTTTTTTGAGATATTGGATGTCTATTCCTTCTTTCTGGTAGATATCTTTTAGTAACATTAAAGACTCTTCGAGAGCTTCAGTGAATTCAAAGCTACTTAATTGATCAGTATCAGATCGAGAAAATGTTCTCAGCCCTTTTACGATGTGTACTATTCGATCAGCAGCTATGTGGATC
>JBEIEO010000195.1:0-5333 GCA_040382895.1 Halobacteriovoraceae bacterium
GAGAAACAGCAACTCCTGCTCCATCATTTTTCATTTCGAATTTGGCGACACAAAAAGCCTCTTCTACGTAATTTGAGTTGCGAGGAACAAAGATAAATCCTGTGGGACAACCGAGCCCCTCGACGACACTGCCGCCACAAGCTGAGGCAAGAAACATGAGAATAAATAGTCTAATCATATTTAATTTATCGAACTTTTGAGGGATTTCTTTAATCTCGTTAAACTACCTATCTGACTGTAATTACTGGCGGAATCTTTTGCCTAAGCGAGTCGACCTTGAAAAATACGGAAAACTTACGTATGATAAAAAAATCCCCTTTTCGGAGGATTTTTATGCCTGAAATACAGCAAGTAACCGGTTTCCAAAGTCCGTGCGCCGAGTATGGCGAAGACAGGCTCTCACTTGATGAGAAGTATCTGACCAATCCGCCGGCGATGTTTCCAGTGCGGGTGGCGAGTGACTCCCGTCTGTTTGATTTAAAAAAAGGTGATCACCTGATTGTGGACCGATCCCTGGATCCCAAATCAGGCGATCTTGTCATCGCAGTGATTTCCAATGAATTTAAGATTGCCCGCTTTAACCTGGTGGAAGGCGTTGGTTACCTTCTCCCCTTCAACAAGCGCGTCGGTGAAGACGAGTTAGGCGAAGACTTCATCTGGGGCGTGATTTCATCTCAGCACCGAAAAGTGCGCCGATGACAGTCGCACTGGTAGACTGCAATTCTTTTTATTGCTCCTGTGAGCGCATCTTTAATCCGAAGACTCGTGGACGTCCGGTGATCGTGCTCTCCAATAATGATGGGTGCGCGATTGCGTTTTCTAAAGAGGCTAAGGCCATCGGTTTCGGTCAGATGTGTGAGCCCTACTTTCAGACCAAGGAACGGATCAAAAAATACAATGTCGCGGTTTTTTCTTCCAACTACACACTCTATGATGACATGTCTAAAAGAGTTATGAGTGTGCTCAAAAACTATACGCCAGACCTGGAAGTCTACTCGGTGGATGAAGCCTTTCTCTCATTGGATGGCTTTGATCAGTTTGATCTTCTGGAGTATGGAAAAAAGATTCGCAAAGACGTGCTCAAGACCACCGGCATGCCCGTCGGCATCGGCATCTCGAAAACCAAGGTGCTCGCAAAGATGGCCAACAAGATGGCCAAGAAAAATTCCGGTGTATGGATGATGAACACTGACGATGAAATTGATGCCGTCTTAAAGAAATTTCCAGTAAAAGATATCTGGGGTATCGGATCGGCTTCCAGTCGGAAGCTCAACATGCTCAAGATTGAAACCGCCTATGACTTTAAGATGTATAAAAACGATAAGCTCATCCAGAAGCTACTGACTAAAACCGGACGGGAGGTCCAGGAAGAGCTGCGTGGAGTGAGCTGCCTATCCATGGAGGAAATTCAGGACAAAAAGAATATCGCCAACACCCGAAGCTTTGGTCACGATGTTTACGATAAAATTTTTCTCAAGGAAGCCATCGCGAGCTTTGCTACCAAAGCAGCAGAGAAGCTTCGCTGTCAGGAGGGCGTATGTTTCAGCATCACGGTTTTTATTCATACCAATGCTTTTAAAGAAATTCCTCAGTACTACGGGGTAGACACCTACACTTTCCAAACTGGAACTTCTGATACGATAAAGTTGATCAAGGCTGCCCACCAGGTGCTGGATCAGATCTATCGCCCGGGTTATGGGTATAAAAAAGGTGGGGTCATTCTCAATCACATTGTACCGAAGTCAGAAAATCAGATGGATCTTTTCAGTAGCGATCCTTCAGACAATGATCGCCTGAACCTTGTACTGGATGCGATTAATAATCGTTTTGGACCTCACACCATCAAGAGTGCGGCTTGTGGAATAAATCAAACCTGGAAATTGGTCGCTGATTATAAATCGAAACGATTTACGACCAACTGGGGCGAGATCCTGGCAGTTTCTTAAAGGAAGTATCGAAGCATCACTGATAGAACCTTCTGATGACCGCAGCGACTTGGAACTGTTCCTACAGTGTGACCTTTTTTAACAGTCTGGATGTAACCGCGATCGGTGATATCTTCCATCATCAAAGACTTCACTTGATCTACCATTTTTTCGCTTTTAATTCTGACCACCACTTCCATATTATGGTTCTGGGAGCGCGGATCAAGGTTAAAGCTTTTCACCGCGACCTCATCGTCGGCGATGAGCATTTTGTTGTGAATGGCTCCTTCGATACGGTGGCTGCCATCAAAGGCGTCTTTAAACTGACCGAACTGATCTTTAATCTGAGACTTAATCTGATTTTTGATGTTCCACTTAGAGTACTCCGACTTAGGCGACGCACCTGGGTGCTCATAAATCGTCGCTCCTAAAGTACGCAAATACTCACGGCTCTCTTCCCAGGCCGCACCTACCAGCGCCATATCATTGGCCATGGGTGAATTGGTGATAACGGTGATATGAACACCGCGATCAGCTGCACCTTTAAGCGCAACCTTGAATTCATCGGTCAAAACGATATAGGGATTTTCGATGTAGATTTTCTTTTTGGCATTTCGGATCATGTCCAGCAAGGGAGCTTCACTTCCAGGAGCGCTCCCTTTTAATTTTACCTGGTCATGGAAAAATGCCACTTCTCCGACTGCTTCAACACCTTTGCGCCAATCCTGCCCGGGCGCCAGAATATTACGAAGGTCCTTTCTGGAATAGCGATCAATTAACTTCATCTTAGCTTCGATTTCCGGAGTCATCTTTCCTTTAAAGCCCATGCGCTCCACTGCACCTTCATCTAGAAGTTCATCAAAGTAGTTTGATGCATCACTTGCCACTTTACCTTCAAAATAAAACTCTTTAGATACGAAGGCCGCAGAAGTTTTGGTTGTTTGCGTTCCGAAAAGATTTGACGTTGTTTCTTGTTTCACCAGGCTGAAATAGTTTTGATTCATATTACGGTCGCCTTGAATCAAATGCTGGCGATCAACGATAAAAAGTTTATCATGCAAACGGCGGTTAAGATTCCAGAAGTATCCCATTTTTAAAGGACGAAATTGGTAAAGCTGAACACCATGAGCTTCCAGGGCCTGAATCATAGCAGGTGAAATATTTTTCTTATTTTCCCAGGCATCATAAAGCACCTTTACTCTCACACCCCGTCGGGCAGCCTTCACTAGCTCTGCAAAGAGTCGATTACCTGCTAGATCTTCGGAAAGTACGTGAGTCGAAATTTGAATTTCAGTTTGAGCTTTCGCAATCAGATCGATTCGAGCTTGAGTTGCAGCTTTCACGTCATCTAGAAAAACGACCTTAGCTGGATCACCAGCACGGGTTTGTGCTGGAAAAGAAATCAAGCAAAGCAAAACAAATAGTAAACGCATGCGAGCTCCAAACCCCTAAAGAGATATGCATTTATCGATAGCTTGAGCCTAAAACTTGAGGATTTTGTTTAGGAATTAGACTAAGTCATTGATTTAAGTGCGGATTTAGCCTCGTACGGATGGGCTTAATAGACTAGATCGATTTTCTGTGAGGCGCAGCCGACGAGCTAGATAAAAGCTATCAAACTGACGGGACGAAGGTAGTTCATAAAACTCTCCTTTGAGGTGGAGTTTGCCGCCGTCCAGATTGGATCCATCAACCATTGGCGCCAAATCATTATTGATCTAAATTCAGGATTTCACAGCCCAGTATTTCAAGATCCTCTCTTGTATGTGAAATCAGGATCATTGGGATTTGCATGCTCTTCAGAAGATCCTGTGCCTTCTGACGATTGATACGATCCAAAGCAGAAAAAGGCTCATCCAGGATCATGAGATTCCCTGGACTACTTAAGGCCCGTGCCAATGCGACTCGTTGCTTTTCTCCTCCGGATAGATGACGAGGCATTCTTCTGAGTAAATGTTCAAGACCAAGTAGTTGAATGATCGAGATCGGAAGGTTAGCTCCGGGTGTGAAAAGAATATTCTCTTCCACAGTAAGGTGTGGAATGAGCTTTGAATCCTGAGGCACGTAAGAAAATCTTCGATCCCAGACTTTGACAGAAGAATAACTTAAGCTTGAGATGTTTATTTTCCCGGAAGACGGTACAAGGCCGAGAACTGCACGTGCCAGTGTAGTCTTGCCTAGCCCGGAAGGCCCCATGATTCCCAGCCTCTGGTGATGACTTTTAAGCTCGAACGTCTTTTTCTCCAAACCTATTTGAAGATTTAGACTTATGTCGAAAACGAGATCCTTCATTCTAACCTCTTCCAAAAGCGATGGTTGAGGAACTCATAGACTGCGAGGCCAGTGAGGGAAAACGCCAGACTATACCCTAGCAGTTTCGCGGCCTGCGATTCTCCGGTCGGTGAATCGAGTAACGAATAGATGGCCATGGAAATTGTCCTGGTCTTCCCTTCGATATCACCCGCCAGGACAATCGTCGCACCAAACTCCCCCAAGGATCTGGCAAAACAAATAACAGCGCCCGCAAGTATTCCAGGCCAGCTAAGCGGCAGACTGATTTTTAAGAAGGTTTTCCAGGGAGAATATCCTGCAGTAAGGGAGTACTCCTCAAGGGATCGATCCAAAGACGAGAAGGAGGCTCTCACCATCATAACGAAGAGAGGGAAACTAACCAAGGCTGAAGCGATCACGGCACCGGTTAAGGTGAACGGAATCGTCACGCCCATCAGACCTAGCCCTTGACCGATGACACTGTTGCGACCGAGAATTTTTAGGAGCACAAATCCTGTCACCACAGGTGGCGATACCATCGGAAAAAAAATGACAAGGTTAAGGAGTGCTTTAAGCCGGAAATCGCTCCGTGCCAGAATCCATCCGAGACCGATAGCAGGGATCAGCGAAATCAAAGTTGCAAGAAACCCTACAAGAAGTGACGACTCTATGATGGATGAAAGATCAGCATTCATCATGGGCTTGAGATGGTAAATCCAGCTTTCAGAAAAACATCCTGGTTTTTCTTCGCCGTGATGAATTCGTAGAACCGCGAGGCTTGTTTTTTTTCATCGTCTTTAATGAGGGCAAGAGAATAGAGAATTTTTGAATGCGAAGCCGCCGGAATCTTATAAAGAATCTTCACCTGAGAGTCTACTAGTTGATCGGTGAGAAAAACAATTCCAAGATCGGCTTCGTTTTTAGATACCCATGAAAGAACGTTTCTTACTGAGCTTCCTGAAAGTATTTTGTCCTTCAACTTATCAAGCACTTCATTTGACCTCAGAGCTTCTCTGGCGTATGTGCCTGCCGGAACATTTTCATTGGCCAACGCCAATTTGTTAAACTTAAACTGAGGAAGTTCTCGGAGGTTACTGATCGCCGGATAATCTTGAGTCTTATGAGTGATAAGAACAA
>JBEIEO010000196.1:0-5312 GCA_040382895.1 Halobacteriovoraceae bacterium
CGCTTTTTTGCAGCTTCAGGGTTTCGTCGACTAAGAAGGAAACAAAATCTTTATCAGACATCAGGCACTCCTATGAGCACTTATCGGATATTCTGTTCAAAGCCTTATTCGAGAGGATTAATGGGCTCGAGATTCTCATGGTATGTCTTGATGTTGCTCACATCTTCGATAAGCCATTTATTCTCAACCTGAATCATCTCTACGATTTTTTTCACTTCTGAGGAAGTGATAGTCTTATCGTCTTTTTTAGTCAGGTAACCAACAGAGTAAGTAAGGAAACATTTTTTCTCCTGACAAGACTTGGAAAGAATCTTAAAGCTCTCAGTTTTGATGTTTCTCATATCTGCGAATTTCGCGAAATCTTCATCTGACATATTTTCAAAACTTTGTAACATTCGACCAGTTGTTCTCTCGAGAATAAAATCTTTATCGATGACCTGGCCTATTCGAGATTCGACGAAATCTTTAAGTGCAGCTTCAGGACTTAAATCATCTTTAATACAAGAAACCAAAATCAAAAGAGTAGCAAGAATTGCAATTTTCATCTTAACCTTTCCGGTTTGTATCCTAATTCGTGAACCAGCTCAGTAAACTCAGTCCAATTGAAGACGGTTAAGTCTTTAGTAGTACTTCCAAATTTTAAGCCAACCCCAGCTAAATCTACAGAGTGAGCAACAACTTCCCCATTCTGGGTAAAATCCCTGCCTTTAAAGTGAATGGTCAAGGAAGATGGGCCTGGTGCCTTGGAAAGGGGTTTTGCCAACTTGATGAAGCACCCTTCTTCATCCCAGTTCGTAAGGTAACCAGTGAGATCTTCATCTTCGATTTTCACTGTACAAGGGATCTCTCGCAGTAAAGGCTTAAACAAATCAGTTTGTGAGAAGTTGGCATTTAAAGAAGCAAGGGAAAGATAATATTGAAATAGTTGATAAAGAAAGTACGATATCACTCCATAAAAGAAGAGGGCGACAACAATGATCTTGTTGAATTCGATAAACAGCCCTTCCACCACCTTAAAACTGATAAGCCAAACACAGATGGCAAAGAAAGTTGCCGAATAACGATGATGTCTCCAGACCATCCAGGCACTAATTCCTAAGGGTATTAAAGCGTACCAAAAAAGTTCCAGACTCTTTCTCAGATAGGCCAATGAGAAGGGAGAAAGGTGATGGCGGTAGGCATACTGCAGATAAAGAAAAGCAAACGAAAGCAGGAGAAATACTACCAGATTTAAAACTAAAATATCTTTTTTGATGACTTTCAATTGTTCCATATGAATTTTGCCTTATACTGAGATTATGCCTCAAGTCAAACTGGAAATCTCATCAATCTGCGTTGCATGTGACAACTGCCATCTTGTATGTCCAGAAAGCGCAGTAGTAACAAACGGGACTGATTATTCTATCGATCCGTGGAGTTGCACTTTATGTGGCCTGTGCATCGAAGTTTGTCCTGTAGATTGCATCAAGGAAACTAAACAGGCTTAACTTCCTCATTTATGTTTTCCCACCAAATTGCATTGCCACTCAATTTGCGAACCGGTGAAGGTCCTAACAAAATACTTGGGTTAATATCCAACGACAACTTATCCGGTGCCAAATTTATCACACGGGGTGAAAGCGCATTATAAGAAATATTCTGTAGATCAATCTTCCAGGTCTTGAGGGCGCGCTCATTTACCAAAAACCTTAAAAATGGATGAGTCGATTGTGTAACGTAGGTTTCAAGAATGCGAAAGCTTGTTTCCCAATAACGCTGAATTGTTCCAAAATCCCAATAATCAATCTTATCCAGCAACACAGCAGTGATTGCCTTTTTCGAATAAGGGCAGACACTTTCGAAAAATGCAGTCACACCTGGTACCGGTTCGAGCTGAGCCAGATCAATATAGGAGATACCTGTATAGGTTTCAATTTTTTCATTCTTAGGTAAGTCTTTATTTTTGACTATACCCTTCACAAGTCGGTTTTCATCAATTTCTAGAGCATTATAACCAAATGATGTGTTAACCCAATAAGTGAAAAGCACCGCAGGTGATTGCTTGAACTTCGTCAGCAATTTTTCTAGTTGCTCTTTGGGTATATAGAAAAACTGATCTGCGTTCAGGACCAGGAGTTTACCCTTATATCTTACTTCTTTCTGAGCAGCAAGGTTGTGTACAGCGCCTCCGATATCAAGGATCTCAGGTTTCTCCCAAAGGAAGGTAACTTCCTCAAATGCAGATTTTCCTTTGCAAAACTTTTCAATCTCCTCGCCCATGTAATGAAGATTGATATAAATCTTTTTAGCACCAAGTGATTTAGCATACGCCACTTGCAGTTCGAGCAGACTTTTTTCAAATACCGGCCATAGAACTTTTGGAAGCTTCTGACCAATCTGACCCATGCGGGTTCCGAAGCCTGCAGCAAGAATTAAACAGTGATCAATTTGCATAATAATTTTGGAATAAACGGGTTTTTAAATCAGCATAGCGAGGATTATCCATCATCGTTCGTCGAATTTTCTCCATCGCAAATCCGATATATTTAAGATAACGATCATCTTTGCGCCAGTTATAGATATAACAGAAACTACCGACGGCTTTAAAGACTCGCTGGATCAGCATATCCTGATATAAGGCATCGAACTGCTCGTAGGTTTTTTGACCGTGAATAGCTGGATCCAGATTGTCAAAATAGTATCGTTTTAATTTTTGACGGTTTTCTTCTTTCAAGTCGTAGTAACAGTCTTCAAGTAATGAAACCAAGTCGTACTGAGGAATTCCCCAACGAGCATCCTGGAAATCAATAAATGTGTACTTTCCATTACGAACCATGATGTTTCGAGAATGGAAATCACGATGAGTAATGACCATCTTCTGATCGGCCAGTCGACGCATAATTGGATCAAAAAGTTTCTCTAAATCATTGATCAAATCTTCATCCTGACATTTGTTGAAAAAATTAAAGAAGTATTTAAAGGTAAAGCGGGTTTCATCCATGAATTTGGCGTAATCAAATTTCAACTGGAATAAGTTGGGATTTTTTACCGATGTTGGTGGAATGCGGTGAAGCTCCAGAAGTTGATCCACAATAATTTTATAGATTCGATACTCCTCATCAGTGCTGGTTATGCCGGAAATGTGGGCCAACAAAGTTTCGTTCCCCAGATCCTCTTCAAGTAAATACCCACGAGAAAGATTGTGATCTAAAATGCCCGGCACTCTTACATGATTCTGCTCCAGGAATTGTTGAACGGATACAAATGGATGCTTCTCCATATCTTCATTAAACGGGTTATCCAGACATACAACGTAAGAATCTTTATTTGTAAAAAGTCGATAATAGCGACGAGTAGAGGCATCACCGGTTAGCTTATCAACTTCTTCCAGTTTTTCATCATTAAGAATGTTCTTGTCCTGAGTCTTATTAAAAAGTTCTTCAATTAAAAAGCGTTCGGCTTGCTCTGGCTTCATATTACTTCCCGGATGCTGTTGATAAATGTATAAAAATTTTTGGAAGACGTTTTCTTCGTTGTAACTTGCTCATCTTCATTGGTGTTTTTAATCAGAAATGCCTTAAATAACGATTCTTCGCGATTTATCTGATTCGCATCTCCCACCTGAAGAATAAAATCTGCTGTATTTCGGTTCTGAGTTTGCAGCCATGAAAGATAGTACTCTCCATCATAACCACTTCGGATCGTCAGATGATGAGCCCATTTATGCACTTCCATCTTTTCATCCAGACTTAATCGATTCAGATTTAGCATTCTTTCAAGACTCACAAAACCAGTCGGGACAATGATCTGCCGTGGATAGAGTATTTTTTCACTACGTACAAGCTCGTAGGCCAATACACAAACTAGCATGCTTTCATTTTTAATGTACTTTGTAAGTAACCCGCTTGATAGAAAGATCTCTCCCTTAGGAAGAGAAAAATACATTGGGGACTCGGAATTCAAAATTGTAATCCTGGCACTTTTCAGTTTTTTAAAGAAGATTTCATTATTTGCGATGATGTCGTTGAGTACGTTGATGATGTATTTTCGAGATGCTTCGCGCTCTTTCACTGTTAGAACACCAGGACCCTTCAAGAAGGGATCCTTCAGAGCTGCTAAATGATCTTCATAATCCTGAGCTGTCATCTGTTGATAACCGCTGCCTAAATTTGACTTTTTTCCACTCTTTAAAGGGATGATAAAACTAGAGCAAGAGGCTAGAAAAAAAACTGCAATAAAACAGAAAACCCCCGCATACTGCAGGGGTTTGTTATCAGTAGAGGAAAAAGGGTGATTAGATTTCAGATGCGACGTCACGACCATTTTCTAGGTAATAAAGGGTAAAACCAGCAAAAATCTTATTTGGATCTTTGATCAATGGACGATTATTTTCCCAGATCATTTTCCATTTTTTAGTGTTCTGATAAACAGTGTTTGAAATTCCCCCCAGAGTATCTCCAGTCCGGATTAGGTATGGTAAGCCTTGTGGATTCCAGACAAACTCTTCTGCCGGTGCCATATACTTTAGGTTCATGCCTGTGCGAAGAATTGTTGAGCCGTTAAGCACGTCACGATTGTAGTTTGCCAGCTCTTTCCACTTGGCATAATCACCATAAAGTTTAAAAGCAACCATCATCAGAGTTTCATTTTTCTGAACAGTGTATTGCTTCTCTGATCCACCGGTGTAGTCGCTACTTACTACTGGATTAGCAGCGGCATTATCTTCAATAGTAACTTCAGGAGCAGCACCATCTTCTACGACAGGTTCTTCAGATGGAGTATCAGCGACAACTGGCTCGTCTGTCGACGGCTCAGCAGCTGGCTCTTCATTTGGATTTTCGATGAATTCATCCGCATCAGACAATTCAACTTGTGGCGTTTCCTGACTAACTGGTTGAGCAGACTTGGAACCGGAACAGCCCACAAGACTCATGCTAAGTAATACCAACCATGGCAATAGCTTCATAATCACTCCCTGATAATGACACACAGATAAAGTGTATTATATTACGGATTTTCAGGGAGGTGGAAAAAAATGCTAATCCTAAAAATAGAAAAACATATCTTTCTGGTCAATTGAATCCCAGATTCGCTTAACTAACCGATCAAAATGCTCTTCATTGTCCAGGAAATCTAATTCATCTGTATCGACGATGAGAGATTTGCCCATGTTATAGTTAGCGTACCAATCGTCGTAGTAATTATTCAGACGGGTCAGGTAGTCTACCGGGATGGCCTGTTCATAATCCCGCCCTCTCTGCTTGATGCGCTCCTGGAGTTTAGGAACAGATCTTCTTAAGAAAATCATGAGAGTTGGTGGATTGAGGTATTGA
>JBEIEO010000197.1:0-5305 GCA_040382895.1 Halobacteriovoraceae bacterium
AGAACCCAGCAGGCCAAGGCAATGATCACAATTCCAGCAAACTTGGAGAAGAAATGAAGCCCCTCTTCTGAGTTTTGCATGTCAAAAAATGTCATCCCTGACTGAACCAGTAAGGCGACGACAAAAATGAGCGTTCCGTGAGTGATGGCATTGGCGAGTCCAAGGCTTAAGGCCGGAAGCCAACTACCTCTTTGGCCTATGAGATAGCCAATGATGGCCGTTTTTCCGTGCCCAGGTTCAAGAGCATGAAACATACCAAGGAGAAAGGCCGAATATAGTGCGATATTATTAGTCATAATTATTTGCAAGTTAGTTGCATTTTTTATAATCTTTACTTATGTTAGGCAACATATTTTATTTTCTTTCTTTGTTTCTCACATTGATCTCATTTCCATTGATGGCACATGAGCTTGCTAGATTAGATAGCTTTGGTATCGAGAAAATCAATACTCCAGATCTACTAGTGAATCTTTACCTCACAGAAAACTGTTCTGTTTGTCAGCAACAGGTTGATGTCATTAAAGAGTGTGTTGCAACCGAGAGAGTCGCCGCCTTCATGCTAGGTTCAAACGAGGAAAAACTTCGTAGGTATGTGAAGAGAAAAAAGATTCCCTTTAAGACATATCTACTCAATCAGGCGGCAAAGAATGATCTGGGCTTCGGAGTTGCGAGTCCTTCGATCACGATTAGGGCGAGGGGAAAGTTAAAAAATTATGTTGGCCTTCAAACATGTGATCAAATCACAGAGGCGATCAGAGTTGGTAATTTAGACCCGCATAAATAACTCTGCCCTGAACTGGCCCCCAGATATGGCGGTTATCAAGATGGACATGATCCCCATGAATTCTCCAAGAAAGCGGAGATTCTTTATCTTTTGTCTGCGTATAATCCAGTAAGTTTGTCACTCCAGCTAATAGTCTAAATCGATCGGTAACTTGTCGTTGCAAAAAAAGATCAATTGTATAGAACAAAGGTGCTGTCTGGTTTTTTTGCGAAGAAGGAAGGTCTTCAAAGGTAATCGGATCCTCTGATAAGACGTTATAGTTTTTATCGTAATTGTAAGGCTTCAAGTTTCTCGGCCCAATAATATTAAGAGTTGTCACAAATTCATTTTTTCCGAAATGATAGTCAGAAATAAATCTTGCCCTTGTCTCTTGCGCAGCAATTGGGAGCTTATCTTTATAGGAGTCAGGCATCTTAAACCAGTCAAACGTTGATTCTACAGTCCAATTACTTGTGATCTTTTCAATATGCAGAAGGTTCAGCGTTCCGACAGACATGGTTTCAGAAGCATTTCTAAATTTGATGGGCTCTTCGTCCTCATCTCCATAGGCCATGTTATGAAGCTGAGTGAGTGTCGCAGAAAATGCAGAGCTTCGCGCAGATTGATCGAAATTGAGAGTGTAAGTAAATGTTTCTGCCCTCTCCAATTCATTGATCTCAATCTCAAAACCTTCTTCGTTCGTCCCATGTTGGGATTCAAAGAGAGTTAATGGAGCACGATACCCCACACCGAAGGAGAAGCGTGAAGAGAGGGCATCGGTGTGTGATCTTTTATAATGGACTCTAGGTGCAAAGACCGATTTGTTTAAATGGTTGTCATTGATTCGTTGATCCTGCCACTTTACGTCCATGGTATCGAAGCGCACTACCAAGTTGAGTTCATCCTTATCAGATATGAACCACTCATCCTGTATATAAAGTCCGAGTGTGTCAAAAGTAAAACTGTCGCGATAAAAATTATTCACTTGGTATAGAAATTTAGAACTGGAGTTCATCTCTTCATTTCTGTGATCGACGCCGAAGGTAACAAGGTGATCCTCCCCGATGAGTCTATTTACTTTGAGGTCAAAGAATCGAAACATGTCTTCGTTGTCGTAATCGTATCCATGGGAGTAGACGGAATATTGCTGTTGTTTTGCAAGTGAGAATGATGCTTTAACGTTAGTCTCTCCATCAAAATGATAGAGTAGTGACCCTCCCCCATCCATTCTTTTCAGGCGAATCCAATCGGAAATCTGATCAAGATTTCCTCTAAATTTCTTCCTGACATCCCCATCTTGAAAGGATGTTTCGTCTGCAAGGGTGGTGGGATAAGACTTGTTTCGGAAGTGCTCTGTGGCCCCTCCAATAAGTTCCAAGTTCTGGTGACCACCTCGAACAGATACTTTCAAGCGGTCAGTAAGTTTTTGATCATGCTTGATGAAAACAGCTTTCTGAGCTTGCGCTGATGATTCTGCGACGGAGTTATTATCTTCGTCAAAAAAACTCATTTGATTTGTCTGAGCACTGATCAGGGTTCCGCGCTTGGCCGTTCCATAGACACCTAAGAATTGCTGATTAAAAGATTCTCTTTCTCCACCACGAACGAGGTATGAGAATTTATTCTGATCTGTCCTCTCAGTGACAATATTAACCACTCCACCGATGGACTCAGGAGCAGTTAAGGAAGATCCTGCTCCTCGCATGATTTCAATTGAAGCCACACCTGACATCGGAATGGCTTCCATGCCGTAAAATGACGATACGGATGAGTAGGCAGGAATTCCATCCACGAGGATGGTGGTGTTTTCACCTCGCATCCCGTTCAGAGTCACTCTCTGCGACCCGCAATTGGCGCAAGTCAGAGTTGTCTGCACTCCTGGCTCAAGGTCGATCGCCTTCGCAAGCGAGACTGCGTTTTTATGCTCGACTCTTTCTTTAGTTAGCTTCTCTTTTTTAACAACTGAGGCACGCTCAACTCGAGTGAGAGGAAGTTCAAAGTCCTTAGTCTCAGTGACTTCGATAGTATCAATTTCCTCTACATGGGCATGAGCGAGAGACGTTATGCAAACTAATAAAACAGCGAGACTATTCTTGAACACGTTTTAAATTCACGCATTGTGCAGAATGAAAGTGATTCACATGCCACCATTTAACGGCGTATGAATCCACTACTTCAAGAGCTAGTGAGCCAGATTTCGTGATGACGTTGAGTTGGTCTTTTTGGTTATCTGCGATGCCAGAAAACAAGTTTGGTCTTGTCGTTGGCCTGATTGTGAAGAAAAATTCTTCCCCATGAGAGATGTGATGGTGATCATCTTCAAGGGAAGCCATAACGTCAGCACGTAGGTTTTCAGGTTTCTCGATATTATCGGCGAAGTAAACTTGCTGAATATGAAGGGAACAGGGCTTACTTGTTCCTTTAAGGTTTCCTTTAAACTCTGTCTGGGCAAAAGCTAAGTTACTGAAAACTGATAAAGTTATTAAAAGTTTCATGAGGTTCTCCTTATAAATGCAGAGAAAATAGCCCACGCATTTTTGCAAGTCAATTGCAAAAAACAGATCCTATACTTGAAATCCTCAGATCAGAAGTTGTTTTATCCTCTAAGAAGCCGAAATGATTTTGAGCTTCATAGTTGGTTTCTATTTAAGAAACCGCCCTCTTTAGCCGATAGCTGTTAGTGGATAGAGCAGTTTAAAAGCCGAATTGAGGACATACTGGTCGAGGATGGTTTATCTCATATTATTTACCAGCTTAGTTAGCGCCAGCAGCCCAATCGATGTCCCAATCAATTTGGATATCTCAAGAGCAGTTCATGGTCCTTCAGTCGAATGCGAAGAAGTGCCAATCAACAATCATATACCTCTCGCCTGTTCAGGTGAAACCAACATTCCTCTCTTTCAAGAGGATCGGCCCATCAAATTTAAAATTAAATCTGAGTATTTTGATAACCGCAGTTCAAAAGATGACCAAAGCTACATTTCCAACTTTGAAATTGATGGAGCCAAATTTAATGGCCACATCACGAATCGAGGCCAATTTCGTAAGATGGAGTGCTATAACAAGCCATTTCTAATTTCCATTGATAAAAAAAATAAAAAGCAAGGCACCGTCATCAGTCACCTCAACGATGAATTCAAAATAGTGCGCCCATGTAAACGCGCCCAAGAGGATCCAGATACTGAAAACAAAGTGCTGAGAGAATACCAACAATACAAACTTTTAGAGTGCTTAGGACTTCCTCATCTCAAAGTCCGGCTACATGAAGGGGAATACTCGAAATCAAGCGGAGAGGTTGTTCAAAAGTCGACTGGCTTTATCATTGAACCGGCCAGTGACTTAAGTCAACGTTGTGGATCAGACGCTGAGGCCCTCAAAAAAAATGACGCTAGAAAACTCGCGAGTGCCAAAAATTCGCCTGTTAGTATTGGGGCAAACTTCCTCCTGCACTTGAGTGCAAGCTTGTTAGGAAATACTGATTATACCGTGTCAGGAACTCACAACACAAAAATAATTACGAGAAACGACCAAATCCTAAATGTGCCTTATGATTTTGATCTTTCATGGTTAACAGTAGACCCAAATATGCTCTTATCTATGGATGATTCAATTATTAAAAGGAGCTTGGATCTAAGTCTTAAGGACGCAAAGGTCAGCCCTGATCCCGGGATACAAAAAACGGTAGTCTGTCCCACAATCAAGATGATTGAATCGAATTTTCACCGGTGCAAAAAAAGTATCAAGACAGGACCACTCTCAAAAACGGACAAAGAGCTATTCTTGCAATGGAATTTAACCGTCAATCAACTTGCAAAAAGCTATTTAAAACAAAATAAGCAAACCTGCGAATGAGTAGATCGGAGAACAACGAAATACCGAAATCTGTGATAAATCTTCATTACACCGGATCGCCAAAAGGAAACATCGAGTGGGAACTCATCCAGGGCGATTTTTCTGCCAAAATACATTAAAAATTCTGCCTGTATGAACATCCTCTGTAAACCTCTGTTATTCTTCAATTATTGTGATTAAGGTGAATGTATTCTTAGTCCTTGGGGGTGTATTAAAATAAAGAGCAATTGAACCGATACAGAAAGTAGACTATTTCCTAAGGTTTTGTTTATGAAAATGTTTCTTTTTTCCATGATCCTTGCCGCAATTCTTTTTGAACCAACCATATCTTGGGCAAAAAAACCAAATCCTACGGCCTGCTATGATTTCAATTCACCGGTGCGAGTGAGCGGCGGCGGAACTCCGATGAGATTCAAATTTCGTCACAAAAAGAAGCACAAGCATCATAAAAAATCCTCCGGATATTCGGATTGTATGAAAGAGGTCATGAAAAACCGTGATGAGATAAAAAAGGATTTGAAAGAAATCGACAAAAAAATTGAGGCCGTGGTTGAAAAGAAATTAAAGAAGGCCAACAACATTGTTCAGAAAGTAGATGGGAAAGTTGATAACGTTTACGACCATCGAACCAGGGTTACCCGGCATGAGAGAAGATATCGTGACATAAGAAACGATAAAGAAGCAAGGCAG
>JBEIEO010000198.1:0-5294 GCA_040382895.1 Halobacteriovoraceae bacterium
ACAACCTAAGAAGCAGGAACTATTTTTCAATCACCTCTCTCCATGGAATGTGCATTTGGTTAATCTCACAGTGGATCCGGACAGCCAGCATGCAGGGAAAACCATCCGTCAGGCAGGAATCAGGGAGTCTTATCAGTTACTGATTGTAGGCATCGAGCGCGCTGGTCAGCGGATCATTAATCCGGATACTGATACTGTGCTAATGAGTCTGGATAAATTATGGTTAGTGGGTGAAAGAGCGAATATCGAAAATTTAATTAACAAAGGGTGCTAAGACAAACCAGCACCCTTTGAAAAGTTTATTTGTAGCTGAAACAAAGTCCTTTGTAAGTCTTCTCACCAATCACAAGTTCTGCCATAGAGTATACTTTGTAAGAAATCGTAGTGAGGGCCATTTCATCGGCTATAAAAACCAGTGGCGATGAACCTTGCTCCACATCTTCATGATAAGCATTTGTCACTTCAACTGTTTTGCCCTTCCATTCCATTTTATATTTTGTGTCCTTACAACGAAGATCAAGCTTACCCATGAGCTTACCATTATGGATATAGCAGTTCATGCTCTGAGGGGAATCGGAAATGCCATCCACTTCACAATCCTTAGCCCAGCTCCAGTCTGGCAACAAAACTAAACTGAGGATCAAAAACTTATGCATAAAGTATCCTTACTGTTGAATGAACTGAGCTTTCTCAGTTGATCCCTCGTAGGCCAGAGTGGATGAGTGACCACCAGAAATGACGGTGCTTACCTGATCAAAATAACCTGTTCCTACTTCTCTCTGATGTTTGGTAGCAGTATAGCCCCATTTTTCAAAGGAAAATTCCTCTTCCTGTAATTTTGAATAGGCACTCATCCCGCGTTCTTTATAATCCAAAGCCAGTTCATACATACTAAAATTAAGGGCATGGAAGCCGGCCAGGGTAACAAACTGAAATTTATACCCCATCTCCCCAAGTTCCCGTTGAAAAGAAGCAATCTGAGCATCACTTAAATTTTTCTTCCAATTAAACGATGGAGAACAGTTGTAAGCAAGTAGTTTATGCGGGAACGAACGGTGAATGCTTTCAGCAAACTGCCGTGCCTCTTTCATATCCGGCTTAGAGGTCTCACACCAAATCACATCAGCGTACGGAGCATAGGCCACCCCTCTGGCAATGGCGGTCTCGATACCTTGCCGGATGCGATAGAATCCCTCAGGTGTTCTCTCCCCTGTCATAAATTCACGATCCCTCTCATCGATATCACTAGTTAACAACTCGGCGCCATTTGCATCAGTACGTGCGACGAGCAATGTAGGAACATCCATCACGTCAGCTGCTAACCGGGCCGCAGTGAGAGTCCGTAAAAAGTGAGAGGTCGGCACCAAGACTTTTCCGCCAAGATGACCGCATTTTTTTTCGGAGGCAAGCTGATCTTCAAAATGCACACCGGCCGCTCCTGCTTCGATCATACTCTTCATAAGTTCAAAAGCATTTAAGGGACCACCGAAGCCGGCTTCAGCATCAGCGACGATAGGTGCCATCCAATGCCGTGTGAGATGACCTTCGGCAAACTCTATCTGGTCTGCACGCTGTAGAGCGCGGTTAATTTTTCTCACCACCTCTGGCACACTGTTAACCGGGTATAAACTCTGATCCGGATACATGTGACCTGAGAGATTCGCATCGGCAGCTACCTGCCAACCTGAAAGATAAATAGCCTCAAGCCCTGCACGCACCTGCTGGACAGCCTGATTTCCGCTCATGGCCCCCAAAGCGTTGATGTAATCTTCGGTTTTAAGTAATTCCCACAAACGTTGCGCTCCCATCCGGGCAATAGAATGTTCGATTTTCACTGAACCACGTAAGCCAAGGACTTCCTCAGGAGAATAGTCACGCTTAACACCTCTCCAGCGGGAATCAGTATCCCAAATGCTTTTAAGTTCACGGGCCGCTGTTATTAACTGTTCCATGGTCGAAATCCTTTTCTCGTTTAGAGGTTAAACTTTATCCGAAGTCAGAGTCAGAAAATCTGGTAATTCTTTTTTCATAAAAATGGCGGCTGCATCATTAGTGGCCTGCTGGAGAGCTTTTTCCAATGACGTATAATTAATTCCATCATTGCACTCGCGCAGGATTTTTTCTCGTTCTTCATTAAAAATTTGCATAACTAACTCTGAGGTTACCTTATGTCCATCATCGAGGGTGATCCTATGATGAAGCCACTGCCAGATCTGAGCCCGGGAAATTTCCAGGGTGGCCAGATCCTCCATCAGGTTATCAAAAGCGACACAACCGATGTTGTTATTCCATCCGTGGATGTAGGCAATTCCCACCCGTAAATTGGTGCGAAGTCCATTCATGGTATAGGGCCCTCCCCCTTGTGGAAGGATGTCGGAATATTTATCAAAATCTGGAAGGGTCATGTGAAGCTGATTCTGAGACTGAAATGCCTGCATCGCAATCCCAATAAAGTAAGGGTGGGATACCCAGCAACCATCATGTCCCCAGCTCGCTTCCCGCTGCTTATCCTCTAGCACTTTTTGACTTTGTTCCTCTCGCTCCTGAGCTGTTTTTCCGGGTGTAAAAGCCGACATGCCTCCCATGGCAAAAGCACCACGACGATGACAAATTTGTATAATCCGTTTCGCGTAATTTTCCATCCACGGCTTTTTCATATTAATTGTGGATCGATCCGCCAGAATCCGATCCGGATGATTTTTTAAAACTTTGATGTCCGAAAAGATTTTATCCCAGCGACCGACGTTCAGTCCGGCAGCGTGATCTCGGATCTCATAAAGAATTTCTTCCACTTGGAAAGTTGCCGGCAGAGTTTCGATCAAGAAAGTTGCTCGTAGTGTGCCCGCAGGAAATTCCAGGCTTGTCTGGAGTCGAGTAAAGAGCTGATTCCACCAACGTGCCTCAAGGTAATGCTCGGTCTTGGGGACATAATATTTGGGAGTAAGATTTTTTTCACGATAAAGACGTGCGGTATGAAAAAAGCACGTCACTAAATCCAACAGTCCAGCGGATACTGGTGTGTTATCAACTTGCACGTTAACCTCATCCAGATGCAAGCCTCTTACTCTTACCATCACGTAAGCTGAATCCTCAGGATTAAGACGATAGGTCTTAGCTGGTTTCGTACCTTCAGCTGGTGCTGCAAAAGTCAATTGCCCGCCGACCGCAGCGATCACATTTTTGTAACCTTGAAGCACATTAGGAAAACTAGGCTTCATGGAATCTTCAAAGTCCAGCATCGCCATATCTGCCCGAGCACCCGCCTCGTTGCGATTA
The DNA here is from genome assembly GCA_040382895.1 of Halobacteriovoraceae bacterium. Classification (GTDB taxonomy): domain Bacteria; phylum Bdellovibrionota; class Bacteriovoracia; order Bacteriovoracales; family Bacteriovoracaceae; genus Peredibacter. Next base: position 3,277 of record JBEIEO010000198.1, read on the forward strand.
AGCATGTTGATGACCATCTTAGCCGAATTCACAGGTCCTGTGATCTCCACCCGTCGACACTGCAGCTCTGGTGGCAATGGGGAGACTTTCCAGTCACCGATAACTGCTTCTGACTGTCGATCAAGAAATTGGGGAACTTCTCCCTGATCGTAACGGGCCTGACGAGACTTTCTTTCATTCAATAGGCGCTGCCTCTCGGGTTCAAACTCCCGATGTAATTCAATCAGCAGACTCACGAGTTCCTGCGGAAAAAGCTGCTGCCATTCATTCCTCCAGAAAGCTTGGGGAAATGAAAAACCTTTTTGAATCTCTTGAGTGGTCATAGGGCCTCCGCAAGAATCATTTAAGTTGGTTAAGCGCGGCGACGTCAACTTGAGAAAACATCAAGCTGACTTGCCAAGGCATGTGTGATGCTACGCTCTTGCCTAGACAATAATTATTCTATCATGCTGATGCTCATAGGCTTCTTGTTCAAAGCTTATGTGACAATAAATGTCAGTGGAACCATATTTTAAGAAACTGATTGGTCATCAGAAAATATATAAACTTTCTTCTGCTTAAGCTTGATGGAGATTATTCTCGTTCGAAGTAATAGACACAGAACAAGCTATTTTCATCTTTCCAGTTTTTGCGGATCTTAAAGCGAGCCTTGGAGGCCAGCTCACAAAATTCTTCAACTCTGTACTTATAGGAGTTTTCTGTGTGAATAGTCTCACCCTCGCGGAACCGGAAGACGGTTTGATTGACCTTGACCAACTGAGGTACCCGGCTCACGATATGCATTTCAACCCGTCCCAATTTTTCATTGTAGTAGGCATCATGAGTGAAGTTGGTCAGATTGAATTGGGCTGCAGTTTCCCGGTTAAGTCGCTCCAGCAAATTGAGATTGAATTGCGCTGTCACGCCATGGGGATCATCATAGGCAGCCTTGAAGATGGCCGGATCTTTTTTAAGATCGACCCCTATCAGCACGCCGCCTCCGTGACCAATCATGCGACCATAGCGCTTAAGAAACTGAATGGCTTCCGCCGGAGATAAGTTCCCGATGGTAGACCCGGGAAAGAACACAACCTTTCGACCAATTTCTGCTTCATTCAGAGAAACAGGCAGCTCATCCATTCCCATAAAATCAGCGCACACCGGAATCACTTCCAGAGATGGATGTTCCTGATTGAGTTCGCCTAACATGCGTAAGAGTATTTCTTTTGAAATTTCGATCGGTACGTAGCTCTTGATATCTTTCAGATGACTGAGAAGGCTTCTGATTTTGTCACCGGAGCCACTCCCCGGCTCAATCAAGACGGCTTCTGGACCAATGTATTCTGCGATTTCACGGGCGTTTTCTTTCAGTATCTCGGTTTCCGCTCTGGTGGGATAGTATTCTTTTAACTGACAGATCTTTTCAAAAATTTCCGATCCTCGTTTATCATAGAGAAGTTTTGGAGGAAGAGTTTTTTGACTCTTAGATAATCCCGCCAGGACTTCTTTTAAAACAGAATGAGGCTTGGGCCCATAGTCCAGGTACTCAAGTTCATCGTTCTCTATCATAATAAATCCTTTGCCAATCTGATCCCACTGTACTGCCAGCGCATGTGAGGATAGTAAAAGTTGCGATAAGTCGTGCGGTAACTAGATTGCGGAGTAATACAACTTCCTCCTCGTAGCACCATCTGATTACACATAAATTTTTCGTTATACTCACCCATCGCCCCCGTGAGTGCACGGTAGCGTGGATAGGCGACGTAAGGACTTCCCGTCCATTCCCAAACAGTTCCATGAATCTGAGAAAAAACATCATGGGAGACCTGAGAAATCTCGGGTTCCAGTGGACTATTTTCGAGAAACTGACCAGAGATGCGCTCCATCCTGGCAGCGGTCTCCCATTCAGCCTCAGTCGGCAATCTCGCACCTTTCCACTTGGCATAGGCATAGGCTTCATAAAAACTGATGTGTACAACCGGAGCTGATAGTTCCAGGGGAACCATCCCGGAGAGAGTCATGACCCACCAGTTCTGCCC
>JBEIEO010000199.1:0-5288 GCA_040382895.1 Halobacteriovoraceae bacterium
CCATTGATCCCGGTCTTTTTTTAAGATGATAAAGGAATCTGTTAGGTGGACACCCATCGGATCGGTGGCCGATTCGGGAGTTCCCAAGCGGGAGAAAACAAAATCAACTTCCGGAAATTTTGCCCAGACACGTTCCACTTGTTCTTGTTCTTTGATAGCTTCTTCCAGCGAAACGCGGGCATTACGGGTGACGTTGATCACCAGATCCCCTTCATCTAGCTGAGGGATAAAATCCGTTCCCAAACGTAAGAATACCACACCACTTAAAGCGAGAATGAGTATTCCTGCAAGCATAAGAGGCTTTGGAATATTCAGAGATTTCTTCAGAAGTGGTTGATAGAATTTTTTGAGTTGTCGAAATAGCCAAGTTTCATGTTCACCATGAGAATCTTTAGGAATTTTGATTAACAAAGAAACGAGTACGGGAATAAGAAAAATGGTGAAGATCAAAGACCATCCCAGAGTCATGAGCACCGTCAAGGCCATTGGACGAAACATTTTTCCCTCTACACCTTCCAGGAGCAGAATCGGTAAATAGACCAGCATAATCATAAATAGACCAAACACAACTGGGCGCATAACTTCGCGAGCTTTTTCGGACACGAGCTTATCGCGGTCTAGGTTTAACTTCTGCCCCGGAGTCAGGGCAAAGAACGCCGCCACCAGTGTCTCAATTAACACCACCGCACCATCGACGACCAGACCAAAGTCGATGGCACCCAGGCTCATGAGGTTTCCTGAAATATGAAAACTCTGCATCCCGAAAGTTGTTCCCAACATCGAAAGCGGGATAACTAAGGATACTAGCAGAGCAGCTCGAAGATGCCCAAGTACCAGGAGCAGTACAACCACTACCAGAATGGCACCTTCAACCAGGTTTTTTATCACTGTCTTTAAAGTCGTATTTACTAAGAACGCCCGGGAATAGAGCTTAGTAAGTTGCACATCTTTTGGCAGGACAAGCTTATCAACTTCTGCTTCAACTTCTGCACTCACTTGACGTCCATTGCCGCCACTTCGCATAAGAACCGTTCCTAGCACGGTTTCGCTGCCGTTGTATGTGGCACTTCCTAAACGAGGAGCCGCGTCCATGGAGATGGTTGCAACATCTTTAAGCAAGACCGGCTGGCCACTCCATTTCATTGCCAGCGCTACAGATTCAATTTCTAACAAACTCTCCATGGTCGCTGAAGAACGGATCACCAGGGATTCTTTTCCTACGACAATACTGCCCCCACCGAAACTCTCTCCTAGACCATTCAGGGCCATTTCAATTTTATCTATGGTAAGTCCGTACAGATTCAACCGTTCGGGATTTATATTCACGTGCAACTCTTTTTTCATCCCGCCGTTAGAGTCGATGTCGGCCACACCATGAACTTTTCTCAAGATGGGACGAATCTGATAATCCTGAATCTCCCTGAGATAAAGCATTTGATCTTTGTGCGATTGCTGGAGATAAGGTGAATCTTTTTTAAGACTCAGTGAATACATGAACACTTCACCCAATCCTGTGGAAATAGGAGCAAGTTCAGGCTGAATGCCATCGGGCAGAGATCCAATTGCAGTCTGAAGTCTTTCACTCACCTGCTGCCGGGCCCAGTAGATATCAGTCTTGTCTTCAAAAATTAAAGAAACCTGGGACAGACCTAATTTGGAAATGGATCGCATATCCATCAGACCCGGAATCCCCATCATCTCCTGTTCAATCGGGTGTGTAACAGTAAGTTCCACTTTCTCCGGATCTAGTCCCCGGGTTTTAGTGTTGATCACGACTTGCACGTTCGTGATATCCGGAACAGCGTCAACAGTGAGTTGATCCACTTTAGAAATGGTGATGAATAAAAAAGCGACAGAAAGTGTGATGACCCAGAATTTATGCGCTAAAGACCAGTCAATTAATCGGCTGAGAAGATCTCGTTTCATTTTATTTCCCATTGCAAGGCTTCGCCTCGTAAGATTTGTAACGTGCTTAGTTGCTCAAGGTAATTTACCCAAGCCATATAGACATGATCGATGGTTTCATGGGTCTGAGTTTCCACCTGAAGGAATGTGTTCACATCAATCTGGCCTTGCTTAAAGCCAATTTCGGCAGAGTCGATGGCATTCTCCTGCTGTCTGATCAGCGATTGGGAATACCGGTTAAGATGTTTTTCGGCGAGCTTCAGGGCTTCGAGTTGATTTTCATGCTTAAGTTGAAGCCGCTTCTGAATTTCTTCCAGATTTTTTTCATCCCGCATTTTACGAATACTGGAAGCTTCGGCTTTACCGGTACCTGTATCCCAGATCGGAATATTCAATCCCACAATGGCATAAGTGAACTGGTTTAGTGGGCTCACGTTCTCGACACGGTACCCTCCACCCAGAAAAAGGTCCGGGCGCTTTTCTTTTCGAGCGAGATCAGCATCGAGGTGAGAGATTTGCAGTTTCTGACGTGCCTCAACTAACTCCTGATCTTTCTCTGTCGAGATATCAAATCCAGCAGGACTTAAATGTTTTTTAGGAATTTCAAAGGCTAACTCTGAAGGTTGGACTTTCTTGCCCAGCCAGAATTCAAGATCGTTGATAGCTACTTGCAGTTCATGTTTTTTATCATCCTGACCACGCTCCAGCTGGAGTAACATCGAATTGATTATCGTCAGTTCGGCTTTTTGTTTAGGTGTCACGTGAGGACGGGAATCAAGGTAGCGCTTAATTAACTCCAATCTTCTTGCACGCTCAGTTACATGGGCGAAAAGTTCCTGTTGGACATAAACTTTCCAGGCGCTCAAAATAGCCTGATGAGAAACCCAGTTTTTATAGAATTCACTTTGAGTGTGTTGAGCAGCAACGGCAGCTTCCCCCATACTTTTCCTAAGACTGTATTTATCAGACAGAGGAATCGCCTGAGTCAAACTCACTTCAGCCGTGCTACCTGACATCGTGCCAGTACGGACTGAACCAAATTGTCCCATGACTTGAGGATTGGCCCACTTCCCTTTAGTTATCATCTCCTGTTCAAGCGCGCGCTTCTCTAATTCGTGAACCTGCAGGAGCGAAGAGCGCTCCAATGCCAGTTCCTGGATGAAAGAAGGTGTATAGCTGGCAGCTGATGCCAGATGAATAAATGAAATAAACCAAAAAAACATCATCGAATGTACTCCCTGCGAGGCTGAAAGGTGAATTTTTGCTGCACCTTTTTAGTGTAAACCATTAATTCAAATCGGCGGCCCTCTTGTAGTGCGTTTAATGAAAATTCCCAATTATACTCGCGTTGGATGAGTGGGATTGTTTCCGTAAAAAGCTTAGGGGTGCTTAAATGTAGAGCTCTGGGACTGGAACCATGACAGTGCGCTTCCAAATTAATAAATTGTGGATTGATTATGACATCACTCTTAGTTGTTTTGATATTTATCACCCCCAAGCCAATCCTGGATATCGGTCTCTCTGCAAAAGGCTTGCCCACAGATTTTCTGAACTCCGGCCTGTAGAGCTAGAACAAGAAATCAAAATCAAGCTCTGGGGAATGTCGCCACCTCAGGACATAAGAAGATTTTCAATCAAAGTGATGGAAACGGATATCCGACGAATGCCTTAGGTTGGCTGAGCCGGTATGCTAAGGATGTCTTCCAGAAAAAAAGCCGCTAACTCTTGACGCCCTGAAAGACCAGACTTTCTATAGATAGTAGTGGCCTGTTGCCGTACAGTTTTTTCATGAGTTTGCCGGATATCGGCAATTTCTTTCATGGAAAGCCCTTTAATCAACAGTAGGGCAACGTCTTTTTCACTATGGGACAAATGCCATAGGCCAAACTGTTGGTCGATAGACTGGCGAATTTCCTCGGCACTGCTTTTCGTTTTCTGCTTCCACTCCTGATAGGATTTTTTCGTTTCCAAAAGTTCATGACTTAAAGATGAGATGTGGCGATCTTTGCTAACGATTTGATAGAGCTGCCAAACAATTGCAGCTAGTGAGATACCAAAAAGAATCATTTCATGCATCAAGTGGGTGAAAGGAACACCTTCCTGAAGATCAGTGCTGATATCAACGATAAAAAAGAGCCCGAAAGCTGCCAGTAAAAGGATGTGAGTCATAATGAATTAGATTATACTAAAATAGGTATGAAAGCTAAAAAAACTCATCCACCTCACAAGACTCCCAGTCGCCTCATTCATGGCCACGATGCTGAAGTTATTCAGACTCGTCTTGCCAAAGACAAACAGGCCAGCTACGTACGAGATTTTATTTATGGCGCCATTGATGGCATCGTAACAACTTTTGCTATTGTGGCCGGAGTTGTGGGCGCAGGCATGTCTTACAACACCATCATTATTTTAGGTGTCGCTAACATTCTTGCCGATGGATTCTCTATGGCTGCCAGCAACTACCTGGGAACCAAAGCCGAAAACGATGAGAGAGATCAGATCGTCGCCTATGAAAAACTTCAGATGAAATTCGAACCGGATGGAGAAGCCGAAGAGATCCGCCAGATTTTTCGCGCTAAAGGTTTTGAGGGTGAGACTCTAGAAAAAATTGTCTCCAGTATTATTCAAAATGAACAGGAATGGTTAAAGATCATGCTACAAGAAGAGTATGGCCTTGGAACCAATCCACGCTCTCCACTAAAATCAGGCGTAATGACTTTTGTAGCTTTTATCCTTTTGGGTATGTTGCCCCTGATGCCTTTTTTATTAAAACTAGAAAACTCTTTTCAATATGCCATGATTCTTACTGGTGTCGCCTTTTTTAGCGTGGGCTCCATGAAAAGCAAATGGAGTCTGGAATCCCCTATCGTTTCTGGATCAAAAACCCTTCTTCTGGGTGCTATCGCTTCAGCTCTTGCCTACTTCACCGGAAGTGTTTTGGAGAATCTACTTAGATGAAAATCCTTTCTATTCTCTTCTGCTTTCTTACTTTTAATCTTCAGGCCAAAGTTCCTGTGCCCAATGCCAGCACTGCAGTAGTTTTAGTGACGGTGACAAAGCGATTATTGGTTCTTCCTGGGTTTATCACTTTGATTTTCGTCCCGATGAGTTCTTGAGTTTTTTTGGTCGGGCCGGTGTGGCTTCTGGAAAAGATGATGTGAAGATGAAACAAACTGCATTAAGTGGTTCTATTCTTTTCTACATTATGCCCTTTTTATCTTTCCGTTTTGGTTTTGCCACAACCGATACAGGATCCGGCACGGAAAGTATGCATTCCAGTGCTCTTAGATCCTTTGGATTCGTAACTTTCTAAGGCTGAGTAATTACATTATAAATCATGATTTATATCAGGTTCTAAGTCCCTTTTAAGGTCCATAATGGTC
>JBEIEO010000200.1:0-5283 GCA_040382895.1 Halobacteriovoraceae bacterium
AGAACATCCATGGCGCGGACAGTTTTTCCATCATCGTTCTGCTTCATATAGAAAGCCTTGATGTCTTTAGGATAGTCAGTCACGATGGTTGGACGCTTGAAATATTGTTCGGCGAGGAAACGCTCATGTTCCGTTTGAAGATCCATGCCCCAGCTGACTGGGAAATCAAATTGATGAGTCTTTGATACTTCCGTAAGAATCTCAATCGCCTTCGTATAAGTCACCATTTCAAAAGGTGAGTTCATAACGTGTTCGATAGTTTTTAGATTTTCCGGAGCATATCGGGAGGCCAGGAACTCAAGCTCATCACCGCAGTTCTCAATGGCTTTGCGAATCAGATGTTTTACATAATTGGTAGCAAGTTTAGCGTTATCTTCCAAAGTGAAGAACGCAGCTTCCGGCTCCACCATCCAGAACTCTGAAAGGTGACGGGCGGTATTTGAATTCTCAGAACGGAATGTCGGGCCAAAAGTATAAACGCGACCTAAACCTCCTACTGCGAAAGTTTCTGCTTCCAACTGACCAGATACTGAAAGGAACGTCTCGCGACCAAAATAGTCCTGCTTGAAATCAATGACACCTTTATCATTGCGAGGCAGTTTATCCAAATGCAGAGTTGAAATGCGGAACATCTCACCTGCTCCCTCAGCATCCGAAGCAGTGATGATCGGCGTATGGAGATAAGCAAAACTCTCATTGGTAAAAAACTCGTGCGTCGCCTGGGCCAAAACGTGACGGAGACGGAAGACCGCTGAGAAAGTGTTCGTGCGTGAGCGCAGGTGGGCGATCTCGCGCAGATATTCTAATGAAGTTTCTTTTTTCTGAAGAGGATAGTCTTCAGTATTGGCGCAATAGACGTGAACACGCTTTGCCTGCATTTCTACCGGCTGTTTGCCTTGAGAGGCAACCAGAAGACCTTCAACTTCTACTGAGGAGCCAAGAAGAAGTTTTGTGACTTCTTCGTAGTTAGAAAGACTCATATCAACGATGATCTGCAGATCCTTCTGAGTGGTGCCATCGTTAACCACCATGAATGAGAATTTCTTCGACTGACGAAGAGACTTAATCCAACCGCGAACAATAATCGTTTGATCCACCGGCTTGGTTTCAAAAACTTTTTTAATTAACAGATACTCACTCATTATCTTTCTCCAAGAATGTGGTTTCTGATTTCCTGAGTCTCATGCCACTTGAGGCGTGGACCAAATTGTGAAACAACCCGGCTAGCAGCAAGAGAAGCAAGTTTCCCTGCTGAGGCGAGATTATGATTATGGGTAATAGCAAAGAGAAAAGCACCGGCGTACATATCGCCTGCACCGTTAGAATCGATTGCCTTAACGGCGTATGGTTCAATATCGATGAAGGTTGTGCCGTCCCAGATGGTGGCACCATTCTCACCAAGGGTGATCACGAAATTCTTGGCAATTTTTTTCAAGGCTTCACGAGCGCCATGAAGAGAATCGGTGTTGGTATAGGCAAGGGCCTCAGACTCATTACAGAAAAGTAGATCAACTCCAGAAGGCCCGATCATCTCTTCCAGACCTGACTTGAAGAACTTAACCATATTCACATCAGAGAAAGTCAGGGCAGTTTTGATGCCGTTAGCTTCTGCCACTTCACGAGCAGCAATAGCTGCCGCTTTACCAGTAGGAGAAGCTACCAGGTAGCCTTCCATGTACATGTACTTTGAATTCTTGATGGCTTCAGCGTCCACTTCGTCTGTGCTGATGGTAGAAGTTATTCCCAGGAACGTATTCATGGTTCTTTCAGCATCAGAGGTAATCAACACCAGACATTTTCCGGTGATTCCTGAATGACGGTTTTGGGTGCGAAGATTTGAATCCACACCATTATCTTGAAGATCCTGGAAGTAGAAATTTCCGATGGGATCTGAAGCCACTTTACAAGAGTAATAACCTTTCCCACCAAATTGTGAAACGGCTATGATCGTGTTGGCAGCGGAGCCTCCACACTGTTGCTTTTTAGGAGTGCCTCCCAAAGCATCCAGCAGTTCATTCTGACGGGCCTCATCGACCAAGGTCATCAACCCCTTATCGATTTTATATTTGGAAAGAAACGAATCATTTACTTCGTACTCCATGTCAACCAAAGCGTTGCCAATGGCGTAGACGTCATATTTTGTGGTCATGAAAGCTCCTGAATGTGAATCAGACTTACTTTAAAGGAATTGAGCTGAAAGTTCCACGATTTTGACTAGCGAGTTGTAGGCAAATACACATCGTAGCGAGTGGCCTTTCCTTCAAACTGAATATCAGGTTTTGCTGCCAGGGTGACAGAATGACGGGGCCTTTTAACTACCAGCCTTTTAGGTGTTAAATTCCGGGCCAGATCAAAGACTTCAAGGGCGTCTCCATCACCCCCTACAAAATGACGGAATATCCGCATCTCTTTTTTGGGCAAGGCGCGCTCGTTAGCATCCTCAAACATGGGATCAAAATAGATAATCTCGCAGGCCGGTGAGGATTTCAAAAAAGTCGCTGCATCTTTGGTAAAAAAAGTTAGTCGCTCGAGAGCAGGATGCTTAGCATTATTGAGAGCACTTTGAATCAGAACCTGAATAATGGGATGCCGCTCCAGTGTGATGACTTCACATCCAAAACTCAAAAACAACAGAGTATCCCCTAGCAGGCCACCCGTGAGATCCAGAATTTTTGGTCGCAGTCCACTTTTAATTCCTACTGCTCGGGCCAGAACTTCTTTATGCACAGAACTTTTTTTAAAATATTCTTCGTGCCTGATGAGTTCCCGATCGATTTGTATGCCAATAGGTCGCTCTTTCTCATCATCGGAGTGCAACCAATATTGTCCGTCCACCCATTCCAGCGTGATTGCCAGTTTGTGGTCCCGACAAAATTGTTGAAGATGTTGGAAATCTGACGATTCGGTCAGGTTTCCCCCGATGACATTTAAATTCATTCAGGCATTTTTCCCTATGTCTTGAAATAGTCCAACAAAAAAATTTGAGAAAGCGAAAGTTGGACATTTGACCAATTGCATTCTCATTCTTATTCCTTAACAATCTGAAGAGTGAGGACTACCATACCTCATCACACAATTTGGCTTCACAAGAGAAGGAATATCTATGAAGAGTTCTCACCTCCCCCTTAATTACCATCCGGAAAAATTAAAGCGGGAATTAAAACCATTTTATATTGGCACCGATGAGAAAGACATCCAGGAGATGCTTAAAGAACTGGGACTGAAATCATTAGATGATTTGTACTCCCATATTTCCTCTGACGTAAAAATGGACCATGTGCCGATGGCAAAACACATGAGCTATGAAGAGCTCATCGCCCACGTCAATGATCTATCTAGAAAAAATCACGTAAAACTCTCATTCCTTGGTGATGGTCTTCCTCAGTACAAAGTGACTGAAATAGTTGAACCTGTTTGTGGCATCCGTGGTCTAACGACCGCTTATACTCCTTATCAGCCAGAGCGCTCTCAGGGTACACTTCAGACACTTTGGATTTACCAATCCTTGATGTCTCAGCTGACTGGCTTTGAGGCCATCAACGCTTCCCTCTACGATCGCTCAACTTGTCTTTTTGAAGCTATGAACTGTGCCCTTCGCCTGGTAAAAGACTCCACGACAGTTATCGTCGCCAACACGCTTTACCCTGGTGATCTGGAAGTCATTGAAACTCACGCCAAAGAAACTGATCTTAAGATCATCAAGGCTCCAGTAAGTGCGCAAACTGGTAAAATTGATATTGATGCTCTTAAACGCATACTTAATACCACTCCACAGATTGCAGCTGTGGCATTTCCACAGGTGAATAACCTCGGAAATCTTGAGGCCGTAGATGAGATCGTGGATCTTTGCTCAAACAACAACATCAAGTCTATTGCTGTGGTTGATCCAATGCTCCTGGGACCAACAGGTCTGAAACCACCAGTCCGTTTCGGAAGCAGATCTCAGGGTGCTGATATGGTCGTGGCCGAAGGCCAGCACCTGGCCATTGGTCCAAACTTCGGTGGTCCTGGTCTTGGTATTTTCGGAATCCGTTATAACGAGCAGGATAAACTTTCTATTCGTTCTACCGCCGGCCGCTACGTGGGTAAGACCACGGACCTCAAGGGTCGTGAGTGTAAGGCACTGATTCTTTCGACTCGTGAGCAACATATTCGTCGCGAGAAAGCGACTTCCAATATCTGCTCAAACCAATCATTCGTAGCTTCTCTGGCGGGAGCTTCGATGCTATCCCGAGGTGATGAGGGTTTTGAGGCCACTCTGAAAATAGCTCGCGCAATGGCCGAAAAAGCGGTTGAAGCTGTGACTCAGTTTGAAGGTGTAGAACTTAAATTCAAGGCCACTTCATTTTTCAATGAATTTACACTGAAGCTTCCAGTTAATACCAATGAGTTTATCCATAAAGCATCGGCTGCCGGTATTCAGGTGGGTGTGGATGTTTCAAATCGTCACGCTGAGATTCAAGGTGAGAACCTACTTCTGATGAGCTTCTCGGATATTCACTCCGAAAAAAACATCGAAACACTGGCAAAGTTCTTTGAAACTCAATTCCCTAAAACAAAACAGGGCGCCACTGCTCCTCGCATTCAGTCAGTTCTTTTGCGCGAGACAGCTCCGGGGATTCCAAAACTTTCTAAGAAAGATATCGTTCAATACTATGAGCGCCTGGGCAAACAGAATCTTTCTCCGGATGATGGTATCTATCCACTGGGTTCTTGTACTATGAAGTACAATCCTTACATCAATGATTACGCCGCTTCCCTGCCGGGCTTCACCGATATCCATCCGGAAGCTCCATTAGAAGACATCCAGGGGTCCCTGGCCATTCTTTATGAGATTCAGGAAATGTTTAAGGCGATCACCGGTCTTCCGGGTGTTACCACTCAGCCAGTGGCGGGTGCTCAAGGGGAACTAGTCGGAATTAAAATGTTCCAGGCCTATCACCGTGATCGCGGCGAAGGTGATACTCGTAACGTGATCATCATCCCTCGCTCTGCCCACGGAACCAATCCAGCCACCGCTACGATGGCCGGTTATCAGTCAAAAATTGTGGATGGGAAAATTTATGGGATTTACACCGTTGAAGCATTGTCTTCCGGTGAAATGAACCTAGGGCAGATCAAAGAATTCCTTAAGACTGATGGTCATCGTGTGGCCGGTGTTATGGTAACTAATCCCAACACTGCCGGAATTTTTGAAACTCAATTTAAAGAAATGAGTCAGCTTATTCATGAAGCCGGAGGTCTGGTGTACATGGATGGCGCCAACATGAATGCTATCGCAGG
>JBEIEO010000201.1:0-5257 GCA_040382895.1 Halobacteriovoraceae bacterium
CTTTTCATCGTTGAAGTCATCGCCTGTTTACTGTTGGTGAAGGGAAGTAAGTATATGGCGACGGTCTTCATGGAAGTCCGTCGGGTCACTGGTCTCATGGCCCGGGTGGTAACAGATATCACTTCAGGCCTGAAAGAATTATTTTTCTCACCCAATCCCAATTATGCCTCTCATCGTGGCGAAAAGATCTTCGAAGAGTTTCTGGATAAACAATTGCGGGCCAACATCTGGGATGCCAGCTATTACTCGGCTGCTGAATCGCTTTATCCAATTCTTATCGCCTTAGTAATGGTGATCGTTCCCTTTTCCGGAATTGTGGAAGTGGCAATCCTAGCGGCCCTGATTGACCTTATTCAAAAGTCCATAGGTCCCATTAAGGAAGTTGCTTCAAAGATTTCTGTTCTTCAACGGGCCAGCACCGGTCTTCAGAGAATTTCAGAATTCAACGAAAGCTTTAGCCAGGAAGATTTTCAGCGTCTAGATTTTTCTGATTTAAATGTTGATACCCTTAAATTTCAGCTCCATCATTTCCAGTATGATCAGGGCTTCAAGCTCCAGGATATTGGCTTTGAACTCAAGCGCGGTGAGATCCTGGGAATCCTTGGAGAGTCCGGATGTGGTAAGTCGACCCTCTTGAAGCTACTCTCAGGGCAGTATCACACATTTGATGGAAGCATTCTCATTGATGAAAAGACGATTGAACCCTCAGATGATAAAACTCTTCGGGCTTTCTCTTCTTATGTAAGTCTTATTTCACAAGATTCTCATGTCTTCACTGAAACTTTGAAGTTCAACATCACTCTTGGTTATGATCAGGGTTTTGAAGAGTTCTGGGAGCTGGCAAACAAAAACATTCCTTACTTAAGCCGCTGGGGTGTGAAACCTCAACAAAAGATAGACCCCAAGGCTTTTTCCATGGGGCAAAAACAATTGCTCTCGGGTCTTCGGGCCTTATTTCTTCGAAAGCCCATTATTCTTATGGATGAAATCTCCAGTGGCCTGGATTCAGAACTTGAATCTGCGCTGCGAGATTTGATTAAATTTTTTCAGTCCCGCTCCATGACGATCATTGTGACTCACAGGTTAGAGACCATCCTGAAATCCAACACTCTTCTGTTATTAGATCAGGGAAGGTTAGTGGCCAGAGGTAATCACGCTCAGCTTCAAGAGCAACCCAAGTATCATCAGTTCCTTTCTCATTTATAGTTGATTAATAAGGTTAGTTTTTATTCTCTTTTTTGTACGTTAAACTAGCCTCAGTTTTTTTCAAGAGGAGTCCTAGTTATGAAAGCTGTTTTTAGCTTGTTAGTGCTGTCTATGTTGTTGAGTCTGGCATCTTGTTCAGAAGGAACTAGTAAGCCCAGTTACCTATTCAAGCCTGCCACCCAGGACGGTATTGCCGCTAAGGCCGGTGACGTTGAGGTTACCAGCGCAGAATTGATGGAAGGAATTGAATCCGAGGTTTTTGAGCAGGAGTCAAAAGTTTTTGAAGTGAAATTCAATAAACTACGCCAGCTCCTTCTTCAGAAATTCATGGAAAAAGATCCTCGTAAAAAAGGTATCTCAAACGATGAGTTTCTCTCTAAGTACATCGCCCAGAACGTAAATATTTCTGACAAGGAAATCGATGCGTTCATTAAAGACCAGAATATTCCAGCTGAGCACATCAACCCTCAGGTTAGAGAAAAAATTAAAAACTACCTGGAAATTGAACGCAAAAAAGAGGCAGTTGATAAGTGGCTGGCCGAGCAGACCAAGAAAAATCCAGTTGAAGTTTATATTCCAAAGCCTCGTCGTCCGACTTTCCCGGTGGAAGCTGGCAATTCACCATTTGCCGGTGATAAAGATGCTAAGGTTGTGATCGTTGAGTTCTCTGATTTTCAGTGTCCGTTTTGTGCCAAAGGTGCGGAACTCCTGAAAAAGATCAAAGAAAAGTACGGCAAAAAAGTTAAAGTTGTTTTCAAGCAATTCCCATTGCCTTTCCATAACCATGCCGAGCAGGCAGCTGTGGCAAGCCTTTGCGCCAATGAGCAGAGCACTGATAAATTCTGGAAGATGCATGATGATATGTTTGCTAACCAGGAAACAGCTTTGGACCCTGAAGGCCTGAAGAAAACTGCAAAAAAGATAGGACTTGATACAGCAGCTTTTGAAAAGTGTCTTGGTGAAAACAAGCACTTGGCCCAAGTTAAAGCAGAAATGGAAGAAGGTAAGAAGATCGGCGTAAAGTCGACTCCAACCTTCTTTGTAAATGGTCAGTTGGTGAGCGGAGCTCAGCCACTGGAAGTTTTTGCCGAGATCATCGACGAAGAACTGGCCCGCTAATTTCTTAGCCTTTTAGTCAACGAAGCCTTGGGTAGGACTGCAAGTTTTACCCAAGGCTTTTTTGTTTGGGCCCTATGCTATGATTCTCTATGATGCCATAGGAAGTGGCAGACAAGGGATGTTCAGTATGAATCCAATTGATTACAGCAAAAGCCTTCAACGTGATCGCGAAGTCTTTCGTGACACTATTCAGAAAGATCGTCAGTCTAATGAAAAAAGAATAGCTGATGCTGAAGCTCGTCACCAGGTTCAGAAAGAAAAACAGTCTCAGGCTTTCATTGAAGATAAAACAGAACTAGAAAAAAATTATCAGTCTAACCTTGAGAACATGGATCAGAAGACCCAGGAAGCGATCCATGAAAAGAATGTCCGCTACCAAAAGCAGTTGGCTCAAGAGCGTGAAGCCTTTCAACAAGAATCATCTACCAAAAGTAAAGACTTTGATCAGCGCCTGAACGAGATTAAGTCCAGCTATCGTAGATCTTTCGATTCAGAACGTGATAACCACGAGCACATACAGGACACGCATAAAAAACGTTACAACCGTAACGTCGAAGAGATTACAAAAAATACAGATCAAAAGTTGCGTGAGTACCAGGACAAGGTGGTTGGAACTGGAGCGACACTGAAAGATCAGTACAATAGAGAGCGTCGTCAATTGAGTAATTCTCACGAAGATCAAATCCGCGGGATTTATAAAGACCAGTCAAATAAGCAGGTCGCCCTGAAAGAAAGGGTGGCCAATGACATTTCTAAAAATCGTGAGGTTGCCGAAGCAGATATGAAGCATCTTCGAGACTACTCCGATCAGCGAATCCAGGATGCTCAGAAACGTTCCGATGAACGAATCAAAGCGTTGGCTACAGATTATTCACAAAGAAACGAAAATCTTACCGCGAGCCAGAGAAAAAACGCGATCCAAACCAATAAAGAGCACCAGTCCGCAATGGCAGAAACTCGCCGAGGGTTTCAGGCCGAACTTCGTTCACGGGACCTGAAAGAGCGCCGAAACGATAATGGCAGTGGTGAATTCAGTGAGACCATGAAAAATCAAATGGGGCTGAATGAACGTGTTGTTGCTGACAATAAACTCAAAAAACTAAATGATCAGATCCGTGAAATCAAAGCCGATGTCAATGAGCGGATCGGTGATAATCAAGAAGATTTCAATGAAGAACTGAGAGTTGAGTCCTCAGAAGCAACTGCCAGAATGGAGCGGAAGGTAAACGAACTAAACGCTGACAAGATCAGTACGGTAGCCAAAGAAAGACAACAGAATCTTAAAGAAATCGATAATCGGGAAAATCAGAACCGTATATCCACCGCCAGCTATGAACGCCAGCTCATGCTTGAACGAAACTCGGCCAACGAGCGTATCAAAAAACTCAAAGAAAATTTTAATGAATCTTTCCGTGCATTAGAAGAGAAAAGTCAGAAAAATATCGAGGCGATTTCTAAGACCTCTTCAACTGACAAAGCTGATTTCATGAAGCAGATGCGAGAGAGCCGTAATAATGAAATTTTTGAAATCAAGCGAGAGTTTAGCCGTTTGATGGATCAAACCGTGACGGACTACGAAAAGCGACTGAATAACTATCAGAAAGATTTTGAATTTATGAAGAACGGCCAGGACCTAAAGATTCAGGCCGTGATGGATCAATCGAATAATGAAGTTGAATCCCAGCGTAAACTCTTTGACGATCGACGTAAGGCTGATCTGCGCGCCCATCAATTGCTGCAGGATCAAAAGGATAACGTCCATAAACAGTCACTTGATTCCTTGAACCTTAATTATGAAAAGAAGCTAAATCAAATGGTCACAAATCATGAAGCTAAATTAAAGTTGATAACTAACGAATATGAGAATAAATTAAAGGTTATGAGTGCTTCACGTGCTAAAGATTTAAACGAAAAGGATATGGCGCACCAGACGGAACTCCAGCGGACCAAGATGGCCTACGAAGAAGACAAGGGCCGGGTCATTGACCAATACGAGAGCCGGCTTGCAGCGATGAAGATTGCTAACAAAGAGCAGATCGAGTCGATTAAAGATTTTAAACGCTTAAGTTAATTTATTAAACCTCATCAAAAGAATAATCCTATGTCTTTGCGAAAAGCCAAGATCATAGCGACCATCGGACCTAGCTCTAACACTATTGAGATGCTAGAGAAAATGATTCTGGCAGGGATGAATGCTGCCCGAGTTAATATGTCCCATGGAACCTATGAAGCCCATGAACAATCCATTAAAAACATTCGTCAAGCCTCTAAGAACGTTGGGAAAGAAATAGCAATTCTGCTCGATCTCCAAGGGCCAAAAATCCGTGTGGATAAATTGCCGGAGCCTCTGACGCTCAAAGATAACGAGGTGTGGGTCATCGGCCCTTCCCATGTGAAAGATCAGTATCCAGAGTACGCAGCGAATTTTATTCCAACCATTTATAAAAACCTGGTGAAAGATGCCCACGTCGGTGCACGCATTCTCTTTGACGACGGATTGATCGTTGCCGAAGCGATTGAAAAAGATCGCGAAGTTTTGAAAATCAAAATCAAAGTGGGGGGCCTGCTTAAATCAAATAAGGGGATCAACCTTCCTTACGTCAAAGTTTCGGCACCTGCCTTCACTGATAAAGATCGCGAGGATCTTTTGTTCGGACTCAAGCAAGGTGTGGATTATGTTGCTCTGAGTTTTGTTCGAACAGCTGAAGATGTACTGGCCGTGAAGTCTCTCCTCCATACGATGAAATTGCAGATTCCCATCGTTTCAAAAATCGAGAAGCCAGAAGCTCTGGATAACATGGAAAGTATCGTTCAGGTTTCAGACGCTATCATGATCGCCCGTGGTGACATGGGAGTAGAAGTTGGAAACCATCTGGTTCCATCCATTCAGAAAAAAATGATCAAGACCTGTAACGAATTGGGTAAACCAATC
>JBEIEO010000202.1:0-5187 GCA_040382895.1 Halobacteriovoraceae bacterium
GCTAACATATATCCAAGAGGAGACCAGGTTTTCTCAATCTCAGGAAAATTGTTGGCCATGATACGGATACCTTCGAGTAGGTAACCAACCACCACCAGAGTTACCAGCATGGCGTACATGAACATTTCTTGTTTTGGATTAGTCGCAGAAAGATACTTCGGGCGTTTCACATAACGACGATAGTAAGCTAGTGCGATACCCACCAGTACAAAGAATCCACCGACATCGGCAATTAACGAAACAATCTTATACGCGGTTCCAGTAAAAACTTTAAAAGGTGTATCGTATTGAATCGCTACAAATTCAGTGGCGATAAAGAGAGTAACAAATCCATAGAAAATCATGGAGTGAAACACACCCACGAATGGATCTCTGGTTACTTTGCCCTGAAAGAAAATTGTTCTGAAAAAATTCTCGATGTTAAACTGCTTGGGCAAAATCTGTTTCCAGTCTTTCCCTTGAGTCACATACTTGTATTTTTCAATTAGCCCTTGAGCGAACACTGCTGTTGCAGCTGCTAATGACAGATACATGGCCACCTTCATCCAGAAGGGAATATTCCACATGATCTCTCGACTGGCTTCCATCGTAGTAGCGTCCATCTAGCCTCCTATCGCGCGACGTATCATTTTAATCCAAAATGACTCTAAGACATTTATCCAAAAATGTTTATAATCAGACTATTATTTTATCTGGCGGATGGCACGATGGATAGTTCTTTCCTCATAGGGTTTCATATCGGGCTGGGCCTGTTATCCTGTGTGCTTTTTATAAAATTGATGATTCAGTTTGGTCTACCAAACCACCCGGCCCGAGTGGTGGCTTACATGGTGGGGTTTTGCTCAGCTGTTTATCTCATGGGATTAGCGGCAACGGATCTGGGACTCATGACTCCCTGGATGTGGATGAAGTGGCGCCCACTCCCTCTCATAACGGGAACTCTCTGTTTGCTATTGCAAACTATCATGCTCATAGGAAACTTCAGTCTGATCCAGCAAAAAGTCGTCTCGCGGATTCCCTTGATGGCCGCCCTTTTATGCTTTGCCTTTTTTAGCGCTTACGCCGACCAGGTCGCCACAATCTTTATCCTATTAGGGGGAATATTCCTTATCGTTTCAGTAAGGAAAGCCCGCTATCAAAAACGCGCTTATCTCAAAATGACTTTGATGTTTTTATTGCACCTTGCCTGCGTTTACTCAGGTTGGTATTCGATTTATGTACTAGGTCAGCTGTTTCTATTTGCCACAGTTTTCTATTTATTCATCTTTGAGCATAGTTTTGGGATCGCAGCACTGGTAGATGATTTTAAGATGTCGTTGCAGGAGGAAGAGCCATGAAATGGTTAGTGGTATTGTTGTTGGCCGGTTGCGCACAGGTGACGAGTTTAAATTTAAAAAAACACGAATTTGGTATTCTTCCAACGAAGATCATCTGGTTTCAGATTGCTGGCCTGGAAGAAGAACAACTGGCGATGCTGCGTTTTCAATATTCTGGTGAAAGAAAAACGGCTTTCGAAGAAAATACCTGCATTGGTAAAACCTGGAACTACAATCTCTACAATCTTCGTAATTCTGCTGAATCGACATTCCTCTCGCAGATTACTGGTAAAAAAAACGTGAAACTTAACTGTGAAGATGCCGAGCTCAGACCCATCTGGAGTTATCTCAGTGGAAATGGTTATAATACTGGAGTCCTTGAAGTGGGGGCAAACAACGGCCAGTCACTGGTATCACTCAATCAGTGTGGTGAAAAAGGTTTGATGTTTCTTAGCTCGCTCTATTTTTGGTTAAGAAAAGAACCAACTCCGGGGGCAGAAACATTTCATTATCGCGAAGCAATCCCACTAAAGCAAAATCAGCTCATTTACGACCGAAGTTGTGATAAGCAGGGATGTTTCTCTAGCATCCATGATGACTTCAAAAACCTTTACCAGTCATTTAAAAAAGTTTCTTCCAAACATCTCATGATCTTAAGAGATTTTAGTTACCTGGCAGCTCTCCAGGTTAAAGACTTTCAAAAAGCACGGAGTATTTTGAGTGATCTGGAACGATCTTTGGCAGAGGCACTTAGTTACTCGAAAGATTCAGCCGAGTATCTGGTACTGGTGACTTCAGGTGATTCGCGATTTGTGGATATGCCGGATCAGGGTAAACAATGGTTTGAGTTTGAAAAATCTGGCACCAATGCTCAGGCCAAGCGAACCAAATTGACGAATTTGGTGATCGCCACTGGTGCAAGAGCTGAAAACTTTTGCGGAATCTATGATGATTCCCAGATATTTGAAAGAATTCTCAGTGGACCGAAGCAGCTCGGACTTGAGTTGAAATTCATCAACCCGTTCAAGTAACTTAGCTACCGATCACTTCAGCTTTGGTGATGTTGTATTCTTTTTTACAATAGTCACACTTGATGGAAACATGATCCTTTTCATGAAAGAGCTCATCGACGTCCTGAGAGTAGAGACCTCTCAGATTTAGAACCATTCTTTCCTGACTACAAGGACAGAAAAGACCGATCTGTCTTGAGCCAAGATAAGTGTAACCATAATCCTCAAACTTTTTCACAATCTTTTCGATGTCATCACTGGCCATCTCAAAGACGGAGTGAAAAAACGCTTTATGCTTTTTGATGTATTCCTGCCGAGAAACGCTTTCCTCCAGAGTTGAATTCACATTCAGCGGAGGAAGTTTCGTCACCATAACGGATTGGTCACTAATATCCCCAACAATCACTTCTGAGTTTGTCTGATAAGATTCGCAAAGCACCTGATTGATGACTTCTCGGGTATCAACAGCCTTGAGTTCCAACATCGAAGTATAAGGTGATTTGTTATTGCTAAAAATTTTAGTGATTCTGATGTTACCGGTGATTTTCATCGGGAAGAGATTAAATTCCTCCGGTAATAAGAGTGTGCGGGTATGGCCTGCGCTATTGGTCTCAATTTTTAGTCGGAAATAAGGGTCTTCTGAATCGATGTAAATACCGAGACTTTCGCCGGGTTTTAGGAAGAAGATTATGGGAAGTAAACCCAGGAAAGTATCACGGAAGTAAGCGAAACCAGATTGTTTCATAGGGTGGAGTAGCACCAGATCATGGATGATTTTTTGACCTTCCAGAAAATGGATATTAAATCCGCTTTTGTGATCAAGAAAACTATAAAGACGACTGGCTTCCAGCATATGAACTCCTTGCAGGTCTATTTTATAGTACGGCCAACATTTTTTGTTAATCTTTCTCTGCGGGAGAGGTAGAATTTGCCTCTATGATGCAGATTGTTTATTTTTCCCGAAAAGACCAGTTTCTCACTGAAATAGAGTCTATTTCCAAACAAACAGTCTTCGTTACTCCTAGTCCCGCTAAAGCTGATGGCCTGCGCCTACTTCTAACCGATTCTTCACGAGCCGATGTCATCACTATCGCCAAATTTACCTCTGATCTCATCAACAATCTATGGACCAACGATGAACAGAAGCCTCAAGTTAAGCGAAAATCAGAATTACTTTTGATATTTGGAATTCTTAAAAATAAATATCTTCCTCATCTCGGTTTTGAGCAGTTTCTCCAGGCCTATAATCTTTTTTCCGATCTAAGAAGTTTCAGCATGAATGAAGATGCGTTGGCTTCGGTGATGGAAGAGCAACCAGAGGAAATTCGACAAGCCGTCAGCTTGTTTTGGCGACTTTTGGATGTCACTGGTTACCTGGATGAGCATGGGGCCTATCATCGGATCGCAGAAACACTTAGATCAGTGGAAGAAATACCTGAGATGAAAAAGACCTACGTCCTCTGGGGATTTCAACATCTCAACGGGCAACAAATTGATTTGGTCAAAGCCCTGTCGATCCGTTATGAAGTGATCATACCTTTCCCATTGAGCTTAAAAGAAAAACTCAAACGCTCAGACTGGTTAAGTTGGCTTAATGATGCCAAAACCTATGAAAAACTCCTGCCTGTCATCCCTCAATCGCCGAAGGCCATATGGCTTAAAGTGAATTCCCGTGAAATTGCTCGAAGACTCAAAGATATTATCCATACAGGAGATCAGATCGTTTTAGGCGTATCCAAGTTAAACTCACTGCACATGGATCTCATTCCTTCCCGGGCAGTTGCCTTTAAGATTCCTCACCAGTTGGTTCAGACCGAACTTCAAGAGCTACACTACAACTTAAGTCTTGAAGCAGGAAAATTCACCAACTCTGAAGACTTAAAGCTTGGGCTATCTAACAATCGCCAGCAGCTAATCAAATCTCTTTTTGCACAAGGAAGTTATAAACAACTAAAAGCTATCGAATTGTATCTGGAAGCTCTGGAACTGATGAGTGGATTGACTGATGAAACAATCAAGGTGGACCGGTTCTTTTTGAAGCTGTTGCACGAAGTGGTCACTTTGAATCAACCCCGAAGTTCTTTTGTCCCAATGTCATCGCAAGATCTCAATATTGATCTTAAGGACATGTCTTCTTTGGAAGAAGTAAAAAGAAAGCAAAGAGTACTGGTCTGTGTGGATGACCGATTCGATGAAGTTCAAAGTCTCGGTCAAAATTACACCGAAAGTATTCAGAAAGCTCTGGCTGCGTTGGGTCCTTTGAAACGAAATGAATTGGAGTTGCTGTTTAAACAATGGGAATTCATGGATTTATTCTCAGCATCCGAGGTTCTGGTGCTTATGTCAGAATCGACTTTGAAGCACAGTCTGATCTGGAAAAGACTTTTTTCCGGTATTGAGCTGATAGCTCAGGAACCACCCATTCCATCCACTAACAGACGTTTAACTGATTCCTTTGCGGCCCTCATTCAGAAACAATTTAAAGGCAGCTTTTCTGCTTCAAAGTTTCAAACCTATCTGGATTGCCCTCGAAAATTTTATTTCAATTATGTGGATAAAATCTTTCCTTCCATCACACTAAATTCTGATCTCGATGCACTGGCCTCGGGAACAATCTCTCATCGGATAATCGAAGTCTTCTATCAATCCGATAGACCTTTGGACGAATTGAATCTTATAACCCGGCAAGTGATGCAGAAGTATATTCTTGATCATCAGCTCCACTTGCCACCTGAGACTTCCCTAAGGCATGAGCTGGTTTTTAATCATCGCGCACGCAATGGAGTTGAATTCCTGCAAAATCTTGAGGCACTGTTGAATAAACCCATCAAGTGGGAAATGGAAAAACCTTTTGCCCTGAC
>JBEIEO010000203.1:0-5187 GCA_040382895.1 Halobacteriovoraceae bacterium
CCAGTTGTCCCTCCAAAGGTGGTACCTCCTGTGGTGCCACCAATGGCCCCACCAATTGTTCCATCGATCCCACCAGCTCCACCGTCAACGCCTATTCCACCATTCGTAGATCCTATGGCCCCACCCACTGTGCCTCCGTCAATTGAACCACCGGTGGTGATGCCACCAGTAGTTCCGCCAGCTGTTGTCCCGTTAGTATCATCATCGTCATCTTCGGTATTGCGGGTAAGAGTCAGACTTCCACAGGCGATGGGAATGAGTGTCGCGTTCTGAGGATTGGGATTTGAGTTATTGAGAATGAAAGCACTCACCACCACTCTTCGTCCTTCCAGATTGGTGTTATCGCCATTACCGGGAAAGGATTGATTAAGTTCGGCGATCAATGCCTCCCGGGAAGTGGTTTCAGTGGTGTTAATTCCTTTGAATTCCCCTGTCGGATTATTGATATCCGGAAACGCGATATTGCGGAAAGATTCACAGCTTAAGCTGGTAAAACTTTTCTGGGCCTGCATCAAACTCTGAGGAACTTCATTAAGCTGAATCACTGATTGCGCATCAGTATCTGTTACCGTGATAGAAATGCTTCCATCTAGATTTCCCACGTTAGCTGTAAGCGGATCAAGATTGGCAGTAAAACTTCTCGTGTCTGATTCTCGTTGTTGCTCATCCCCTTCCCCCGGGTCATCCCAGTAATCTTCATCGAAGGGACTATTATCTCCACAGGAAACCAGAGTCATGAGCATCAGAGACAGAATGAGCTTATAGGTCATGCATTCCTCCAAGGTACCTGAAAATTTAGCGGGCCCACTTCAAGGATTCACCTGAATTGAGCCACAATCTTGACCGCTCTGTTTAGTCTGGATATGCTCAAGGGCGTTAAAGGAGAAAAAAATGAGAACCCTGTTATTTGGTTGTAGTGAGGGAGCTCTGGGAGATTTCGCTCAGGCGATTCTGAGAGTGTTTGCGGGCCTTACCATGGGCCTTGCCCATGGTTTGCCGAAATTTCCACCGGGTGAGCAATTAATCGGTGGTTTGACTCACATGGGTTTTCCTCTTCCGGAGTTATTTGCGTGGCTTGCCGTGGGTGCAGAACTCCTGGGGGGTCTGTTACTTTGCGTCGGTTTTCTCACTCGTCCAGCAGCAGTCTTTCTTGCTATCACGATGCTGGTCGCTGCGGTTGTGGTTCATGGCGCAGATCCTTTTCAGAAAAAAGAAATGGCGCTTCTGTATTTTTTCATCAGCTTCTTTTTTACGCTGAAAGGTGCTGGAAAGTTTTCGATAGATCATTTCATCCGTCAGAAATAGTTTCATTATGATGCCGGCGCCAGGAGATCGCGCCGGAAATAAAAAAGATCGCAAGAAACGCATGTACTCCGTGATCCACAGTACCTAATTCTAAAAAACCTGGGGCAATTCTCAGTAAAAGATCATCGGGAGCATCATAACCCACACGTGGAGTGCCGGGTTCTCCCAGGATAAACCCTGCCAGCGCATGAAGGGCGAAAAAAATGCCCAGTCCTAAACTTACGCGGTAAGCCCTTTTCATATTCGGTTGATGAGCCGCCCACACGGCAAGACCACCAGTTCCGATAAGTACCAACGTATGCATCGCACTTAAATGCATCCCCATAAATTCCGGATTCAAAATGCCACTGAGTCCAATAAGAATCATGAAGCAACCTACAGCGATGCTCACCGTCTGAGTGTAAGTCTTTTTACGGATAGTGGTTTTATAGTAGCGACTCGACTTATGGGTTACGGTTGTGGCCATAGGGCCTCCTTATTAGCTCCAGATATATTCGTTTTCCAGCACAGAAAGAAACTGTTGCTTATCTAAGGGTTTGGAGAGACATGCCTTGAGTCCTTTCAGTTTTTTTTGTTCCGGCAAAAATCCCGAGATCATGATGAGGGGAATCTCAGGCTTAATCTGATCAAGTTCTGCTTTAAAGGCCAATCCATCTTTGAGAGGCATCTTAAAGTCCAGTGTAATAAGATCAGGAGTGCGTCCCTCGTTCAAAATATGCTTGATCGCTTCTACCCCATTGGAAGCGGTGATCACACGGAAGCCTTGTTCCACCAGAATTTCCGCCAGATCCAGGCGAAAATTCACTTCATCATCAATGATGAGTATTTCTTTTCTGTTAGACATACTTCTCCTCAATGATAGGTGATCAGGGGTTTATCAGGTGATGAATGGTTGATATAATTTTGTTTGAACCAGTGACGTTTTAAACCATCCAAAGAGTTATCTTCGTTCAAAATATCCCAGGCTGAATCATTTTCATCAGCTGCTTCGGAGTGTGAAACAGGCCAGTTTCGACGCAAGATCTCCTCTGGAATATTCAAGGTTGAATCTTGATCACCAATTGCATTAAACATATTGCCTCCTTGCTAATTCTTACCGCTTATAGCAAAGCAAAAGTCCTGCCACAGTCATGAATGAAGTTTTCAAGGTTTAAACATTGAGAAAATTATTTGTTTAGGAAAAACTACCCCACTCTGGGCTTCCATTTGTGTTTGCGCATTTTGATGATTCCTCTGATCGCCCAGGGTAAAATACCTAACAAACTCAGAGCAATAATTAAGGGAAGAGTCATGATCTCTGCTGGTGATCGAATCTCGCCAATGCGGCGACCGGCAAACACATAGAGAAAGTTTCCAGGTATCATACTGATTAAAGTCGTCCAGACAAAAGTGTACCAATGGATAGTGGTGACTCCCATTACTAGATTAATCACCACAAACGGAGAAACCGGAATCATTCTTAAAGTGAATAAGTAAGAAACACCATCAGTTTTTAAATTGCGATTTATAGCTGCAAACTGCCGGGCAAATTTGTGCGAGACATAGTCTTTCAAAAGATAACGAGCAATCAAAAAAGCGATCAAGGCCCCCAAAGTTCCGGTCAGAGAGACCAGAAGTAATCCCAGGGGTGTTCCAAAAATAGCTCCGGCCATTAATGTCAGGACTAAAGATCCGGGAATAGAGAATGCGGTTAAGACAACATAGCCCAGGAAAAATAGCGTCAGTACTTTGGATGGATGTTGATCATACTGTTGCTGTAGGTGTAATAAATCATTTCGAAGACCGGTAAAATTCATGGCCTCTTCTCCACCATTGAAATAAACGATCACCACTGCTGCCATGAGTAGGAGAAACATCAGGGGCTTTAAAAGAGAAAGGTTTCGGCTCATAAACGTCTCCAGCTCATTGTGGCCCCATCTTTTCCGAAAATCCTCTGACGGCGTGTCTTTTTAGATGACCGAAAGGAAACACTCATTTTATGATGAAGAGATAGAGTCGAAGGAAGCCTATGAAAGTTATCTTAATCCTGAGTTTTTTAGTTTTCACATCTTGCACAGGAAAAAGCGGCAGTGCAGATGTATATAAAGCAGAAAATCAAAATGAGTTCAGCGCTTTCATCAATCAAAAAAATATGCCCTCAGATCCTAACCTGACCATCGATAAGAGTATCGTCAATAATGATTACCCTGTCGAAATAGCTCTTTATAAAGACCAAAGATTTTTCTATCACCTTCCCAATCTGGGATCGGGCAAAGGCAAATGGAAATTCAAAGATGGAAAGTTAGAGTTACGCGCCAGTCGGAAAATTTTTGACATGTACATTGAAGTTTATGGTGGCGATCAGGACATGAAAAAACTGGCGATCCAATTCAGTGATCGCTTCGGGTTCAAGTCTCTCAACATGGATAATAACAATATCAGATAAAAAAAAGCCATCCTCTCAAGATGGCTTTTTTTATTAAGCATGAACTGTTTGTGATGAATACTCTCTTCGAGTCAAAGGCTTTCGATAATTGGCCACCGATCCAAGTGATCCTCCAAAAACCGCTGATAGAGCCCCTAAAATCACTAACAAAAACAAAGACCAACCAGTGGACTTTAGCGCCGTGGCTGCTCCTTCTTTGGTTCTTTCAATGGTTTGATCCACTTGAATTTTCATCTCTGTGATTCGCATATTGGCTTCTTCAGGTGTAATTCCCGATTGTCGCGAAAGATAATTTTTAGCTCCTTCCGCATCTCCTCGTATCAGACGGCCAGCAACACCTGAGGCAACTTGCTTAGGATCAGAGCGCAGGTTCAAATCACCCATGGCATCTTCCACCATATTTCCCACGGCCGGGCTATCGGCGAGTTTATAGATACCAGGGCCTGCCATGGTGGCGCTTTTGCCAATAATATTACTCGTAGCTGAGCCGAGGTTTCCAATGGCACTCAACATCTCATAAAGAAAAAATCCTAGAAAAAGTGCGGCTATCACTAGCCCCTGCGCAGAACCGATCCTTCCGGTTTGGAACTTTGAAACTCTCGCTGCAAAATAACTTCCAATAAAAAGTGAAAGCAGGGCGGAGATCAAAAACCAGGCACCAGTGAAAATGCCAACACTCTTAGCACTGGTATCTTGATCCATGCCGATTCCACCAAAGGCCATGCCTAAGCCTAAAAATCCCACCATGCAAAAAAAGGCAATGAGTAAACCCGCGACAACTGAGCGCCAACTGATCAGTGGATGCATGTTGGTGAATTCTGATTCCAGAGGAAGATCACTTGAACCATGCTTCCCGAAAATTGTAGTGGCCATAGAAACTCCTTGTTAACTTCAACGTTTATCGACGTTAAGAAGAATTCTAAAGCATCAGGATCTATCACCAAACCGCTTGGTTTCAAGACAAAGAAAATTAGGTTTATATAGGAGTCAGCACATGTTTGAGATAAAGTAGAAATGCCTCATGAGAGTTTTTTATCTAATCTCTTTTTTGTGTGTTGCTTTATTTTAACTCTCGTTGTTAATACCATCTCCTATGCTCAAATTTCAGCAAGCTCGCAATTGAAAACTCGTAACGTTTTTGAAAACTTACCTCAATCCCAAACTGAAAATATAACCGCTCAAAATCATTCTAGCTTTGAGTCTTATTCTTTTATTGATGCTAATCGGGATAACTTATAAAAAACTCGAAGCCTCTTACACATGGTTTGAGAACACTTTCCTGGACTACTTTCAACAACCTAAGAAGCAGGAACTATTTTTCAATCACCTCTCTCCATGGAATGTGCATTTGGTTAATCTCACAGTAGATGCGGATAGCCAGCATGTAGGGAGAACTCTGTTGGGTGCAAAACTGCGCACACAGTTTGGCATTAATATCGTGGCGATTAAACGCGGTC